>JAAUUB010000195.1 GCA_012031215.1 Microscillaceae bacterium | reverse complement strand
GGATGATATGGAATTGAAAATTTTAGCATCCAGGAAGATATGGACGACCTGATACCGATGATTAAAGATGCTCAGAAAATCTCCAAAAATGGCTTCAAAATCATCGCCTCCCCCTGGACAGCCCCCCCCTGGATGAAGGACAATAACAAATGGGTGGGCGGAAAATTACTTCCCAAATATTATGAAACCTGGGCTTTGTTTTTTCAAAATATTTCACGGAATACAAAAAACAAGGCGTTGAAATCTGGGGCATCACCGTAGAAAACGAACCCCACGGCAACGGCAACAACTGGGAAAGTATGCTCTTTTCGCCCAAAGAAATGACCGATTTTGTACAAGACTATTTGGGCCCGCGCCTGGAAAAAGATGGCTACGGAGCCGTGAAAATATTGGGCTATGACCAAAACCGGGCTGGCCTGAAAGAGTGGGTAGATGAAATGTTTCGTGATGAAAAATCGTCCAAATATTTTGCCGGCACGGCCATTCACTGGTACGAAAGCACCTACGATTATTTTCCTGAGGCTTTGCAATATGCCCACAAAAAGAAACCGGAAAAATATCTCATCCAAACCGAAGCCTGTGTAGATGCCGAAGTGCCCAAATGGCAAGACGATGCCTGGTATTGGCGCAAGGAAGCAACCGATTGGGGCTGGGATTGGGCCAGTGAAGAAGAAAAATACCTGCATCCTAAGTACGTGCCTACCTATCGCTATGCCCGCGACATCATCGGCTGCCTCAATAACCATGTGGATGGCTGGATAGACTGGAACATGGTGCTGGATAAACAAGGTGGCCCCAACTGGTTCAAAAACTGGTGCGTTGCGCCCGTAATCGTGGACCCAGAAAAAGATGAAGTGTATTTCACGCCCTTGTATTATGTGATGGCCCACTTCAGCAAATTCATTCGTCCAGACGCGGTGCGCATCGGCTTTGAAAATTCGGATAAAGATTTGATGCTTACCGCCGCCCAAAATCCCGATGGTTCCATTGCTATTGTGCTACTGAATCAGGACGAAGCCCCAAAATCCATTCAGCTCCAATTAGGAGAAAAACAATTGGACTTCCGCATAGAAGCCCAGGCCCTACAGACCCTAATCATCCGACCTTAATAAAATTTTGATACATGCACATTACCCATAAAATATTGAGATGAATGTAACCACAAAAATTGCCAGTCCCCAAGTTCCTTTTGGGCAAAAACTAGCGTTTGGCTTAGGAATGTTGGCAAATCAGATGTTCCCGGCGATACTGGGCATCTTTATGGTCGTCTTGATCCAAAATCTGGGCTTCCCGGGCTGGATGTTGGGCATCATCTATTTTTTACCCCGGGTTTTTGATGCGCTCACCGACCCGATAATGGGTTTTGTCTCTGATAATACCAAATCGCGCTGGGGGCGCAGAAGGCAGTACGTCTTCCTGGGCGCAATCATTACAGGGCTTTCTTTTGTCTTGATGTGGCAACTCTACAAAGAAGACGGGGTACAGTATAATTTTATTTACTTTTTGCTTTGTTCTTTTGTGTTTTATCTGGGAATCACCATTTTTAGCGTGCCTTATGTGGCCATGGGCTATGAGATGAGCAACGACTTCCACGAGCGCACCCAGATTATGGCGGTTTCCCAGTGGATAGGCCAATGGGCCTGGGTCATTGCGCCTTGGTTTTGGGTAATTATGTATGACCCGACGTGGTTCCCAACGGCCGAAGCAGCCACTCGCGAGTTGGCCCTCTGGGTGGGGATTGTTTGCACACTTTGTGCGATGGTGCCGGCCATTTTTATCACCAGTAAATCCACCCTCCAAGAAAATTATTCTCCCTTAACCTTCCGAAACATTGGCAGTAGCCTAAAAGAAATCTTAGGAGGGTTTAAAGAAGCCTTTCAATCGCCTCCTTTCCGAAAATTATGCTTTGCTACTTTTTTTATTTTTAATGCCTTCAATACCGTAGCAGGTTTCACTTTCTTTATTGTGGTGCATTATCTATTCAGTGGAAATGCAAAAGAAGCGGGCATTTGGATTCCTCTTTTTGGGAGTTTGGGGGCTTTGGTTACTACTTTTATAGTCATTCCGGTAGTGGCAAAGATGTCCAAGAAGATGGGCAAGAAAAAAGCCTTTCTTTTGTCCCAGGGCATCTCGATTATTGGCTATATCCTGCTATGGTTTTTGTTTATCCCCGGCAAGCCCTACATGTTTATTTTTGCCTTGCCTTTCTTCTCCTTTGGGATTGGGAGTTTGTTTACCCTGATGATGTCTATGACCTCCGATGTGATTGATTTAGACGAGCTTCACACAGGCAAACGCCGAGAAGGTGTTTTTGGGGCAATTTACTGGTGGATGGTCAAATTCGGGCTTGCCATTGCCGGGGCTTTGAGCGGTATCATCCTGGATGTGATTGGCTTCAATGCCGCTATTAGCCCGCAACCCGAGGCAACCCTCATCGGGCTAAGGGCTTTTTACTCCGGCGTGCCCATCATAGGCACACTGATTGCCATCGTCGTGATGTGGAATTATGACCTGGATGAAGCCCGGGCCCGGGAGATTAGTGCAGAACTAACAAAGCGAAAAGCCAAGCCTATGGGTGCGTCTTCTTATTCGGGGATGAAGTTGGATTTACTTAGCCCCGAAGCCCTGGTTTTTGATAGCAAGGTCAATACTGATTTTTCTCTCAAAAGCGAAGCGGAAATCCAATCGCTCTTTGCCCAGTCTTTGAATAGTCAGATTCACGGATTCTGTTTTAGTCCTTATCTGGAAAATCAAAATATTGGCGACATATTGAGTGAAGCCCAAATCCGCCGAAGAATGGAAATCATTCAGCCCTATACCCAATGGGTGCGCTCTTTTTCCTGTACCGAAGGCAACGAACTGATTCCCAAAATAGCCCGTGAATATGGACGCAAAACCATCGCTGGGGCTTGGATTGGCCGCGACAAAGAAAATAATGAACAAGAAATCAATAATTTGATTGCCCTTGCCAGGGCTGGTCAAGTGGATATTGCGGCGGTGGGCAATGAAGTGCTGCTGCGAGGGGAATTACCCAAAGATGAATTAATTGCCTATATTCAGCGCGTGAAAAAAGCCCTCCCGGATATTCCGGTGGGCTGCGTGGACACCTATCACCAGTTTAGCGAATACCCCGATTTGGTCGCCGCCTGCGATGTAATCCTCGCAAACTGCTACCCTTTCTGGGAAGGCTACAGCATTGCCGAAGCTTCTACGTATCTGCAAAAAATGTATGCTTGGGCAGAGAAGGCCGCAATGGGTAAGAAAGTAATCGTTGCCGAAACAGGTTGGCCCAGCCAGGGCAATCCGGTCCATCAAGCCGTTCCTTCTAAAACCCACGTTATGCAATATTTTATTGATATAAACAATTGGAGCAAAAAGCACGGAATCGAACTGTTTTATTTCTCATCCTTTGATGAGGCTTGGAAGGTACACCATGAAGGAGACATTGGCCAGCGTTGGGGGATTTGGGATAAAAACGAAAAATTAAAATACATAAAAGAAAAAGCCATCATCCGCTAATTGCCAAGCCAAAGGCAAATTTGCGGGCCATTGCTTATTTTTACGTACTCAAACACGGGCTCTAAAATCTTAAATTTTTGCCATGTCATTCAGAAAAGAAAAAATTCTTTCCTTAAAAACCAATACCGCCCTCAGCTTTGTGGCGGGTGAGTCGGAAGAAACCTTGAACGACTTATTTGCTGAAATTTTGCAAAATGGGGTACACGGATTTTGCTTCAGCCTTTATGAAGAGGGGCAAAAACCCGGCGATCTCATTTCCGAAGCCCAGGTGAGGCGCCGCATGGAAATCCTACAACCACATACCCAATGGGTGCGCTCTTTTTCCTGTACCGAAGGAAACGAGTTTATCCCCAAAGTGGCCAAAGAAATGGGCATCAAAACCCTGGTAGGGGCCTGGCTTGGCAAAGATGATGAAATCAATCAACGAGAAATCGCGGGATTAATTCACTTAGCCAAAGAAGGTTTCGTGGACATTGCCGCTGTGGGAAACGAAGTGATGTATCGCAAAGACCTCACCGAAGATGAATTAATTGATTTTATGCAAAAGGTAAAAGCCGAAATCCCGGCTATACCCATGGGCTATGTAGATGCCTACTATGAATTTTCGCACCGCCCCCGCATCACCGAACGCTGCGATGTGATATTGTGCAACTGCTATCCCTTTTGGGAAGCCTGCCCTTTTGAAAATTCATTGGATTATATGAAGCAAATGTACGAACAAGCAAAGGCGGCAGGCAATGGCAAACAAGTCATCATTACCGAAACCGGCTGGCCCAGCCAGGGTGAAGATTTGCGTGGCGCGGTGCCTTCCTACCAAAGTGCCCGAGATTACTTCATCAACACCCAGTTATGGTCCTCGCAGGAAAATATTCCCGTATTTTATTTTTCATCCTTTGATGAATCCTGGAAAGTAGGGGCCGAAGGCATCGTAGGGGCTTACTGGGGCATCTGGGACAAAACCGAAAAACTGAAATTCTGAAACCAGTTTTTCTTGAAAATACTCCCTTACTTATCCGGGCCTTTGCACCCTAGGTAAGGGAGCCAAAAGGAACAGTTTCTTAAATTGAGCGATGGCTCCACAACATAAAAAAGCCATTTTTCAAATGATAAAGCTTCGTTGGAATTATTTATAAAATATTGATAATTAGGATTTTGTAGAAATTAAAACAAACATTCATATTTTAACTTATTGAAATGATATTTTTATTCTCATCAAAATAAATCTTTGCTTTGCAAGTGTAAATAAATGCCGGATTGGCAATTATTTTAAAAGGCCTGTCTCTACCAGCTCGACAAATCCATTTCCAAACACATACAATATAAAATTTTGCTGCAAAATGATTTGTGCAATGCCTGAGGCAGAGGATAAAATCGTTGGCTTTGCTCGGGCAGCTTATTGTGCATCCTTTCAAAGAAGAAGCCGGAAAAATCCGCGCTAACCTTCTAAAAATTTTTGTTTATTTGCCCGCGATTCCACCACTTAACTCAGTCCGCTTTTTATGACGGTACAATTGATTGATAATCGGTTTACCCAGGTATTTTTTGAGGGCAAAAATGCCCTTTTGCACAATGTGTATAAGCCCGACTCCGAGTGGCTAGAAGAAGATTCATTTAAAGGACTTATGAATCAAATTCAGGAACTAGTAGAGCAACATCGTCCTCACCTTTATCTGGTCAACACCCTGGATTTTCGCTTCGTAATGGCTCCTGCTATGCAGGAATGGATGAATCAGCATTATGTTCCCCGGCTTATTGCAGCGGGCATAAAAAAGTACGCCCTCATAGTACCCCAGGCTTTTATTACCCAGCTTTCTATTGAGCAAACCGTAGAAGATGCCCGGGAAATTCACCAGGACATTTTCAAAATCCAATATCTTGCTACCGAATCCGAAGCCCGGGCTTGGTTGCTGGCCTAGTCCGGTTTCCTGGCGGGCTATCTGGTCTTCACTCAACTGGGCTTGGCATCTCCCAAAAATAGCCGAGATTTGCCCTTATCTTTAATACATTCGCCATGAAAATCGCCCCCAATCTCCCGATGGCCTTTAATCGCCGCGACTATTCCGACGAACAACTTGTCTATCTCTATCGCGCGCTCATTTTTCCCCGACTGATTGAAGAAAAAATGCTGGCTTTGCTTCGGCAAGGACGCATCAGCAAATGGTTTTCGGGCATTGGGCAAGAGGCCATTGCCGTCGGAGCCACGGCCGCGCTTGCCCCAGATGAGTACATCTTTCCCCTGCACCGCAATCTGGGCGTTTTCACAACCCGCAAAGTCCCCTTGCCCAAGCTTTTGGCCCAGTTTCAGGGCAAGGCAGCCGGGTTTACCAAAGGGCGCGACCGTTCTTTTCATTTCGGCAGCCAGGCCCATCGGATAGTGGGGATGATTTCGCACCTGGGCCCGCAGTTGTCGCTTGCCAATGGCGTGGCCCTGGCCGATGTCTTGCAGCATCAGCCCCGCGCCACCCTGGCCTTTTGCGGCGATGGGGCCACCAGCGAAGGCGAATTTCACGAGGCCCTCAATGTGGCGGCTGTATGGCAACTGCCCGTGATTTTTTTGATTGAAAACAACAGTTATGGCCTTTCTACCCCCAACTATGAGCAGTTTCGCTGTGAGCGGCTGGCCGACAAAGGCATTGGCTATGGCATAGAGGCCCTTCGGATAGATGGCAATAATCTGCTGGAAGTATTCCACACCATTCGCCACTATGCCAATGAACTGCGCCTGGCCCCGCGCCCGGTTTTGATAGAAGCCATGACCTTCAGGATGCGGGGCCACGAAGAAGCTTCGGGCACCAAATATGTGCCGCCCCACTTGCTCGATGAATGGGCCGCCCGCGACCCGGTTTTGCATTACGAGCAATATGTACTTCAGCACCACATCATGACCGAAAAAATGGTGGCCGAAACCAAAGAGTTCTATCGCGAGGAAATCAAACAGGCCGTAGCCGAAGCCTTTGCCCTGCCCGACCCAGTAGCCAATACGGAAGCCGAAGTACAGGATGTTTTATTTTCCATACCCTTCCCACCCCTCAGCCCCCCGACCATCGCCAAACCCATACCTTGCGCTACATTGATGCCATTGCCGAAGGCTTGAGCCAGAGCATGGCAAAAATGCCCGGACTGGTGCTGATGGGGCAGGATATTGCCGAATATGGCGGAGTGTTTAAAATCACGGAAGGCCTCGTGGCGCAATTTGGGCGGGAGCGGGTCCGCAATACCCCCCTTTGTGAATCGGCCATTGTAGGGGCGGGCCTGGGCCTTTCTCTCCGGGGGATGAAAGCTATGGTAGAAATGCAATTTGCCGATTTCGTAACCTGTGGTTTCAACCAAATTATAAACAACCTGGCCAAATTGCACTATCGCTGGGGTGAAAAAGCGGACGTTGTCATTCGGATGCCTACCGGAGGCGGAGTAGGGGCCGGGCCTTTTCACTCTCAGTCCAACGAAGCCTGGTTTTTTCATACGCCGGGCCTCAAAATTGTGTATCCCAGCACCCCCTACTATGCCAAAGGCTTGCTGGCGGCCGCCCTCGAGGACCCCAACCCGGTGATGTACTTTGAGCACAAGGCTTTGTATCGCTCTCTGAGCGAAGAAGTGCCCCAGGACTATTATACCTTGCCCATCGGCCCGGCCCGGCTAGTGGCCGAAGGCGAAGAAGCCTTGGTGATTACCTACGGGATGGGGGTGCACTGGGCCCAAGCCCTTGTAGCCGAAAACCAATGGCAAGGGCGGGTAGCCATCTTGGATTTATGCACCTTGCTCCCCTGGGACAAAGAAAAAGTGGCCGAAATGGTGCAAAAACAGGCAAGGTGCTGGTGGCTCACGAAGACTGCCTCACAGGCGGCATAGGCGGCGAAATAGCCGCCTGGATTGCCGAGCATTGCTTCCAATGGCTCGATGCCCCCTTGATGCGCGAAGGCAGCCTCGATACCCCCGTGCCTTTTTCTACCGTCTTAGAAGCCAACTTTTTGCCCCGGCAAAGGATGCAAGAAAAGCTGCAAAGGCTTTTAGATTATTGAAGTGATTTTTTTGGAGGCTGACTTTCATACCATTTCTGACTTATGCAAACTACCCCCCGACAGCTAGGCTACGCCTTTCCGGCAGAATGGGAAGCCCACGAAGCCACCTGGCTCACCTGGCCCCAAAACGAAGCCACCTGGCCTGGCCCTCGACTCAAAGCCGTGCAAGCGGTCTTTCTGGAATTTATCCGGGCAGTGAGCCAGGGCGAGAAAGTGCATCTTCTGGTGCAGGATGCCGCCAGGCAGGCCCAAGTGGCCGAGG
The DNA here is from genome assembly GCA_012031215.1 of Microscillaceae bacterium. Lineage (GTDB taxonomy): Bacteria > Bacteroidota > Bacteroidia > Cytophagales > Microscillaceae > JAAUUB01. The sequence goes on along the minus strand of JAAUUB010000195.1, from coordinate 1,513 downwards.
CCCTGGATAAAATAGGCACAGCCCTGAGCCAGGTGCATTTTCACCAATGGCCCACCAACGATGCCTGGATACGAGATTACGGACCCGCTTTTTTGATAAATCGGCAGGCTGAAGACCCTAAACTTCTTGTCAATTGGACCTATAATGCCTGGGGGGGCAAATACCCGCCTTTTGAGGAGGACAACCAAATTCCGGCACAGGTAGCCCAATGGCTGGGAGTGCCTTCCTTTGATGGCCCGGCCATTATGGAAGGGGGTTCGGTAGAATTCAATGGGCAGGGTACGCTCCTCACCACCGAAGGCTGTCTTTTGCACCCCAATCGGAATCCCCATCTGAAAAAACTTGAAATAGAGCGAATTTTGGAAGAATATTACGGGGTATCGCAAGTGCTTTGGCTGGGCGAGGGCATTGTGGGCGACGATACGGACGGGCATATCGACGACATTACGCGCTTTGTTAATGCGGAGACGGTGCTCACTGTGGTAGAACAAAATGCTTCGGATGTCAACCATACCCCCTTGCAGGCCAATCTGGAAAGACTACAAAAAATGCGCTTGCCCAACCATCAGCCCCTCAATATATTGACGCTGCCCATGCCTTCGCCTATTTACATCGAGGGGGAGCGGATGCCAGCTTCTTATGCCAATTTTTATATTGCCGATGCGGCAGTGATAGTGCCGGTCTTTAAAACTTCACAGGACGAAGCGGCCCTTAAAATCATTGAGGCCTGTTTTCCAGGGCGGCAAATCGTAGGCCTGGATGCCCGGGACATTATTTGGGGGCTGGGCAGTTTTCATTGCCTGAGCCAGCAGGAACCCGCCATTTGAAGCTGGGCAAAAAATTTTTGGGCAGGGCTAGAAGAAAAGTATTCTCAAAAAAACCAACCTTTTGGGGTTTTTTCTCGATGTATAGGGCAAAAAGGATTTGTAAGAAAAAGCGTGCTTTTGCTTTTTTTGGTGATTTTATGATAAAATGCACCATATTTGAGGCAAGCAATGCGAATTAGCCAAAATATCCAGACGGAAGTATGTCCAAGAATCTTGTGATTGTGGAATCGCCCGCCAAGGCGAAAACCATTGAAAGCTATCTCGGTAAAGATTACACAGTAAAATCAAGCTATGGCCACGTGCGCGATTTGCCCAAAGGCAATCATGCCATTGACATTGCCAATGATTTTAGCCCGGTGTACGAAATCAGCCCCGATAAAAAGCAAGTAGTGTCAGAACTGAAAAAACTGGCCGAAAAAGCGGAAGTAGTGTGGCTGGCCACAGACGATGACCGTGAAGGTGAGGCCATTTCCTGGCATTTGAAAGAAGCCCTACAACTGGAAGAACCCCGGATTCGGCGCATTGTCTTTCGCGAAATCACTAAAAACGCCATTCTCAAAGCCATTCAGTCGCCTCGGGGCATAGACGAAGACCTGGTCAATGCGCAGCAGGCCCGTCGGATTTTAGACCGGCTGGTAGGGTTTGAAATTTCCCCTTTGCTTGGAAAAAATCAAACGGGCCTTTCC
>JAAUUB010000194.1 GCA_012031215.1 Microscillaceae bacterium | reverse complement strand
CGGCTACATTTGCTGTAGTTACTGCTGACGGCAAGCAAATTGGTCGCAATCCTTGTTTTAGTGGAATTTGCCTTTCGGCACATTACGTAGGTAGTTGTAGTGGTACTGATTACTATGTCGCAATCCTTGTTTTAGTGGAATTTGCCTTTCGGCGGCTTTCTTGTAAATCGCCTATTTTCAGGCACTTGTCCATCAAGAAATGGAAAGTGTCTTATGTTTTCTTGAAAAATGTCAAAGAACTTAGCCACTTCTCAATATGTTTTATCTACGTTTTTATGTAATTATACTTAGCACAATAATGAACCCTGGCTTTCAAAGATAAGAACTCGCCAGGGCCTTTCCAAATGGAAGTGCCCCCTCCGGGTGATTTCTCCAAAACATTCTGTTCGCCCTTCAAAAAAAAGGGTGTTGATTTCCTGCACCAGGGCATCAAAAGCCTCCGAATTGCCAAAAGCCAGGGTTTGGGGAATCTGGTGGCGTTCTAAGGGCATCATCAGCAGTGAATCCAGGGGAGAAGCCGGCGGGGCCGACTGCATCAAGGCCCGCAAACCCTGATAAATGAGCATCGCTTTCCCGACCTGAAGCCGACCCATAAACACTGACTTTTGCAGGCGTTGGCAACCTTGCTGCTCCAGGTAATGGGCCATTTTGGTGCGGCGGCGGTTATGCCGAATGTCATATACAATGAGGTAATACATATCAGTTATTTTTATCCGTGAGCAATGTGTTCATGTTTCATTGCCTCATTGTTCAAAGCAGTTTGCGGACGATATGATAAACCAGCAAAAAGAGCAGCAAAAGAGCGGCTACCAGCACAAAAGGCATGAGGAAGTCCAGTACTGACCAAGCCGTGGAATGGGGCGGTGGGGATTCCTCCTCATAAGGACGGCGCGATTTTCTTTCCTCTGCCCCAGGACGTTGCTTTTGGCGCCGGGCCTGCGTATCTTCAGGTATTCCTATATCCGGCAAAGCAGGCAGATAGGGCAAAAGCGCAGGTAGGCCCTGGCGTAGGCGCACAATGGCCTCCGGGGTGAGGGGCACGAGCTTGTTTTCGGGAATGGCGGGCAGGTTCCGAACATAGGCTTCATACACAGGCACTTCTACATAAAGCCAGTAGCGCACGCCGCCGTGCTTAGCACAAGCCCCACCTCCCCGGGCTTTGCTTCGCCAGCCATCCTGGCAGATAGCGCCTATGCGCTTGAGGTCATCCAGGCGAATCCGGTTTTCATCCGGCGGGCGGGGCTGGGCTATCAGTATAGAAGAGGCCATCAGCAGCCCCCCAAAAAGCAGGACATTATATAATAAAGGTGTTTTCATTGGTTTTTGCTTATTGTTTATTGGTCATTAGGTCATTGTCCACTGTTCATTGTCTCCTCCCATTTCAGGATTTTTTGGGCAAAGGCGTGGGCATCTAATTGAATATGGGTCTGGCGGCTCCGGCGGCGGCCTTGCCAGGGCACTACTTCGTCGAGAAAGTCATTGAAAGCCTGGATGACCCGGCGCTTGCCCGAGCCAGCCAGCCAAAGGCCTTCTTGATGGGCTACTACATCGGCGGGGCCCAGGGCATATTGTTGGCAAAGCCGAAAGGCGATTTGATCGGCCCACACCCGGTAAGGCTCAATAAAATCAAAAGAAAGCACGGGCTTGTTGTATTCGTCTGCGTGCCAGATACCGATGGCCGGGTCTAGTCCTGCTTTGATAAGCGCACTTTCTACCGAGGCATAGAGCACGCCATAGAGGTAGTTGAGTGCACAATTGAAATAATCACGGGCGGGGCGGCGGCTGCGGGCTTCAAAGCGATACAGAGGGGGCAAAGCCTGTGAAAGATTTTCAAAATAAAGCCGGGAGGCCGTGCCTTCCCAACCCCGAAGCGAGGCTCCGAAGACTTCGGGCATCACGACCCTATGGCGCAAAAGTTGCCTTTGGATTCGCTCCAGGGCCTTGAGGGCTTTTTGGGTCTCAGGGGGAGGGCCTTCGGGCCGGGCATAGCTCACCTGATACAAAAAAGCCGTTTGTGTCCTGATTTTGAGCAATACCCAGTCGCGCACCCATTCCATAGCCGTCCGGCTGGGGGCAAAGCGTAGCTGCTGGCGGCGCACCGTAGCGATGGAGCCAAAGCGGTGGTTCCAGAGCCGCCCCACCGGATAACCGCGCCGGTCCAGGAGGATGAGGTCAATTTGCTGCTCCAGGGCCAGCAAAAGTGCGTCTGAGGTAAGCAATACCCCGCGCGAAAGCAAAATCTGCTGTACCTGGTCGGGGTGTACGGTGCGTCGCTCGTCCTGGTAGCGGATTTCAAACAAAAGTTGCTGGCGGCTTAGTTTTACGCCCGGGCTGTCTAATATGAGTTGAATTGCCAAAGATTACGTAAATTTGGCCGGGTAAAGTTTTTATAAAATATTGATTTACAGTTTTTTACAAAAATTTCCGAAATTTTCTGAAAATGAATTCCGAACAAGAAAAGGAAAAAGCTTATTTGCAAAACATCATTGCGCAAGCCCTGGCTCAATGGCAAAAGATGGGGCGCAAACGTGCTGAACTGGTGAATCGTTGCCGGGAGTGGCATCAGCAGACGGGTTTTAAGCAAGCTTTGGCCATCTCTGAGGCCAGCCTGAGTAAGATAGTGCGCCAGGGCGAGGGCAATCTGGGCACTATGCTTCGGATTGGGCAGGCCCTGAAAGCCCTGCTAGAGCAAGAGGGCTATGGGTTTGAAAACGAAAGTGGCCAATTTATCCCCCTCAATCCAGACGCAAACCTGACCCTTCCCCCTGCGCCACTGCTCGCCAGCCCCCCCTTTGATACCCTGGCGGGTATCTACGAAATGTACCACCTCACCTATCGTCAGCAACATATCCTGAAAAATATCCTGAAAATAGACCCTAGCGGGGCCTTGCGCATCCGGGGCATTCATGGCCACCATTACCAGGGCCAGGCCCAGCTATTCGGGGGCGGAATGCTGGCCCTCAACATTACGCAAACGGGCCTCGCCCCTTTTTTTTACCAGGTATTGGCCTATGTGGGCGGCTTTGCCGAATATGGCGGCGGGCTTGTCCGGCATCTGGTGGGGATCTCTACAACCATTAGCCTGGAGAAAGAGCCTATGGCCAATCTCCGGGTACTGGTGCGGGTGGGCGACTACACCCAGCCCCTTGAACACTATGCGCCCGCCAATATCGCGCTGGACAGTGCCGAATACCAATCTTTACAAGCCCAGTATCCGGGTTTAGGGGATTTTCTGACCCAGCATCGGCCTTTGTTTTGCCCCTGGCGGGTAAATGACCCTGGTGTTATCCGGGAACAATAAAGCGATGGGCAACTGAAAAAATTATACTTAAACAAAAGTGGTTTTGCTTAAAGCCGAAAATTAAATCATTGAAAATCAAGTAAATCAATCAGGTAAATCCTGAAAATTACTTTCATCTTGGTATAATTTGGAAAATCTCCGAAAAATGAAAATGGCGATTTGCTGGGATTTTCGGGCGGGGAGGCGGAAATTTGGATTCAATATCAAGTGTTGAATCAGAATCCAAATGCACGTTTTATGCAAACTGTAAGTAAAATCCTCCTATCCGGGTTAATCTTTGCCATATTGGCTCCTATTATCATTGGCTTAAAAATAGCGCAGGGGCATCCGGATGGCCCTGGTGTTGGTGGCCCAATTGGTATTCTACTTATGTTTACCGCCCTGGCTGGCGTTCGGGCTATCTGGCGTTACAAATCACCGCAAAAGCAAGCCGATGATTCCAGTTTGCCCCAATTAAACAAAAATAAGGATGTTTAAAGACTATTATAGTCTGTTGGAAATCCCTTTTGAAGCCTCTCTTGAGCAAATAAAGGAGGCCTACCGTAAGCAAGCCAAACGCTGGCATCCAGATAAAAATCCAGGGCAAGACACGACCTTGCAAATGCAAGACATCATCGAGGCGTATTCGATATTGACCGATGCAGAAGTGCGTCGGCTTTACGACCGAGCCTATTCCCATTTCCGAGAGAGGTATGGCCAAGATAACCGGCATCCCCCCCATAATTCAAAGCCTCAAAACCCTCCCCCGCCATTCGTTTATGAAGATGAATTGTTAAAACAATGGATTGCCGCACTACGACAGCAAGCGGAAGCCTTTTGGCAACAAAGCCTGGCCGACTTGAAAGGGATGAGCCAGACGGGAGGGCAGGCCATGCGGCAGGAGTTTCTTCGTCAGGGATTGGGACTTTTGCTGATGTTGGTAGTGGTGGCTCTATGGGCCGCGCTTGCCCCTGCTTGTCAGCCCTAACTCAAAAAAATCGCATTTTTGCCTCCTTGTTTGCCAAAGAAAAAATCTCCGAAAAATGAAAATGGCGATTTGCTGGGATTTTCGGGCGGGGAGGCGGAGATTTGAGGAAAAATTAATCCTCATTATAATGCAAAGTATACTTACTACTACCCCGCCCAGCATAAGTTTAATCTTATTTCTATTCGCTTTTGGCGCAGCAAGTGCCCAGAATTTTGATAACTTTCATTCCTTTCCTTGTCAGGGTGATGGTCCTATGTATCAGACGACCACAAACGTAACGCTCTGGGCCCACATGAGCACCGAATCAGCCGTATTGGGACAAATTTCTAAGGGCCTATCCGTAGAAGTAACCAATTCATTTTTGGGAATATGGGTTGGTGGGAAGTCTGCTATCGGGATACGCGAGGCTGGGTAGAAAAAAGATTCTTACAAATACCCTCGGTGGCTCCTTCTTCACCTTCTTCGGCTTATATGCCCCAATATCCTTCAACCCCCACGAATAAGCGACCATTTATGGGTCAAACCCGTTCAAACGTCAATTTGCGTGAAGGACCAGGCACACAATATGCCATTTTGCGCCAATTGGCCGCGCAAAGTAACGTGTATGTATTTAGCACTCCACCAAAAAATGGATTTTACAAAGTCATTTATATGCCCTCGGGTCAACTGGGATGGCTTAGCACGGAGTATGTAGTTTATCAAGAGGCGCTGCCCTATGAACCATCCGGGGCATTTCAAAAAACCAGCCTTGTCTATGGTTCACAATCCGAAATAACCGTTCAAAATTCTTCATCTTACCTGATTACCTTGGTGGTGGGGGAAAATGTTTACCTACTTTCCCCTTATCAAACTCAAACTCTTGTGATTGCTCCCGGAACATATGAGTATGTAGCCAGCGCACCCACCGTTATACCCGCTTCTGGGCAGCAGACATTTGAAAGTGGAAGTGGATATACCTGGAACTTCTATATCCGTACCCAATTAATCTGAGCAAAAATAAAGTCCCATGCCCCAAAAATTTAGTTTTATATTAAAACCTGACAGGTTTTTTTACAAAAAATCTGATAATCAGCATATTAAACCTGTCAGGTTTCTATCAAATTTTTTAATTTCAGATACTTATGCAAAATATTATTTGTGGTATTTGCAGCTTATTGTTGACGGGCTATTTTTCAATTGCTGAGACTTGGGCGCAGACAGAGCACTTTCGCCGCGATTACGAATACCTGACTATTTACCGAAATGGCCAGTGGAGTGATTCCGAAACAGGTTACAATTCTTTTGTTTTTAATGTAGGACCGCGCAATGACATTGTCCACTACATGGCCAATGGCAAAAAAGCGGTGTATCGCAAGCTCAGCGACATCTACCAGGATACTACCACCGATGGAGAAGGCTACCAAATGCTGCGCGTGCTGAATGATGATGGGGACGAAATCCTCCTACAGCTCTTCGATGCGCATCGTCTGGGTTTGAAACTCATTATTTCGCAAAATTTTATGGTACAGTTTCACAATTAAGACTATTTCAAATAAAAAATTTGGAAAAAGTTTGAAATCTCTCTTAAATTTACTTTCTTAGCCCAGTTGCCAAAAGAAAATGCTATGCCCGACCAGATACTTAAAGTACTCAAAGTAGTGTTTGATGCCCAAATCCGGGCCGGCGAAATCCCCGCCTTCCGGGGGGCCATTGCCGCCAAGGTGGGCCTGAACCACGACCTCTTCCACAACCACGCCCCTGGCAGCGACCAATTCATCTATCGCTACCCCCTCATCCAATACAAACGCCAGGGCGAGCAGCCCATGCTGCTGTGCCTCAGCGAAGGAGTGGACGAAATCCATAAATATTTCGAGCAGCGCGACTGGAGCATCAACCTGAGCGGGCGCACCCTGGATATGAAAATCGCCCGCCTGGACCTGAACCAATTCACCCTGCAACTAGGGCCCCAGCCCCAAGCTTACCAAATCAACCGTTGGCTGGCCCTCAACCAGGAAAAATATCGCCAATACCAGGCCCTGAGCGGCCTCACCGAGCGGGTGCAATTGCTGGAGCGCATCCTGACCGCCAATATCCTGGCCTTTGCCAAAGGGGTGCAGTGGGAAGTGCCCGGCCCCATTGCGCTGCGCATCCAGGAAATCCTTCGAGAAAATCTGGTGCCTTACAAGGCCCAAAAACTGATGGCCTTCGACCTGCGCTTCCAGACCAATGTTTTCCTGCCCCGCTATATAGGTCTGGGCGGCAAGGTCAGTGTGGGCTTCGGGACGGTAAAGCCCCTTAGGCCTGATGCCAATTTTAAAACCTCAAACCGCTAAAACTATATGCAAGACCTCATTCAAGTTCAACTTAAAGACGGCATCCAGGTAGTAGATAGCCGCCTCGTAGCCAAAGGGCTGAATATCAAGCATCAGAACTTGATAGAAACCATTAAAAAGTACCAAGATAAACTTGAGAAGCTTGGACTGCTCACGTTTGAAACGGAGGCAGTGAAAGAAGAAGGTGCCAGAGGCACCAAATATCATCAATTTTGCTATCTCAACGAACTACAATGCAATTTTGTAGTAACCCTCAGTCGCAATACAGAGGCAGTAGTAGATTTCAAACTATCCCTTGTAGTTGCCTTCGACAAAGCCAAAAAAGAAGTGGCCCTGCTTAGCGAAGTATTAGAAGAAAGTGATGATTACTTGGCCAAAAAACGAGCCTACTACGAAAAGCAAGGCTACTCCACAGGCTGGATAGACAAACGCCTGCAAAGCCTAGAAATCAGAAAAGAACTAGAAGCCGAATGGCGCAAGCGAGGCATCATCACGCCCCAGCAATTTGCCGCCCTGACGGCGGTCATCTCCAAAGAAACCTTTGGCATCACCCCCAACGAGCATAAAAAACTGAAAGGGCTGCGTCACCAAAACCTACGCGACCACATGACGCGCATTGAGCTGATTTTTATGATGCTCGGCGAAGAAGCCACCCACGATTTTGTGGAACAAGACGATGCCCAACACTTTGAAGCACACAAAGGGGCGGCCACCAAAGGCGGAAAAGTGGCCAATGATGCCCGGCAAGTCTATGAAAGCCAAACTGGCAAAAAGGTAGTGAGTGCCCAAATTTTCTTGCCCGAAAACAGGACAAAATATGTGAAGGGCAGGCAATAAGCGGTTTTTATCATCCGGGCGCAAATTTGTATTGCAAAATGTGTAAATTAGTCTGAAATTTTAAACGAATATGATAGACCTCCTAGACCCCATACGCCACTCGCCCAAGCTCCCCGACCTCATCCGGGAATTGGAGGCGTATTGGCAAGCGGAACAAGAAAAGCGACACGCTTTTTGGGCGGACCACGACGAAGGGCAGAAAGCCGAATTCATTGAAGGCGAAATCATTTATCACTCCCCTGTCTATGGGCGGCATTGGAAAGTTTCCACGCAGATACTCCGATACTTGATTCCTTATGTGTATGAGCATCAATTAGGGGATGTGGCGGTCGAGAAAGTCATGATACGCTGCACCCGCAATGACTACGAGCCGGATATTTGTTTTTGGACTTTGGAAAAAAGCCAAAACTTTCAGTTGAAACAGTCGGCCTTTCCGCCCCCCGATTTTATCATAGAGATACTCTCGGAGAGCACCGAAGCAAGAGACCGAGGCATCAAAATGACGGATTATGCCCTGCACGGCGTGCAAGAATATTGGCTCATAGATGCGGATAATCAAGCCCTAGAACAGTATCTCTTACAAGGTGAGGCATTTGTGCTGAATCAAAAGCTCAAATCCGGTGCCATCGCCTCGCAAGTCATCACGGGCTTTGAGATAAGTCTGGCCCAGCTATTTGAAGGATTTTGATACGCTATCTGGGTCATTCCATAGGAATCTTGTATTTTACATTCAAAACACGGGGAAAATGATAAGCCAAGCCGCGAACAAAACTATGAAGAAAACATTTGAAAAATGTAAATGGGAAGAATTGACCATTCTATTTGGCTTAGAGCGATTAGAGGATTCACAAATGGCTTTAGAAGCACTGGTAAACACAGAAATTGAACTGACAGAGTATCAAACCCACGAACTAAAAAGATTGAATAAACTCATTATCAAACATTTTCTGGATTGGAACGAAGATGAATTAAAAATGCAGTTTATTTCGCCTTTGTTACACATCGTAAATTATCACGATAGTGAAAAATATCAACCCTTTTCGCAACGCAGTATGCAAATGCATCAAGAAGAAAAAGAAATAGAGCTCTCCGGAGTGGTAGAATGGTTACTGGCTTCCGGCAAACAAATCCCAAGAGAGCCTTTTTTCTTTTTGCACGAATATAAAAAAGAACAAGGTACCGATAGCGACCCTTTGGGGCAGGTATTGGCCGCAATGCTCACCGCTCAACACCTTAATAAAGATAAAAACAGAGTTTTGTATGGATGTTATATTATGGGAAAAGACTGGTATTTTATGGCATTGGATGGCAAGCAATACCAAAGCACCCTTGCTTATAATGTAACCGAGTATGACAAATTGGTCAAGGTTTTTTCTATCTTGACCCATCTCAAAGATTTGGTTTGAAAACAGCATAACGTATTTGTCATTCCATAGGAATCTTGTATTTTACATTCAAAACACGGGGAAAATGATAAGCCATGCAGATAACAAAACTATGAAAAAAACATTTGAAAAATGTCAGTGGGAAGAATTGAGCCTATTGTTTGGCTTGGAAAAGGTGAAAGATTTAAAACCCTTAGCCAACTTATTGGGGGCGGATGTTCAGATAGATGATATTACCCAAAAAAACTTGAAACGGCTCAATGCCTTATTGATAGATAATTTTTGGAACTGGAACGAAGATGAATTAAAAATGCAGTTTATTTCCCCGCTGCTGTTTTTGGTCAATTACAATGATAGCGAAAAATATCACCCTTTTTCTCAAAGAACTATGCAGATGCAAACCACGGAGCTAGAACTTTCCGGAGTGGTAGAATGGCTCCTAGCCTCCGGCAAACAAATCCCAAGAGCGCCTTTTTTCTTTTTGCACGAATACAAAAAGAGCAAGGCACTGATAACGACCCTTTGGG
>JAAUUB010000193.1 GCA_012031215.1 Microscillaceae bacterium | reverse complement strand
GCTTACAAAATCCAGCAACTAAAACATCTTACCCATAAAATCAAACACATCAACTTGGCATGAAATGGCCTTCCAACCCACACAATGCCTTTGATTTAGAGATTATTTATACTCCTGAACAAGGGCACTGCTGGGTGCTTACACTGTGCGAGATTATCCAACTCAGAAATCTGTTAGAAGGTACTTGGGCCATGCTAGAACTCAATAGCATCATACAAGAGCGCATCTATGCTGTATTTGTATGACAGGTATCTATTTTTGCGATACTATTCGTGTGTTTGGTGGCGAAATGGCTGTAAACAAACACTCAATCCTTTACAAACTACTCAACAGCCATTTATAAAATACCGACCACTGAATAGACTACACATGATACTCTTACAAACCTCTGATTTGTATAGAATACCATGCTACATCTTCATTTACACCTTTAGCAAGCCTTTTTCTCCTGCGTAATCCTACTTTTCCCGATAAAAACCAAAATCTACTGTCCAGTTGCTGTTAGAGTCAGAGGCTGGATTTTCATCGCCATCATGCAAGGGTTGTTTGCCTTCAAGCATACGAAAATGAGGCGTGATAAAACACCCATGTGGACCGCCTACTTTGCCCGCCCCTTTGATTCCATTATCGTCAAGGTTGCTGGTATTTTGTTCAGGAGAAGCCTCCCCCGTTGTATTGACCATGCCATAAAGCGGACCACCTTCATTAAAATTATCTACCTCCCATACAAAAACCTGATAAGTGTTTTCTTCCAGACCGGTAAAATAATAGTAGCCATTTTCGTCGGTAGTGCTTACTCCAGAAAACATTTCGGCTTTGCCATCTCCGTCTGCATCTCGCCAAAGCACCAATTTTACCCCGCAATACCCGGTTCACCCACATCTTGCAATCCATTTTGTTTTTGTCGTGCCAAACCCTATTCCCTATCGACAAAGGCACGGCAAATATTCGTGTTTCGGGCCACACTGCCATAGCTTTGGGCAACTGACTAGGAAAACCCTGTGTATTCAAAGCGGGTGTTTGATAAAGTTCTACTTTTTCAATTTTTCCATCGGCAACAGGTACATTCACCGCCCAGCCCCTCAGCTCAAAAAAATCTCCTTCTTTGGCATTTGGGTCAAAATTGTTGTTAATTACGTACCATTTTTCTTTGCCGCCTTGTATAATTTTCACACTCAAATTACATGGATGACAATAGTTTTCGGCTATCATTTTTTTGAGGTCTTCAGGTTTGCGAGGGTCAAACAATTCTACCAAATTACCTTTGTATTCAATAGGGTCATAAATAATATTGGCATCTGCCGTAACACTAGAAGTTCCCCAAACGGTATAAACAGGGATATTTTCTTGGATAGGATAATTCCAAGACTGCCGGTCGGAAGTAACCCAACGTTTTTGGGTATCGTTCCAGCGTTCATAGCGATTGGCACTGGGGTCTTTTCTGTCTAAGTTATTTTCCATATATTTCTGCATTAGCCAAGTATTGTAGTCCGAATAATGCCTGACAAAATACCCTTTTTCTTGGTCGCCAGCCCCGCCGCCCCATTGTGGGTCCCGCTTGTATCTGCCTACATATTCCAACTCCCCTACTGCATTTTCTTGAATAGTAGCAGGAATAAACTTTTTTTGGATAGGGTCATAAGCCCAAGTAGGCCCGGCATGAAAATCAAATTGGCTAATATTATCTCCTTTGTAGGGAAAATCTTTATTAGAATCGCTATGCAATAAGCTATAAGAGTGTCCTAGTTCGTGCCAAAAAACACCGGGATTGATGATACCCGAGAAGTTGTTACCACCTCCCCAACCACCACCAGCCGTGGACATTGCCCCTATATAAATAGTGGTATAACATTCTCCATTGGCTTTTGCCAATTCTCTTAACATTGTCATTGAGAAAGTCATTCCGTGCCAATTATCCTTTGCATCACGATTGGCAATGCGGGCAGGTTGATTTTTGTAGGCTAAAATAGAAACCACAGGTAAGTCAAAATCTCCTGCATCTATTCTGTCTAATCCTATGATGGGTAATTTAGAAGTAATTTCTTTATAAAAACCTTCAGTCAGTTGTTCTGTAGGTTTTGTATCTCCAAATACCAAAAAATCAAAATAACGGAAGCGTCCACGTGTATCTGCTCCTATATTGAGATTATCAAATTCTTTGCTTTGTTCACCTACTTGTACTTTTACTTTGAGCCCTGACCAAATCCAATCTGCTGGAATGGTAGCTGTATAACTATTGTCAAAACTATGTTGGTCTTTGGCAACCTGTCTAGGAAATTTTGCAGGCCCGTTTAGACACAGTTTTTGTTTTCGCCCTTGTAGCTCAAGATAAGCACAAACAGGAATTGCAGCAGCATTGCTTGGAGAACTAATGTTTACTTTAATTAAGGCTTCTCTGGCACCCACCAATTTGAAATAAGGACTAGTTGGCTCAAGCACATGCGTCTGGGCAAAAAAAACAGCCTCAATTCGAGCATCTGTATTTTGATTGGCATTGCACTGACAGTCTTGATCAGAAAGTGGAGCCAGATTTGGAATACCCAAAATAAGGATAAGAATTTTTAGATAATAGTGTGAAATGTATGCGCTTATCATGATAAAATTGTTTGGTTGTAAACAAAACTTATTATGCAAAACTAAAGTATTTTGAGCGAACAGAAAGGTCAAATATTTACCTAAAACTCAGGTAACAACTTAATCGCAAAGCACTGAAAATCAAATGATTGCAATTTTTACTAAAATCATTCCGTTTTTAATTCTTTTAATTTACTTGATAGCTAGTGAATTAAAAAGAATGTATTATTCTTGTTCCAATAAAGCTTATCTCACGTACTTGCATAAGTATCTCAAAATCAATATCTAAATTTGTAATCAACCTACCTGAGTAGTAAAGAAAGAAGCTTGAAGATAAGCAAGATTTTGCGGCTTGTATTCAAGAGGTCGCTCTCAAAAACAAGCAACTCAAAGCGTACTTTGTTGCGGCGGTGCTGCTATTTTAAAAGTATGCCGTGAGTGTTATAAAATCATAGGGGTTTCAGCTCTTGTGATTTTTTTCGGGTGGGTTTGTGCAAGATTATTCTATCATTGACGACAGCAATGCCGCAAACGGAGGCTATTGCCCACTACGGTAATGGAACTGAGGGCCATGGCGCCTGCCGCCAGCATCGGGTCGAGCAAAAAACCCGAAAAGGGATACAGAAGCCCCGCCGCAATAGGCAGGCAAATCAGATTATAGACAAAGGCCCAAAATAGATTTTGGTAAATGATTCTTTGGGTACGACGGGCCAGGGCTAAGCCTTTCCACAAATCCATCGGGCGGGCCTGAATCAGGGTAAGACCGGCCACCTCTTTGGCAATATCAGACCCCTGCCCCATGGCCACGCTCACCGTTGCCTGAGCCAGGGCCTCGGCATCGTTGATGCCATCTCCCACCATCGTTACTTTTTGGCCATCTTGCTGCAGTGCCCTTACAAACTGGCCTTTTTCCTCCGGCAGGGCATTGCCCAGGGCCTCGACTATTCCCAGCCTTTGGGCCAAAGACATCACTACCCCCTCACGGTCGCCACTGAGCAGGGCCGTTTTAATGCCCGCCTTGTGAAAAGCCTGCAAAGCCTCGGCGGCATCGGGGCGCAGCCGGTCTTCGAGGGCCACCCAAGCTACAATGGCTTGCCCACGCGCCATCACCATCAGGGTTTGGTGCTGCGCCTGGTCAAATGGGGAAGTGAGTGGCTCCCGCTTGAGTTGGTTTTGTATCCATTCCGGCTTACCAATACGATACTGTTTGCCCTGGTATTGCCCACTAATGCCTTGCCCCGGGTGATTTTGAAAACTGACGATGGGGCTGGAAAGCACCGGGGTTGGGAGGATGGCCCGCACCACGGCCTGCGCCAGGGGATGCTCCGAGAGAGCCTCGAGCTGGCACAAAAGGGCCTGGTTCTCAGAAGTATCTTCACCTTCCATCCAAAAAATCTGCTTTACCTCAGGGCGGCCTTCGGTCAGCGTACCCGTTTTGTCCAGCACCAGCCATTGGGTTTGGGCAAATCGCTCGAATTGGGCCGCATCTTTCACCAAAATGCCCAACTGAGCCGCCCGCCCTATGCCTACCGTAAGGGCCGTAGGGGTGGCCAAGCCCAGGGCGCAGGGGCAGGCAATCACCAATACACTCATAGTAGTCAGCAAAGCCGTATGCAAAGCTTGCGGGCCACCTTGTAGCCACCAAAACAAAAAAGTAAGCAAAGCCAACCCTACCACGATGGGCACAAATACGCTGGCAATGGCATCTACCTTATGCTGAATTGGGGCTTTGCTGCTTTGGGCCTCGCGCACCCGCTGCACAATTTGCGCCAGGCGGGTAGTGGCCCCTACTTTTTTGGCGACAATCACGAGGCTTCCCTGCTGGTTCAGGGTTCCGGCAAACACGGCATCTTTCTTTGATTTTTCCACGGGCAGCGGTTCTCCCGTAAGCATACTTTCATCCACCGCCGATTGTCCGCTCACCACCAGGCCATCCACCGGGATACGTTCCCCCGGGCGTACTTCCAGGCGTCCGCCAGTTGCACTTCCTCGAGCGGAATTTCCTGACGGACATTGTTGCGTATCACGCGCACCTGGGTGGGCTGCAAATCCATCAGAAGGCGCAGGGCCGCCTGGCTTTGGTGTTTGGCTCTTTCTTCCAGATACTTGCCCAGCAGCACAAAGGCCAAGATAGTGGCCGCCGACTCAAAATAGACATGCGGATGAAAGCCCTGACGAAGCCAAAAATCAGGGAAAAAAGTATTGAATAAGCTAAACAAAAATGCGATGCCCGTGCTCAGGGCCACCAGGGTATCCATGCCCAGGGCGCGGTGCCGGATTTGACGGGCGGCCTTAAAAAAAAAAACGCCCTTCCCGGGAAAAAGAGCAAGCAGGCCGTGAGAACCATAGAAATCTCCCGGGTATAAGGCAAAACGCCGGTATGGCCCAGGCCCATTTCCAAAACCATGACCAAGGCGGCCAACAGCAAAGCCAGGGCCGTGCGATGCCATAGTTTTTGCAAATCCTGGTCGATAATTTTTGCAGTTTCAGCTTCAGATTGGGTCAAAAGCAATTGGTAGCCCAGCTTTTCCAGGGCTTTTTGGAAATCTGTCCTTTGCACACGGGCCGGAAGGTAGGTAATCCAGACCCTTTTTTCGGTAAGATTGACACGCACATCTTCTACCCCGGGCAAGGTAGAGAGCAGGGAATTTACACTGACCACACAGGCCGCACAGGTCATTCCTAACACAGTATAATCTTCCTGAACCGGAGAGGCCCTGCCTTTTTGAGAAGTGAGAGCGGTTTCTGCTTCCATTGGATAAAGGAGCTTGATTTATGTTTACTTATCAAAACAAGCAAAATCCTGAAAAAAATGCACCCGGATTTGCCTTTGGGGCCCTTCATTTTTATTGCTTTTCCATGAAATGGGGCAAAAAGGGCTTCTTAGGCTTATCTCGTCTTCCTTCTGCGCAAATAATTTGGCATAAGAATTCCTTTCTGTCTTATAAAAAAACTGTCTTTTGAAGTGGTCTGTACCTTTCAAAAGTTTCGAATGCTTCGGCACTTAGATTTTTTTGCAAAATTTCTTAAAAAAGACCTTCTCTCTTGCCCGGTCTTATTTTTTTTGTAAGATTGCGAGAATGTTTTTCATTAAGTAAATTAAATTAAACCATGAATAGACGAGAATTTATTCGTTGGGCCGGAGTAGGGGCTGGTGCTTTGATGTTGCCCCTTCCCCTGGTGGGCAAATCGGTCTCGACCGAAAGTTTGCTCGAGCCCCGCCTCACCCAGGCCCAGAAAAAAGAACTGGCTGACGCGGGACTTAATGCCGCCAAAGCAGCCGGGGCCAGCTACGCCGACATTCGGATTGGCCGCTATCTGAATCAATATGTCATTACCCGCGAAGACAAAGTTGAGAACCTTGTCAACACCGAATCTTTTGGGGTGGGTATTCGGGTGATTACCAATGGCACCTGGGGCTTTGCCTCCACCTATGAAGTAAGCAAAGAAGGCATTGCGAAGGCGGCCCAGACGGCGGTAGCCATTGCCAAGGCCAATGCCAAAATCCAGACCGAACCCGTTAAACTAGCACCCACTCCCGCCCTGGGCGAGGTAAGCTGGAAAACTCCCATCGAGAAAAACGCCTTCGAAGTGCCCATCAAGGAAAAGGTAGATTTGCTCCTCGCCGCCAATGCCAAAGCGATGGAAAACGGCGCCAATTATGTCAATAGTCTGCTCTTTCAGGTCAATGAGCAAAAATATTTTGCTTCTACTGATGGGTCATACATTGACCAGGATGTGCATCGCCTCTGGCCTATCTGCCGGGTTACGGTGATTGATAAAGAAACAGGCACTTTCAAAACCCGCAACGAGTTTTCGGCCCCCGTCGGGATGGGCTACGAATACCTGGAAGGCCGCAAAGAGGGCAAAACCACCACGCCCGCCGGGGCCATTGTGTATGGCAAATCCTACGATATTTTGGAGGATGCTGCTTACGCTGCCCTCCAGGCTAAAGAAGCCCTGGGGGCCAAATCGGTGCAGGCGGGCAAATACGACCTGGTGCTAGACCCCTCACACCTCTGGCTCACCATTCACGAGTCGGTGGGCCACCCCCTGGAGCTGGACCGGGTGCTGGGCTATGAAGCCAACTATGCCGGTACCAGCTTTGCCACCCTGGACAAATGGCAAAGCAAAAGCTTTCAATATGGCAGCAAAATGGTCAACCTTTTTGCCGACAAAACGCAGGTGGGCTCACTGGGTGCCGTGGGCTTCGACGATGAAGGAGTGCAATGCAAGCGTTGGGATTTGGTAAAAGACGGCGTTTTGGTCAATTATCAGGCCATTCGCGACCAGGTGCACATCCTGGGCGAGGCCGAGTCGCATGGTTGCTGCTATTCCCAAAGCTGGGCCGATGTACAGTTTCAGCGCATGCCCAATGTATCGCTGGCGGCGGGCAAAACCCCACTTTCTGTGGCCGAGATGATTAAAAATGTGGAAAAAGGCATCTATATCATCGGAGATGGCTCTTTTTCTATCGACCAACAACGCTACAACTTCCAGTTTGGGGGGCAGTTGTTTTACGAAATCAAAAATGGCCAGATTGTAGGAATGCTCAAAGACGTGGCCTATCAGGCCAACACCCAGGAGTTTTGGAATGCCTGCACCCAGATTTGTGATGAGGGCGATTATCGCCTGGGAGGCTCTTTCTTTGATGGCAAAGGCCAGCCCGGTCAGGTGAGTGCGGTTTCTCATGGCTCAGCCACGGCCCGTTTCAATGGCATCAATGTCATCAATACCGGACGTAAGATTTAAGCTTCTCCGACCCTTTTTCTTCATCTTTTGAATTTTTAAAAAAACAACAATATGCCCATTTTAACCGAAGCCGAAGCCCGCCAGATACTTGAAAAGGTGGTGGGTTTCTCCAAAGCCGACGAATGCGAAGCCAACCTCAGTGGAGGCGATGGGGGCAATATCCGCTACGCCCGCAACTCGGTCTCTACGGCGGGGAGTCAGTCCTCTCTGCAATTGGTGGTGCAGTGCAGTTTTGGCAAAAAACTAGGTACGGCCACCATTAATGAGTTTGACACCGCTTCTCTCGAGAAGGCCGTGCGCCGGGCCGAAGAGCTGGCCCGCCTGGCCCCCGAAAACCCGGAATATGTGTCGGTGCTTGGCCCGCAGATCTACGACCCGGCCCAGTCTTTTGCCGAGGCAACGGCCCAAATCACGCCCGACTACCGCACCGAAGTGGCTCGCCTCAGCATAGAACCGGCCAAAAAGAATGAGGCCGCCGCCGCCGGATTTTTTGAAGACCGGGCCGGATTTAGTGCCATGATGAACTCCAAAGGCACTTTTGCCTATAACAAAAGCACCGGGATGAACTTTACCGTAACGGTGCGCTCCAACGACGGCACGGGTTCGGGCTGGATGATGCGCGACTTTACGGACGTGCGCAAGTTTGAGGCCGCCCAGGCTTCCCAGATAGCCCTCGAGAAGTGCCTCCGCTCGCGCAAGCCTCAGGCCATTGAGCCGGGAAAATATACCGTGATTTTAGAACCCGCTGCTTCTATTGATGTGCTGGGGGGGATGTTCTTCAACATGGGGGCCCGCGAAGCCGACGAAGGCCGGAGCTTTCTTTCTAAAAAAGGCGGCGGCACCAAACTGGGCGAGAAACTGGTAGATGAAAGGGTTACTTTGTATTCGGACCCGCTCCACCCCGAACTGCCCACCGCCACCTGGGCCGGCGACGGAATGCCCCTCAAAAAAACCAACTGGCTAGAGAAAGGCGTGGTCAAAAATATGACCTATACCCGCTATTGGGCCGAGAAAAATGGCGTGCCCTATGTCCCCTTTCCCTCCAACCTCATCATGGAAGGAGGCACGGCCAGCCTCGAGGACCTGATTAAGAGCACCAAAAAGGGATTCTCCTTACCCGCACCTGGTATATCCGCGAAGTGGACCCCCAAACTGTACTCTACACGGGCCTCACCCGCGACGGAACTTTTTACATTGAAAATGGCCAGATTAAATTTCCCGTCAAAAACCTGCGCTTCAACGAAAGCCCAGTGGTGATGCTCAACAACTTGGAAGAACTGGGCCGTCCGGAGCGACTGCAAGGCGAAGCGGGCATTTCTTGTCTCATTCCCCCGCTTAAGGTGCGCGATTTCACCTTTACCAGTTTGTCAGATTCTATCTAAAATCAACATCGCTATCCCCTCTCTGGCTGGGAGGGGATTTTTTTGTGTATCAACGGCTTTTTTCGCTTTTATGTGAAGGCCCGCCAAAAGCACCGGGCCGCAAACCGGAATGGGTCTTGCCGTGTTTGGAAAACTGCCCTTTTCTGCATTGGGCGTAGGGCTCAAGGAAGCCTGGGGTCGGTGCTCCGGTAGATGAGCCACTTTCATTGTGAGATAAAAGCAGGAGGCCACCGCAGAATTTTGCAAAATATTGGCGAAAAAGCTTTGAGAACGGAAAAAGCAGTGTGGGTAGCCAGGTCAGCCCGCCACTCACAACATTGGGTGTTTCCTTTGGAATAGGTGTGGAAATATAATTTTGCATTAAGCCGCACGAGCGGGGCATCTCTTTTCCGAGATCTAAAATAGTAATATACCGCACTCCATTAAGGAAATTCCAGGGGAAAATTACGCCACTGTATCCCGCTACGAACAAGGCATAGTATGGCATTCAACACCTCTCGTAAGTCTAATTTTCTTTTTCTTTTCGTAAAAATGTGCGATATTATCTTCCACTGAGAATCGGTCAATTTTTCAAGTTGTTTGGTCATTATTTTTGAGGTTTGCTTACTACAAGAATAAGCACGAGGCTCTTTTTTTATTTTTGATAATTCCCAGACATGTTCAAAAGGAAGCAATCTTCAATCAACTGCATCAATT
>JAAUUB010000192.1 GCA_012031215.1 Microscillaceae bacterium | reverse complement strand
GGTTCCATTATAAATCACATCGATATGGGAGGCGGGGAGGCCTTTTTTTACCAGGCCGTCTTTCACCCCCTGGCTCACGGCCACAATGCGGTCGGAACCGCGGGTGTAAAACCAGTTTTGCAAGGGGCCACCGATGCTCATCGGCATTTGGCGCCGGGTATGGACGATTTTGACAGGAAGCTTGTACCACCAACGGGCCAGGGCGGCAGTGTAGCGGTCGTTGCTCGATTGGGCATTTATGAGTTCAATTTGGTACTGACGCACTGCATCTTTAATTTCCAGGATGTTTTTCCGGCTGAAGCGATGGCGCAGATGCATAGGAAGCAAGCGCACTGCCGTGCCCGACAACAAATCCCAGTAGGGCGATTCGGGCAGGCAACCCAGAAAAACCCGGTGGCCCCGCTCGGCCAGCCCTCGTGTGAGGTAGCAAATGGAATTGACCGAGCCGGCCATTTCTACATTTTGGTCAAGAAAGAGTAAGTTCATGGCAACTATTTGCCACAAAAATAGGCATTTATTTGCAGGCCTGGGTTTCAAAAATGGGGCCGGACTGCCTAGCCCGTGATGCCCATTTTTTGCAACAAAAAGGTGGCGTTCAGGTTTTGGCTAATGCCTTGGCGTAGCTGGTAATCAAAATGCATTTCTTCCCCCTGGATGTCAATCTCAAAGCAAAGGTTTTGCACATTATCGGGATAGCGAGCGGCCAGTTCGCCCAGGGCCAGGTCGTGGGTGGCCACCAGGGCCATCGCTCGAAGTTTTATCATCTGAAGGATGAGGGCTTCGGCGCCCCGGTGCTGGTCGCGGGAGTTGGTGCCTTTCAAGATTTCATCCAGAATGACCAGGACTGGTTCCGGTTTTTTGAGGGCTTCTACAATGAGGTGGAGGCGTTTTATCTCCGCAAAAAGAAAGATTCGCGGGCTTGTAGCGAATCCTGGGTACGCATACTGGTATAGAGCTGCATAGGGCTAAACCGAAACGAAAGGGCACAAACGGGGGCTCCTGCCTGGGCCAGCACGAGGTTGACCCCAACGGCCCGCAAGTAAGTGCTTTTGCCAGCCATATTGGCCCCGGTAATCAGCAGAATTTGCCCCCGCTGAGAAAGCACGACGGGATTATCCACCCGGTTTTCTTCCGGGAGCAGGGGATGGCCCAAGGCCTCGGCTTGGAGGCCCTCCTCCGTACTGGGAATAGGAAAGACATAGTCGGGCCGGTTGAAGGCAAGTGTGCCCAGGCTTTGCAAGGCATCCAGCGTGGCCAGGGCTTCAAACCAGGGGCCAATGTCGGCTTTTTGGCTGGCCTGCCATTGTTCAATGCGGTACAAAAACTGCAAGCTCCACATAAACAGGGCATTGAAGACCAAGCCCATCAGGCTACTGCCCTGCTCCATGTTGTCGAGCAGTCGGGCCAGTCGGGCCAAGCCCACACCGGCTCCTTGCAGGTGGTTTTGGAGCTGGAGCAGCCTTTCGTTTTCAAAAGTGGTGGCTTCGGTCAGGGCCATCAAAGCGGCATATTTTTGCAGAAAACGGCTACGACGACTTACTTCATTGGCGTGTTTCATCAAAGTTGGTAAATGCGCACTCACAATGCCCAACTGCACCAGCATAGGCACAAACAGCCAGCGGGCTTCCAGATAGCCCAGGGCGGCCAGCAATGCTGTGAGCAGGGTGAGGGCGGGCATACTCACCAGCAAGACCCGGTAATAGCCTCGGGTAGGAAGACGCACCGGCGACTTGAGCCATTCCTGTACGGCCTGCGCTTCCTCGCTTTGCTCGCGATACAAAAATCCCTGGGCCTGAAAATTTTGTCGGAAATCGCATTGCCGGGCCAAAACCTGCACCGCCGCTTGGCGCAACAAAATCTCGGCAGAATCCTGACAAGGCACTTGCAGCCACTGGGCAAGCTGGTCTTGTCCGTGCCGGGTGGTGCTCCGGTTGAGAAAAGCAAACAAGCTTTGCGGACCAAAAATATCTAAATCTCCCGAATAAGGGTGGGCAGGATTGAGGTAAAGTCCTCCGTCTTCAAATGAGGGGTCCTGGTATTGCAGTGCGGCGATTTCCTTTTCGTTGATGTCGGCCAGGCAAAGCCACAAGGCACGCCGGGCTTTTTGGCGGGCATGCACCTTGACCAGGTAGAGAAATAGCCCCAGCGTGAGCAAAGCCCCACCCAGCCCTATCCCAAAGGGCAAACGAGGCCCCAGGTACACCAGCCAGCCACATCCCCCCAGAAATACCAGGACCCGCAACCAGCCCATCGCCTGGATAGGCCCCGAAGCTTGCCGGGCTTTTTGCTGAAAATCAATCTGGCGCTGCTGATAAAATTGGATTCTTTCGGCTTTCTTCATGCTTTTTGTGCAAAAATGGATTGCGCCCGCAAAAGTAAGCGAAAATAAGCGGGTTTTTAATTGCCTAATAATTTTTATTAAAATAAAAAATAAAATAACTTTCTATTTCTGAAAATTTATGCAAATTAAAAGCCGGAGTTTACCCCGGTGCTTCTATCTGCTTCGCAATGCCAGGCCACAAGAAAATTAGCCCCATCCTTCACAAACTATAATGTTGAATCGGGCGTTAGTATAAAACTTGAATAATCTCAACTTCCAACCAACTGACAAATAAGCCATTATGCCGGAAAACGCTGCTTCGCTTACCCAATTGTTGGAAAAAGTTCGCTTGGGGGATGAAAATGCCTTTAATGAATTATTTCCGGTAGTTTATCAGGAACTTCGTCGGCTTGCCCACCTCCAACGCTATCAGTGGGGCCCAAACCAAACCATGAATACTACTGCCCTGGTCCACGAAACCTACCTCAAACTATTTGGCAAGCAAATTTCGGTAGAAAACCGGCAGCACTTTTTTGCCCTGGCCAGCAAAGCCATCCGTCAGATATTGCTCAATTATGCCGAAAAGAACCGCGCCCTCAAAAGAGGCGGGGGCCAGGTCAATGCATCCATACAGGAAATTCCCGAAATGCCCGCCTGGCCCGAAAAATTTACGGATGACCTACTTTCACTCAATCAGGCCCTCAAACGCCTTGAGCAAAGCAACCAGCAACTGGTCAAACTGGTAGAATACCGATTCTTTGCCGGAATGACCATCGAGGAAACCGCCGAAGCCATGGGACTATCGGTGGCTACCATCAAACGCCATTGGCAGGTAGCCAAGCTTTGGCTTTATAAAGAACTGCAAATGCAAGTTTGACCCATTCACCAATGCCTATGCAATCCTGGGACATTTTGACCGATTTATTAGCAGAAATGCAGGGGAAACCAGCGGCAGCACAGGCGGCTCTTGTAGAGAAGTTTTGCGGGTCGGATGCAGCCCTGCATGCCGAAATAGAAGCCCTGCTGGAGCTATTGCCGCAGGCCGACGATTTCTTTGAAAACCTGGAAGACCAGCTACAAAGTCTCTTTTGGGGAGCGGAAGAGCCCCTCGCTTCAAGGGCCGGCGAAGAACTGGGCCCTTTTGTACTCGAGGAAGAAATAGGGCGGGGGGGGATGGGGCGCGTGTATCGAGCCCGCCGCAACGACGGCCTGTATGCCCAGACGGTAGCCATCAAAATCCTGAAAAGGAACTGGAAAGCGAAGAAATGCACCGCCGCTTTCGCGAAGAAAGGCAGATATTGGCCTCGCTCCGGCATCCACACATTTGCCAGTTGTTTGATGGCGGACTCACCGCGCAGCGAGAACCTTATCTAGTGATGGAATACCTGCCGGGGCAGCCCATCACCGAATATGCCCGGAACCAAAGCCTGAACGAGCGTCTGCACTTATTCCTTCAAGCCGTTCAGGCTGTCGGCTATGCCCACCAAAACCAAGTAATTCATCGAGACTTAAAACCCTCCAACCTCTGGGTAAGTCCCGAAGGAGGACTTAAACTGCTCGACTTTGGCATTGCCACCCCCACCCAGCCCGACCCAGCCCGGCCGCTGACCCAGATGCGCTTTCTCACCCCTGACTATGCCGCCCCGGAGCAATTGCGCCAGCAAAGAGAAACCACCGCCACCGATATTTATCAACTGGGCCTGGTATTGTTTGAATTGCTAACCGAACACTCGGCTTTTGACCTGCACGGCAAAGCTTTTTCGGAAAAGGAAGCCCTCATTTTACATACAGAGCCCATTTCTCCCCGAAAATATCAGCCCCACCTGTCCCAAGACCTGGCAGCCATTGTGCAGCAATGCCTCCAAAAAGAGCCCCAAAAACGGTATGCCAGCACCCAATTGCTGGAAGCCGACCTGCAAAACTACCTGCAAAATCGCCCCGTGTCGGCGCGTAGCCCACACTGGACCTATCAATGGGGGAAATATCTGCGCCGAAATGCGCGGGCGGCGGCTTTTCTGGGAGTTTTTGCGCTGGTCTTATTACTCACCAATTTTGCCTATATCCGCTCCCTTATCCAGGCACGCCGACAGGTACAAGCGGAATTTCAAAGAGCCGAGGCAGAGTACAAAAGAGCCGAAACTGCCCGCAAGGAGGCCAATGAAGAGGCCCATAATGCCAAATCGAGCCTCGATTTCATTCTGGCCGCCGTTTCTGAAAAAAGTGTGTCGGCTAACCAGCCAGGAAAGATAAAAAGTTTATTGCCCGTAGCAGAGCGGCTGTTAATGGCCCAGGCTTATCCCGTTGAGAAAGAAAGTCTTTTTCTGGAGTTGATTGCCGGGATTTACCAAGCCAATGGCGACTATCCCCAGGCCTACCGGGTCTGGCAAAAAAAAACTCCGGGCCTGGCAAAAAGCCCGGCCTACCGACCACCTGGCCTTGCAGACTACCTATTTGCAATTGGCTCAGCATTTTATAGAAGCCGGGCAGCCCGATTCGGCCCAGCTTTATCTGGCCCAAATACTGGATAAACCCCTGGCAAAGGGAGCTGAATGGGAAGAAATTTATTTTGAAGCCCTGCCCTTGCAAAGCCAGCTTTTGCCAAAGGGCAATGCTTACGAAAAACAACTTACTCAAGCCCTACAAGCCTATCCGCAAAGCCCACACCGGCATAAATTATGGTTTTATCTGGCCCAGCACCACTATCAACAACAAGAATTTGGGGCGGCGCAAAAGGCTTTTCTGACTTTTTTGCAATTGGCTCCCGCCACAGAGATTTCCCTGGTCCGGGAGGCCCAACTCCGCCTGGTCCAATGCCATTTGGCCCAAAACCAAATCGTCTCGGCAAGCCAGCTTTTGGAAGAAATCCGGCTGACCCACCAAGTTGCCCAAAAAAGCAGTACCGAAAAATTGGTGCTCAAAATCAAGCGGCTGGGGGAAGTTATTTATCCCGCCCTCAAGTGAAGCCTTTGATTTTGCTTGGACTTTTGTCAAGCAAAAGACAATGCAACTTCTCAATAATGATTAACTTGCATCTTTTAAAAGCACCCAAGACCGTGCAATATGTTGGCTCAATCAAGCCCTGATGCGCTCTCACTTTCGCCCTCTCGCCGCCGCTGGTATCGTTGGCTGAACTGGCTGCGAATCACAAAATTATACAAATGGGAATATTGGCCCTTTTGGTTTTTTTATATCCCCCTGTATTTCTATTGGCTCTGGCTGGGGCTGAAGGCCCGCTCCATTGTCTTTTTTAGCGCGGCCAATCCCCTGATGGAACTGGGCGGCTTCAGTGCCTATTCCAAATACAATGTTTTGCGCCGAATACCTATTGACCATCGGCCCACCACCCGGCTTATCCAGGATGAGTCGCAGAGGGCCAATGTGGCGGCTATTATGGCTATGGCTGGGCTTTCTTTTCCCATTGTGGCCAAGCCCGACCGGGGCGAGCGGGGCAGGGGAGTGGCCCGGATTCACTCTCTGGGCGAAATGCAAGGCTATTTTGCCCAGGAGCATCAGTCCATCATCTTGCAGGAGTTAATTGCGTATCCCCTCGAGCTGGGGGTGATGTACTACAGAATGCCCAACGAAGAAACCGGGCACATCAGCTCAGTAGTGCAAAAGGAATTTCTGACCGTTATCGGGGACGGGCAGTCCACTATTGGCGAACTGGTCCAAAAGCATGAGCGTTATGTTTTGTTTTACAAGCATTTGAAAAACAAATATCCGGAGCGTATGGCAGAGATATTGCCTGCGGGCCAGGCGCAAATTATCGAACCAATCGGAAACCATAGCCGGGGCACTATCTT
This sequence comes from Microscillaceae bacterium, assembly GCA_012031215.1. GTDB lineage: Bacteria > Bacteroidota > Bacteroidia > Cytophagales > Microscillaceae > JAAUUB01. Next base: position 3,373 of record JAAUUB010000192.1, on the reverse strand, counting down.
CAGGGATGCCCGCCATCGTATTACGCCCGAGCTCATTCAGGTTTTTGACCGCATCAGCCAGCAAATTGATGGTTTTTTCTTCGGACGTTATGACCTTCGGGCAGAATCCTGGGAAAACCTCTATGCGGGTAAGAACTTTAAAATCATGGAACTAAACGGAGCCAACTCCGAACCAGCGCATATCTATGACCCGGATATGCCCATTTGGAAAGCTTATCGCGACCTTTTTGCCCATTGGCGGGTTTTGTATAAAATCAGTGTGCAAAACCGGGCCCGGGGCATTCATTATTCTAAATCAAGCTTAGCTTTACGCCGGGTATGGCGGCATTTGCGCACCGGGGATTAATGAAAACCGGCCTCTTTGCAGTTTTGAAGGAATAAACATTTGCAAAAAGAATTAAAACTTTATTTTTGTGAATGGGTAACTTATTCACTAACAATCGCTTATGCTTCCTGACCAAAACGACCCTTTCTTTATGCTGAGCAACAATGCTGACCCGGTGCCCCCCAGCAATCCTGTGTCGCAAAATCCCGCCCCTACCGCCCAGCCCCAGGAGGATATTCACGATGACCACCTCTCTCATCTGGCGGGTAACCAAGACCATGATGTCCTGCACGAAGATGACCACGACCACGATTTGCACCAACTGGGGGGCAAAGAACTGCAACGCCACGATGAGCATGATGATGATGAACCCGACCCCTTTGTCAAGATGGCCACACAGCCTGTTGATGACCAGGGTGGCTTTTTTAGTTTTCTTAACCAAACTCCCAAAGAGGCTGACAACAGCCAGGGCGGCTTTTTTACCCAGGCACTTTCGCAAGCATCCTCAATGCCCACGCAAAACAATCCCCAAAACCCCGGCAATCCGGGCGGAACGACCAACAATATGGGCAGTTTCCCGAGCAACCTGCCTCAATCAGGCCAAATGGGGGGCTTTCAGGGCAACCAATGGGGCAACCAAGGCACTATGATGGGCCAAAACCCGATGGGCGGCATTCAGGGCAACCAGATGGGCAATCAATGGGGCCAAAACCCCTACAACCCCAGCGCAGGCATGCTCACGGGCCAGCAAACAATGAATAACTTCACTGCCTTTAACCAAAATAAACTTGCTAGTCAGCAGTTAATGGGCGGTTTTCAGGCGCAAATAAATAGTCTTCAGCCCAATACGGGCCGGCTGGGTCGCAATCCCTTTGGGCCACCCACCGAAGCAGGCAATTTTGGCTGGAAAGAAACTTCCTACATGGAAGAACTGCAAAGAGCCATCCTGAAGCGGGTGCAGGAACGTGAAAAAAAACACGAAAAAATTGACGAAGAGGAAAAAATCCGGGCCGAAGAAACCCTCAATAACCTATTGCTGGACATCCAGCGCGAGGAGCGCAACTATCGTAAATGGGAAAGTAAAGCCAAGACTTGGGCCTTTATCTTCAAGTTTCTGTCTTCGGCCTTGGCCGCGGTGGTTACGGTGTTGCTGGGGGTCAACATCACTGACGGGCTACGGGCCTGGGGGGTGGATTGGTATGTCAATTTTTTGGCCCTCGTGATTTCAGCTTTTATTTCCTTGATTGGGGTCTTTCAACAATTTTATGACTCGGATAAGCTCTGGATTAAATATGCCGATACGGCTAACCGCTTGTCCCGTATCTTGAATTTTGTTGAATACCTCAAGCCCCGCATGGATTATGTAGGGGTAGAAGATGTGGACGAAATTGCTTATGAACACGACCGTATCATAGAAAGCACGCATAATTACGAAATCGAGATTAGGGCGGATGATGATGAAACCAGCGACCGCATTCGCCAGCAAAGCATGATGATGCGTTAAGCTATTGCTTGTAATGCAGAGGGATACATAGAAATTATCTTTTGGTTTCCCTAAATTCGTGATAGTTTTGCGTCATTACCAAAAATGCACCTGCATTATGCTACTCGATATTTTCATCACTCTCTTCTTGGTTTTTCTCAATGGTTTTTTTGTAGCAGCCGAATTTGCCATCGTAAAAGTACGGGCCTCCCAAATCCAGGTGCGCAAAAGTCGCACGGTTCCTTTAGCTTTGAGCGTAGTGAACCATCTGGATGCTTACCTGGCCGCTACCCAGTTGGGCATCACCCTGGCCAGTTTGGGCCTAGGCTGGGTGGGCGAAAGCGTAGTGGCTCGAATTATCATCGAGGTCATGCACAATGCCGGGGTAAATCTTTCTGAAGCCGCCGCCCATAGTGTTGCCTTGCCGATTGCTTTTATGCTCATTACCGTTTTGCACATCGTCTTTGGCGAACTGGCCCCCAAATCACTCGCCATTCGCTATCCCGCCCACACCACGCTCTGGGTAGCCGTACCGCTCAAATTATTTTATTTGATTTTTAGCCCCTTCATCTGGGTGCTCAATGGCATTGCCAATACCCTGCTCAATATGATTGGCATAAAACCCATTCATGGCAGCGAAATATACTCCGAAGAAGAACTCCGGCTCATTGTGGCCGAAAGTGAAGAAGGCGGCGGCATCCGGCCTTCGGAGCGTTCACTTATTCAAAATGTGTTTGACTTTGACGACCGGGTGGTACGCAATGTGATGATTCCCCGTTCCAAAGTGGCGGCGGTAGATTTGAATCAGCCGATTGAGAAAATTATTGAAAGTATCGTCCAAGAAGGTTATACCCGAATTCCGGTGTATCGCGATTCCCTCGACCAAGTAATTGGCATGATTTATACCAAGGATTTGCTGCCTTATCTCAATCAGGCTCAAAAGCCCGAAATTCTCCAGATTATTCGCCCTTTTTATGTCATAAGCATTCATAAACGCCTCATTGACCTCCTGCGCGACTTTCAAAGCCGCAAAATTCACTTTGCCATCGTGCAAGACGACCTCCAGCAAACGGCGGGCATCGTAACCTTAGAAGATATTCTGGAGGAACTGGTGGGTGAAATCCAGGACGAATCCGACCAGGAGCGACCTATCCTCAACCAAACTGAGGAAGGGGAGTACCTGATTTCGGCCCGCAATGCCATTACCGATATTAATAAATTTTTGACCGTTCCCCTTCCCGACGACCAGGGCTTTACCACGCTTTCAAAAATGCTCACCCAGATTCATCCTGAGGCACTAAAAGAGGGCGACATCCTGCCTTTTGGCGAATATACTTGCCAGATAGTGCGCATCGTGAATGATATTCCCGAAATAGTCAAGCTTACCCGCCAAAAAGAAAACAAGGCGGCCGACAGCCATTAAAAGCCTAGCCAGGATTTACCTGATGCTGTGGGCTTCCCCTCAAAATGCCCGGATATTTCTACGGCAATATCAAGCAGACGCTGGCGGGCGACCTGATTGGCCCAGGCATTGTCGGGGGCTCAGAATGACCTGCGAAAGGCCC
>JAAUUB010000191.1 GCA_012031215.1 Microscillaceae bacterium | reverse complement strand
GATAGACATTTTCGCAGAGACCCATCAGGGTATGAAAAATTCGCTCAAAATCCGCCAGCCAATGCACCTGGGCCATGCCTGTGAGGGCGCGGGCCTGAGCTTTGCTGAGTTTTTCACCTTCCCAGATGGCAATTTCTTCGCTGGTTTCGCGCAAAAAAAAGCACCTCCCGCATTTTCTCGTCCGGGCAATCAGGGAAAAGCACCAGTATGCTTTCTTCCTGATCTACCCCTGTGAGGTAAAAGAGGTCGCTGTTTTGCCGAAATGGCAGGGTTCCGTCGGCATTGGTGGGCATTATATCATTGGCCTGCAAAATGACCAGGCTATTGGGCAATAACTGCGCCACCAGCTTTTGGCGGTTTTGCTCAAACAAATCAGCGGTAGGAAGCGTGTATCGGGTCATTGTTCTTGGTAAATAGGTTTAAGCCCCTAGATGAGTTGGCGGTCGTTTTCCGGCCTCAAAATTATTTATTTTGCCCAAAAAAGGGGCATTATTTGCCTAAGATGGCACTTTATTGCAATTTAACCAAAACTTTTTTTGTAAAGGGCCGCTCAGTTCCAAATTATTTTTAGCTTTGTAGGAACTGAAAACCCTAAACAATTACTCTCATGGGAATACTTGATTTTGCCCGCGAAGGCGCTGCTAAACAATTGGCCGAACAAGTAACGGCTGCTTTGTCAAAGCTTGACATCCAGGGCCTGGATGTAGCCGTGGACGAAGGCGTAGTTACGCTGACTGGCACTGCCGCCAGCAATGATGTAAAGACAAAAGCTGCCGAAGCCCTCGCAAGCTTAGACGGTATCAAGCAAATTAAGAACGAACTGAGCGTAGAAGCTCCCGCCGTGGAAGGTACAGAGAAAAGTGAAACGGGCGAGAATGTTTATAGCGTAGTAGCTGGCGACACCCTCTGGGGTCTTTCCGAACGCTTCTATGGGGATGGCTCTAAGTTTATGAAAATCTTTGAAGCCAACCGTGAAGTATGGAAAGACTACAACTACGACCCTAACGTCATTTATGTAGGCTGGAAACTGGTCATTCCCCAAGCCTAAATTTACCACAAAGAGCCTTTTCGCTTCCTGAAAAGGCTTTTTTTATTCTTTACTTGGATATATAAAACCACAAACCCATTTCTATCATGGAAGAAAACACATTTTTGAAACAAAGTGAGGAAGTCCGCGCTGCTTATCTGGTAGTACTGGGGGCCATCTCAACTGCCGACCACGAAAATACCGAAGAAGAACTGGCCTTTATGGAGCAAATGACCGCCGTAGCCGACCTCTCGGAGGAATACAAAAGCCAGGTAAGCAATGCCCTCAAAGATACCAAAAGCGTAGATTTAAAGTCCCAACTGGAAAAACTCAAAGATAACGAGTTGAAATTTGCCCTTGTAACCGATTTGCTTAATATGGCTTACAAAGACGGCGACCTGGAAAACAGTGAGGTCGAGGCCATCAAGCAGGTCAATGGAGTCTTGGGCATCAGCAATGAACAATACGAGGCCCTACTGCAATATACCAAAGCAGCCAATCAGGAGGCCGACAAAGAAGACGGCACGCCCGATGTAAGCCCCGAAGGGGAAATAAAAGCCCCCAAAGCGGCCAACTTTCTGGATTCTATGGGCCTTGGCACAATGTTTAGCCAATTGGGTATCCCTGCGGGCAACTTCAAATCCGGCTCAACCGTAGGCAACCAACTGGCCAGTACAGCTTTCTTTTTTATCCAAAATTATGTAAAGTCTAATACCCAGCAAGTGCAGGGCTCATTGGGCGATAAAATCGGAGGCTTCATCGGTTCAGCCCTGGCCAATATGCAAAAACCCAAGCCGGGCCAGCAGCCCAGCAATACAGGGGGACTTTCTCAAATGGTGGCTGGATTTCTCAGCTCGGACATGGGCAAATCTACCATCAACAATGTCATCAATAATGTGGTCTCGGCCACTTCCAAAGGCAAAGGTCTGGGCAATCTGATGAATATGATTGGGGGCGGGCAAAAAGGGCAAACTCCTGCCCTGGGCAATATCCTGGCCTCTTTTATGCAAGGCGGGCAGAAATAAAAAGACCCGGGCTTGTTTTTGTAAGAGTATAAAAAGCGTTTGGTGGGCAAGGCATCCAAACGCTTTTGTTTTTTACGACGCTATTTCTCTATCAATACTTTGTGGAAATACTTTTCCTTGCCAATTTCCATTTCTAAGATGTACCAGCCGGGGCGCCAGGGAAGCCACTACCCAACCAAAGAGATGCTCACCTGCCTCAAAGTGTTTTTCCAGTACCACCTCTCGCGAGGCGGTTCGCATTTCCTGGGCCGTGATGCGCACCGGGGCCGCTTCTTTGAGGGTGAAGCGCAGGTTCATCATCTCGCGGGCCGGATTGGGGTAGAAAGCCAGGGCCGGCTTTTCGCTTGCCGGAGCAGCCTCGGGTTTATTGGTATAAATCAACACCACCCCATTACGGGCCGCTTCGCCATAACGAGCCACGGCTTCATCACCTTTGAGTACGTGGATTTCCCGAATGTTCTCCATCTCCAATTTTTGGTTGGCCAGCAGTTCTTCCAGGGCCTGCCCCCTGTACTGCACCTCGTCAATGACAATCATGGCCAAATCGTTTTTTTCGCCCGAAAGCTTAAACGCCAAAGGGAGCGACATCCGCACCCGAACGGCTTTGCCCTCCTGCTTGCCCGGTTCCCAAAGGTGTGGATAAGCCCGCAATACCCGCACGGCTTCTTCATCACAACCGGCGCCAATGCCCTTCAAGACTTTGATTTCTGTCAGGGAGCCATCCTTGTCCACCATAAATTGTACGAACACCCGGCCTTCTACACCCATCCGGCGGGCTTCGGCTGGGTAGCGCAACTGCGAGGCCAGGTATTTATAAAAATCTTCAAAGCCTTCCTTGGGTTGAGGTGGGGTTTCTACTATCACAAAAGTTTCTTCCTCCTGAGGAGCTGGCGGGGTTGGTGCCGTCGGAGCCGCATCCGCTTTGAAGGCTATTGGCAAGGTGAATTTCACACGCACGGGCTGGCCCGCTTGTTTGCCCGGAAGCCAGGGTTCGGGATAGCTTTGGAGGGCCCGGAGGGCACTGGCAGCCAGGCCTTCGTCCGGGTTTTTGAGAAAATGAAAGTTGGAAAGCTGGCCGTCTTTCTCGACAATAAATTGTACGTAGATTTTCACATCTCCCTCAAAACCCTTGGGGATTTGGAGATTGTCAATCAGATGCTGGTAAAAATGGGGCATTCCGCGCTTGGGCTGGGGCATTTCTTCCACCACCAAAAAAATTTCTTCCGGGTTTTGGGCCTGAACCAAGCCGCACACAAGCAGGCCAAGTAGGGTAAAAGTTTTGCGTAGCATAAGGTTTTTGGGTAAAAGTGAAACCATTACTTGGAACTAGCCCTCCTTCGCCTTATTTTTATCGGGCTTTGAAGTCTGCACCCCAAGATTGTTTTTCAAATATACAGACTATTTTTTTAGTTCAAACTATTTTTTTAGTTTTTATGAAAATATTTCTCGACCAAATGCAAAGAGAGGTAGGGCTGGTGGAGAGGCCCGGCCGGATTGTGTCGCTGGTGCCGTCCCAAACCGAGTTACTCTTTGCCCTGGGCTTGGGTGAAAATGTGGTAGGCCGTACCAAATTTTGCCTCCACCCCCGGGAGGCAATCAAGGCTGTTCCGGTGGTGGGCGGCACAAAAAATTTTCATTTTGATAAGATTGCCGCCCTGCATCCCGACCTCATCATCGGCAACAAAGAAGAAAACTATGCGGCCGGAATTCAGGAATTGGCCGAAGCATATCCCGTTTGGATGAGCGACATCCTGACCTTGGACGATGCCCTGGGGATGATTACCCAGTTGGGCGAAGTGCTTGAGGTGCAGGAAAAAGCCAGGCACCTGGCCGCGCAAATTGGGCAACTATTTGCCGAACTGGCCGAGTGGCGGGTACAGTTCGTGCCAAAACCGCTTCGGGCCGCCTATTTTATCTGGAAAAAGCCTTACATGGTGGCGGGTGGCGGCACTTTCATCCAGGATATGTTGCGACGGGCTGGTTTTGAAAACATCTTTGCGCATCGGCTTCGCTATCCCGAAATAAGCCCGGAAGAACTCCGGGAGGCGGCCCCGGAGGTGGTATTGCTTTCCTCTGAACCTTATCCTTTCCAGAAAGAAAAACACCTGGATGAGTTTGCTTTGCTCTGCCCGACGGCCCGGGTGGTGGTGGTGGACGGGGAAATGTTTTCCTGGTATGGCAGTCGTTTGTTGGCGAGTGGGGCCTATTTTCGGGAACTTTGGGAAAACCTCCAGGCCGGGAAGTCCCCTTCTACTTTTTGAGAAGTTTCGTAAAAACTTCCGGCTTTCTCAGGAAGAATCCTCAAATCAATGCGTAGTTTTGTAGTGGATTTATTTAGGACTTTTTTGCACCGCGTATGAACGATTCCCTGACCAAAATTTTTTACCAAACCCTGGGCCTCATTTCGCTTACGCGCGAAAGCCTGCGCCCCAACCAGGAAAGCGGCCCGGACAAGCGCAAAGATGCCCTTACCGAAGGGCAAAAAGTCTATGAGCAGTTTATCCAAAACACGGCCGAGAAAAGGGAAGAACTGGAAACCCAAATGAGCCGGATTTTTCAAAAAATCGCCGAAAACCTGCAATTGGGTACGCAGGCCGAAATCAAAGCCCTGCAAGAGCGCATTGAGGCCCTAGAGGCTGAGGTGGCCCGCCTGAAAGCGGAAAAAACCAAGCCATGAAGATGAAACCAAGCCTTGTTTTATTCTCTCTGATTTCTGAATCCCAAGCTTACCACCGGATTATTGCCTGAAACGTATGAAAGGATTTGCCAATGCCGTTCGCAACATCAACCGCCTCCGGGAGGTGGTGCAGGTATTGTTCAAATACCAGTTTCGGGACATTGTCTGGAATACCGCCTTGAGGCAATACCTGCCTAGTCGTCCCCTGCCCGTACGCCCCGAAACGGAAGCCCCCCTGGCTGACCCCGAGCGCTGGCAACGCCTGCGCAAGGTAGTCGAAGAACTGGGGCCCACTTTTATCAAACTGGCCCAGCTCCTGAGCAATCGCCCCGACCTGATTCCGGCCCCCCTCATTGCCGAATTTGCCAAATTGCAAAGCGAAGTGCCTCCTCTGGATTTTGCCATTATGGAGCAGCGCATAGAGAAAGAGCTGGGTGGGCCTGTGAGCAATTTTTTTAGCTATATCGATAAGCAGGCCCTGGGTTCCGCATCTATTGGGCAGGTGCATCGGGCCCGTCTTATGACAGGCGAAGACGTGGTCATCAAAGTGCAACGCCCCGGGGTAGGCCGTCAAATCCAAACTGACCTCGCCTTGCTCAAAGATTTGGTCGGCCTGACCGAAGGCTATTTTCGAAGCATTGGTATTCTAAACCCCCGCGCCATTCTGGAGGCCTTTGAAGAAAGTATGCAGCGCGAACTGGACTATACCCGCGAGTTGCGAAATATGGAGCTTTTTCGCAACATCTATCAGGAGGAGCCAAATTTTTATATTCCCAAGCCTTACAAGCAATTTTCCAGTACCAAGCTATTGGTCACGGAATTTATCAGTGGCTGCAAAATCACCGATGTGGCCCAACTGGAAGCCTGGGGCCAGGATAGCCGCAAAGTCGCCGAAAGAGGGCTGAATATTTACCTGAAACAGATTTTTGAATACGGCTTTTTTCATGCCGACCCTCACCCGGGCAATATCCTGATTCGGCCCAATGGCACGATGGTCTTGATTGACTTTGGGATGGTTGGGCGGCTCAGCAAGGTCAACAAATATGCGTTTGCTGGCGTGATGATTGGGCTGGCCAACCAGGATGCCAAGGCCATGGCCCTCCACCTGCGGCGACTGGCCTCGGAAAGCGATATTGAGAGCCTGGGCCATTTTGAGCAGGACCTGAGCGAATTGATTGAGGATTTTATGGTTTTTGCTCCCGGCGAAAATGGCATGTCGCAGCTGACTCACCGGCTTCAGAAAATCATTCATAAATACCAGTTGGAAATTCCCGGGCCGGTGTTTCTCATCTTGCGAGCCTTAGCCATCTTGGAAGGTGTGGGCCGGGTCTTGCACCCCAAGTTTGATACCCTGCGCCAGGTGCGGCCTTATGGCCTTAAGCTGCTGGCCGAGCAGTTTTCCTTTCGTAACCAACGCCAGGAACTGGGCTACACCCTGAGCCAGTTGGTTTCGCTGCTCTACCTTTTTCCGGTTGAGCTAAAATATATTCTCAAAAAAATGCGCGAAGGCGAACTTCGCCTGCACTGGACCCTCCAGGGCTATGATGTTTTCCTTGAAAAATTGACCGCATTGCCAACCGGCTGGTACTCACTTTGCTCATTGGGGCCTTGCTCATTGCCTCGGCCCTGAGCCTGCACCTGGCTCCCGAAAGCCCGGTTTTGCGCTGGGCGGGTCTCCCGGTGCTGAGTTGGGCAGGTTTTGGACTGGCGGGCCTGCTCAGTCTGGCTTTGCTTTTCTCTGGTCGCGGCTCCCGCAAGCGCCCCTACTAACCAATTGGGTTTCTACCCAGTTTCGCCCCCCAATTCTTTTTTTTCTTCTTCGCTCCACAAGCGCGGGTAGAAAATAGTGCGCTGAAAACGAGGCGGCAAATACTGTTGCCAGTTGGTGCCCCCTGTGGCGGAAAGCGTTTCCTGGTCTTTCTTGAGATAGCGCACCGCCGAGCGGAAATGCGAGAGCCGCCACTCTATGTTCATCAGTTGGTCAAAACGACGCATTTCGGCCCGGATTTTTTCCGTGAAGCCGTCCGGGGGAAGGGATAAATAACAGCGCCACAGGTTGCGGGAGCGAAAATGCTTGGCCAGTTGGATAAAATGCGCGCGGTATTTTTCTTCAAAATGTTGCAAAGTGATGGTCTCCTCCCCGGTTTGGGCATCGGTGGCTCCGCGTTTCCAATAGACATAGGGAAAAATCTCCTCTATTTCGGCTTTTTCCGTTAGTGGGTTTTGATAATCGGCTTCCAATAGCTGAAAAAAGTCCGTGGCCCCAATTTCTATTTCGCGAAACTGGGCCGACTGAAACCCGCTCGAGGGCAAGAGGGCCATTCTAAATTGCCGAAATTGCTCCGGCTCCATTCCCAAGACCATGATGTCAAAAGAGCGAACCAGGTTCTCAACATAGCGATTCAGGCGTTGTAGCCGTTCGTGAAAAAAGCGGGTGCTAAGCTGGGCCTGCCCCGAGATTTGCTGCATTTCCCAAAGCATGAGCCGGAAGTAAAGCTCCGTGATTTGGTGATAGATAATAAAGACGACTTCATCGGGGAAGTCAGTGCGTGGGTTTTGTAAACTCAGGAGGGTATCCAGCCGGATATAATCCCAATAGCGCAGGTAATTGGCATGCTGCAGTCCGGTAAGGTTATCTACCAGATTCTGGCCCGTGAGTTGGTACTTGGCTTCAAGTTCGCGCAATTGCGTCAGCAGGCGGGGGTCAAGGTCGTGGTTTTCCATATTGCCTATTTGATAGTGAGAATATTAAAAAAATGCCCTTAGCCAGAAAGCGAATGGTGGGGCTAGTGTTAAGGCCCCTGAACGACTTGCTGATGGCTGCTAATGTGATTCTACTCTTTATACCTTTGCAGTATTAATTTTCTGCCCTTCAATTCTAGTTTACCTTCAAAATAAAGGGCCTCTATTGCCGATTCTTTTGATTCAAACTCTACGAATGCAAATCCTTTGGATTTTCCAGAGAGATGATTTTTGGGAATGGCAATGTCTGATATTTCACCGAATCGGGAAAGCACTTGCTCTAATTCACGCTCAGTTGCATTCCAATCTAGCCCCGCAACAAAAATCTTTGCATAATCTGATTTATCTTTCTTTTCTTCTTGCTTCTCTGAAGAAGATAATTCCTGAGCACTTTCAGAAGGCGGAACTATTTGGAATCTTGGTATACTTTTTTTAGTTACCCCTTTCTTTTGCCTCATTTTTTGAGCCTCTGCTGATGACACCTTGCTTTCTAGAATCCCGAGTTTTCTTAATTCTTCGAGTATTTGACGATAATAATCAGTATCTACTATACCAACGTGATCAAAAATTTCTTTAGGAGAAATTAATCTCCCATTAATGCCGAGTTTTACAACTGTTTTCTGCTCTCGCGATAAATCCAGATTTTTAAAATTGTCCAGCCAGATTTTTTCTTCTTTGGTGTATATGAATTTATAAAATAAGGTGATGATGAAAGACTTATTTGGGGATTCGATTTTTGGAGGAACAAGTTCATTTCTATTCATTAGCTCAAACATTCTTCTTATACCTTCTCCAAGTTCTCGTATGTATCCATATTCTCTCAGCACTCTTGCAACATAAGTATTTCTGGTTTCATGCGCTCCTTTTAATTCCTCTAAATCAGCAATCGTTAATTTAGATAGCAGCTTTCCTGGACTTAATACTTCCAGCCTATCATCGAAAATTCTTATCTCGATGCCTCTTCCCTCTATGCTGTAATCCCTGTGTGTGATGGCATTTACCAGCACTTCTCGACAAGCGGGTTCCGGATAAATGACTTGGGTTTTGAATAATCCATCTTCTGAAAATCGCGTTTCGCTCAAAGCTGGCCTCAGTGCCTCCCAACTTTCCTCAAGCAAGTTGAAAATGTTCCCTGACACATCCGCTATTTCGGCGACATTATAATTCGGAACAGGTTTTTCTTCTATTCCATTCACTCTCAATATTCTCACTCTTGATCTGGGATGCCATTTGTTAATGTTTTTTGCAAATAAGAGCAACGCCGCTTTTCTGATCCTCAATCTATCCCCGTCAAATTCTGCCAGCTCTACATACTGCAAAAACTTTTCAGGAGACATGTTTTTTATCTTGGTGCTCTCCCTGGCAACCATTGATACAAGTTCAATATCAAGATCGGCAACTGTCGCTAAGTCTTCAAAGTTTCTATCGTATTGCCGGGAAGCCGTTTCTTCTCGTGCAAATCGAATATTATCTACTGCGGTTGGAACACTATCTCTATCTTCGCGTTTGAAACACTCTCCTTTACTTGTCTGGTGAACAAACTTTGAACCCTTATCCACCGAAAAATAGATGACTTTTTTGTCCTCATAGTCAATAATATTTTTCCGCTTTATGGGAAGAGGAGTTTCCTTCATCACATAATTTTCAGAGGCATTGAGAATAGCATTTAATTTCTCTTCTGAATGAGGAAGTCCGGTTATTTGGTTATTATCCTCAATGCCGATAAATAGTTCTCCTCCATCTGCATTTGCAAAGGCAACCAGTTCTTTTGCAACGTTATAGCAAATATCCTTAAAGTCTCTTGGTTTTTTGTCGTCCGGAGGCCCTTCAAAACCACTTTTAAACTCGCGATAATAACTTTCTCCAAGTTCTATGGCGATATCAATTCTTTCTTTTAATCTAAGTAAATGCTCCATTTTTTACAAAAGATGATGCTTCATCTGCGCAAATTTATCAAAATTGAACGTACTATTTTTCTTTCTTTTCATATTGGCGAACCCAAATTTACACGTCCTTGGCCTTATTTCCCCGATTAAAGGGCAAAAATGCGGCTGTTTTAAGG
>JAAUUB010000190.1 GCA_012031215.1 Microscillaceae bacterium | reverse complement strand
GGCGGCGTAGGCGGGATTCAACGCGCCCCAGTGCGCGGGGCCATCCTCGCCTTCGTAACCCCAATGGGCGGGACGCGCATTCTTGGGATCACCGGACGGTGCGGGACGGCAGCCACTGAGGAGCGCGCAGGCCGCAATGGGAACAACCACCGCGGCGGCCAAAACCGCAGTGTAACGGAACGTAAGCGTTGTCATGGGATGGGTTGGGAGAGGTTGAGTTGAGTTGGGTTGAACTGGTGCCTTCTTTTGCGTAGTTGGTGCTCTACCGTTGTCTGTTGAATTATTATTTTGTGGTTGGATCGGAGTTGCCGTTGACGAACTTAGTGCTGTCCTAGAATTAGACGCCGAAAATAAAACAAGAACGATGGGTATAACCAGCATCAATGCTGTTATAAGAAACCCGCTCTCGTTGTTTTTAGATTTTTCAGGTTCAGATGATTTGTTAGGAACTACCCGCAATTCTATATGATGATCCGAACTGAACATAATAACAAACTCCTGGGATGACTAAAATAAGGACGCTTCCTGGTGTTTTGCAAATTGCAAAACAAAGAAATTCGTACAGCTATTGACTCAGCACTTTTGTTCGTTCCTCTCAAATCAATTTTTTAGATTTGGTTGCAAAAACGACATTCAACCTACAGTGCATACATGCTTTTTCAAGGTGCTGGGTTAATCGAAGGAAATCTTGTATCTCAATATTGGCAATAGCTTTATAACTTATCCACCTGATTTGTCAGCCATTTTTTGATGACTGTTGCTGACAGAAAATGGAAGTCAGTTTGGTCAAGAAAAAGTAGTTTTTGTCAGTCAAAGTCAGCATTTGTCACTGCAATTTAATCTCCAAAGCCAAAAAAGTCATTAAAAGTCATCAAAAGTCAGTGTTAATACGGTAAACTACTGGCAAATCAGGGTGTAGCAATGGATCAGCATGAACCTGGAAAATGTTGGGGTAATCCTGGATCAACTTGATTTGCTTCTGAGGAATCGGGACGGTAGTAGGTCTGCTCCCTGGGCAAAGAGCTGTTCGGGCGAAGTAAATTTTTCGGCAATCAGGTGTTCGGCACAGGCAATAAAGTCAGTGAAGGTATTCTTTTTCTGCATCATCTTGCCATTGTCGTACCAATCGCGGCCCATTTCTTCGCCCCCTCGGATGTGCGCAATGGCGAAGACAAAGCCCCGGTCGAGCAAGCTGAGCCGCACACTGCTAAAGTAAGGATCCATTGAAATGCCGTAAGAGCCGTAGCCATAGAGCAGGGTGGGGTTTTGGCCGTTTTTGCGGAGTCCCTTTTTATACACCAGCGAAATGGGCACACGTGTACCGTCGGGGGCAGTGGCATAGAGGCGTTCGGCCTGGTAGTCTTCGGCTTGATAGCCCCCCACCACTTCCTGCTGCTTGAGCAGGGTTTTTTGGCGGCTGCGCATATCGTAGTCAAAGGTAGAGTTGGGCGTAGTGAGCGAGGTATAGCCAAAGCGCAGGATGGGGGTGTCAAACTCCGGGTTGGTAGCGGTATAGGCCTGATAGGTTGATTCGCCAAAATCGAGGTAGTGTTCGCCCTGTCCCTGCCAGGGCCGAATGCGGAGTTGGGTCAGCCCGTTTTGGCGCTCGCTCAGCACCAGGAAATTTTTAAATATATCAATGCCTTCCAGCAAGACCTCGGGCCGGTGGGCAATGACTTCCTGCCAGTGGCTTTTGTCGGTTTGGTTCAGGGGGCAGCGCATCAGGCGAAAATTTTTGGCTTCCCAGTTGGTGCGCACATAAAAATACCCTTCAAAATGATCGACATAATATTCGTGCTTGGCTTCGCGGGGCAAAAGCATCTGAAAATCGCCCGCAGGCTGATTGGCCGCCAGGAAACGGTATTCGGAAGAAAGCGTGCTGAAGGAGCCAATCATAATAAACTCGCGCGACTTGGTTCGAAAGACCGAGGCATTGAAGGTTTCGTCTTTTTCTTCAAAGACAAGCGGGTCCTGGGTGATGTCCTGGCCCAGCTGATGGCGAAATACCTGGTGGGGCCGGAGCGTAGTGGGGTCTTTTTTGCCATAAAAAGAAGGTTTGGTTGTCGGCACACCAGGCAAAGCCCGCCACATCAGGGATGACATCGGGCAGGATTTCGCCCGATTCCAGGTTTTTGAAATGCAGATTGTATTGACGACGGCCCACCGTATCTACAAAATAAGCCGCCAGGCGGTTGTCGTCGCTGACCGAAATGCCCCCCAGGGAATAATAGTTATAGCCTTCGGCCATTTTATTCACGTCCATCATAATTTCTTCCTCGCCTAGGGCCTCGGCCTGCGCATTGAGTTTTTTGCGGCAGTAGAGGGGATATTCCTGGCCTTCTTCGTAGCGGGTATAATAAGAATAGCCATTAAGGTTGTAGGGAACCGACATATCGGTTTGCTTCACGCGGCCCTTCATTTCCTCAAAGAGTTTTTCCTGCAAAGCCTTTGTAGGGGCCATCACGGCCTCAGTATAGGCGTTTTCGGCTTCCAGATAAGCCACTACTTCGGGGTTTTCGCGCGCATTGAGCCAGTAGTAGGGGTCTTGGCGGATGTGGCCGTGCTTTTCCAGGCTTTTATCAATTTTCCTGGCCTGAGGGGGCGTTTGGGCTTGTATAGACATAGTGAAACAAAGATAAGGGACAAAACTGCGAATTAGTAAGGGAAAGAAAGAAGGTTTCATAAAATTGCTTTTTGCCAAAATACAGCTTTTGCCTAATTTTGAAAACAGTGGATAACTAAATTTAAATTACCCGTACAGAAGGCAAATTTTTAAGAGCCAATTTTTGTGGAAAATCGTATAGAATCAAAATTTTACAAAATTCACCCGAATATAGAGTTTCTTTTGTTTTATTTGCTTGTCAGACACTTTTTGTGATTGGTTAGTAAGTACGACCTTTGGTCGCTGCTCTCTTCCTTTCTGTACAGCTGGAAGGCTGTCTTACTTGTGTGCTCACAAAAACTACCAGAGCACCTCATTTTTTTACTAAAAGGCTTGTGATGAGATGATGAACAACTTCAACCTAAGCTATCGCCAACAATATCAACTTGCTATGGGGGCGATTCTTCTCGCGATTTGCCTGAATTGGATACTGGTGCAATGGCAATTATGGCAACAAAGCCACGATGCCCAAATCATCAACCGGGCCGGAAGGCAGCGCATGTTTAGTCAGAAAATCACCAAATTGGCTTTGCAAATACAGTATCAGCCGCAGACCGCCCCTCAGATTCGCCACCAATTAAGGCAACTCCAAAAAGAATGGCGTATCAATGCCGCTTTTTTGCAAAAGGCCGCCCGCCAAAACCGTTTTCAAGCCACCCGAAGAGCGCAACTCATCCGTAAAAACTACCCCCACTTTAAAGCCATTGACCAGGCCCTTACCCAGCTCCTGGCCCAGCCCTCGGCTAGTTCAAATGCCCTGGCCAAAATTCAAGAACACGAAGTCAATTATCTGCAAAACAGTGAAGCCCTTGCTTTCGCTTTTCAAAGCGCTGCCGAAGCACATTTGCGGCAGACCCAAACCGTGTTAGGGGGATTATCACTTTGCTCACTTATAATCGTCATTTTGGCAATATGGAAAATATTTTATCGGCTTACCTTAAGATGCAGCAACGCAATCTGTTAATTGCCCGGCAAAAGCAAATCTTACAGCAACAAAATGAGGAACTGGGGGCTATGAGAGAGGAGCTGTCGAAACAAATGGAAGAGCTAAGAACCGCCCAGGAACTCCTGAACCTGCGCAATATTGAACTCAGCAAATACGCCCATCATCTCAAAAGGAAAGTCAACACCCGGGATGAAATCATTGACCAGCAAAAAATTCAGATGGCGGAGTATGCTTTTATCAATGCCCATCTCCTGCGCCATCCTCTTAGTAATATTATGGGGCTGGTGGCCCTGCTCAAAGCCGAAGCCCTGCCGCCCGAAACCCACCTTTACCTCGATTATCTCCATCAATCGGCCCAAAAACTGGATGAAATAATCCACCGCATCAACAAGGCCGTCGAGGAGGGGGGTGGTTTCACGAGGCGAAAGCTCTGACATGCCTTTCTAGTCCTCCCACTAAAGAGCCACCTGGATTTTATTTTTTTGGCCAGGCTGATTTTTTATGCAGCGGCAGTGGGAACACCAAAGTTTGAAGAAGCCTTCCCAAGCGGCTCATCCCGAGCCCTTCGGGCGGCTCGGGAAAAATATGCCTGGCGCAAAGCTTAGGCCGGGTGAGCGGCGTTCCAGGCCTGGATGCCGCCCGCAAGGTTAAACAGTTTTGTAAAACCCATGCTTGCCATCATCATACAAGCCTGCCCGCTGCGCCCTCCACTACGGCAGTAAATAAAGTAAGGCTTGGCCGGGTCCAGTTTGCTGACCTGCTCGGCAAAATCCGGCGCCATAAGGTTAATCATCTGATGGCCGGGAATAAAGCCTTCGGCCAGTTCGGGTTCGGTGCGCACATCCAGCAAGACAGCGTCTTCGGCTTCGGCCATCATTTGTTCAAATTCGGCCACATTCAAATTTTGGTAACTCATAAGGTGAACTAGATATATTTTGATTTTTAAATATATGAGCCATGAAGCACAATGACAAACAAGCTTGAAAGATTTTCACCGGCCTATGGGCCTTTCTGTTGAAGAAGGGCTTGGGTTTTGGGCGAAATTTTTCGGGCTTCGGGGTCAATATCGTCGGTGGTGCTGAGGCGCAGCGCAAAATCAATTACCCGGCTTGAATCGGCCAGACAGCCCACTAGGGTGCGAATCTGGGTGGTATCGCGGGCCATTTGCAGAATAATTTCATCCAGGTTTTGGCTTTGCTGCTTGGCCAGTCCCCAAAAGGCATAGGCCCGCACCACTGGATTGGGATGCTGGGTCAGGGCTTGTATTTGGGTGGGGGGGTATTTCTCCAGCAACTGACGAAATCGGGCAAACTGGGCATGTTCCTGGGGGTTGCGGCCTACATAGCGGTCGGCCAGGATATTTGTTTGGGCCAGGGCTAGCACCAGCGGGTCGGCAAAAATGACGGGTGAGGAAACTACCGGCGATTTGGGCTGGCAGGCTATACCTAAGCCCAGGCCCCCGGACAAAAGCAGTAGCAAGCGGGTGAAATAAAACATCATATTTTTGATTAATTGGCACAATCAGCCTCTAAGATACAGGATTTTTACAAATGGAAACAGCCCCCCATTTCCCGGGCAGCCTCAAAAGCAAAAAGCCCTTTCCAAAAAATGGAGAGGGCCTTTTTGAGGGGCAGGTTTTGGCACTATTTTCCGATTACTTCGCCCTTGATGGTCAATATGGCCTGCTGGGCGTTGGATTCAATGGTGATGGTTTTGTTGAAAACGCCCAGGGCGGCGGCATTAAATTCGGCTTTGATGACCCCCGTTTGTCCGGGAGGAATGGGTTGCTTGGGCCACTCGGGCACGGTGCAACCACAAGAACCGGTGGCCTGGCTGATGACGAGGGGCGAGCTGCCAATATTGCGAAACTCAAATTCAACTTTTACAGGCTTTCCTTGGGGGATTTTGCCAAAATTGTGTTCCGTTTTCTCCCAGCCAAATTCGGCACTGGGCTTCGTGAACAGATGCTTTGCTACATTGGTGTATGCCGTTCCATAGATGGAAAGGGCAAAAGTCAGGGCTAAGGCAATCCATACTGTTTGTTTGCGGTTGGGCATCATGGCTATCCTGTTAAAATTTGATTTAATGAATTAATGGTATCAAAATTATTCTTTCCCCTTCAATTTCACAAATAATGCTTTGTTAAGGGGGCGTTAAAGCATTTATAAGGCGCTCCTGGGCAGTTTTTTCTTTTCGCAAAGGCACTCCGGGCTTTTCCCCTTTAGAATTTGGTGTATCTTTGAAATTACTTCAAAAAATACAAAACAATCTTAATTATGACCTTAAACAAGCAATTTCGTTTGGCCAAGCGCCCCCTGGGAACGCCTACCCGTGAAAACTGGGAATTTGTTACCGAAGCCATTCCTACACCGGCGGAAGGGCAGGTATTGGTGCAAAATCTTTTTATTTCGCTGGACCCGGCCATGCGCGGCTGGATGAACGAGGGCAAATCCTATATTCCACCTGTTGGCATTGGCGAGGTGATGCGGGCCGGCACGGCGGGCAAGGTTGTGGCCTCCCAGCACCCAGGCTTTGCCGTAGGCGACTACGTTTCGGGGGCCTTAGGTGTGCAAAGCTATGGCCTTTCGGATGGCAAGGGCCTATACAAAGTAGATACGAACCTGGCGCCACTTTCTACCCATCTGGGGCTTTTGGGCATGGTCGGCATGACGGCCTATTTTGGCCTCTTGGATGTGGGCCAGCCCAAAGAAGGAGAAACGGTGCTGATTTCGGGAGCAGCCGGGGCCGTAGGCGGCCTGGTGGGCCAGATAGCCAAAATCAAAGGCTGCCATACCGTAGGTATCGCCGGAGGAGCCGAAAAATGCCGCTATGTGGTGGATGAACTGGGCTTTGATGCCTGCATCGACTATAAAAGTGAAGACCTCCGTACCGCCATCAAGGCCCATACCCCCAAAGGAGTGGATGTCTTTTTTGACAATGTGGGCGGCGAAACCCTGGACCTGGCCCTGACCCGTATCAATCTAAAAGCCCGGGTAGTGATTTGCGGGGCCATTTCTCAATACAACAACACAAGTCCGGTGCAAGGCCCCAGTAATTACCTCTCTTTGCTCGTCAACCGGGCCCGGATGGAAGGCTTTGTAGTGTTTGATTATACACCCCGCTTTCGTGAAGCAGTGGTAGATATGGTGGGCTGGCTCAAAGCCGGCCAGCTAAAAAACAAGGAACACCAAGTAGAAGGCATTGAGGCCTTTCCTGAAGCCCTGCTCATGCTTTTCAAAGGCGAAAATTTTGGCAAACTCATGCTGGCCTTGCCCGAAGAAGCCTGAACCGGGGCCCATCACCAATAAAGCAATTCATCACCTTAGCTCAATCTTATATGCAAGCAAAGCAAGTTAAGAAAGTATGCATCATCGGAGCCGGTTCATCAGGCATTGCCGCCGCCAAAGTATTGCACACCAACGGCATCCCATTTGACTGTTTCGAAAAAGGCTCGGCCATTGGGGGCAACTGGCGCTATGAAAACGACAATGGGATGTCTTCGGCCTACCGTTCTTTGCATATCAATACCTCGCGCCGGATGATGGCCTATTCCGATTTTCCGATGCCGGATGATTACCCTGATTTTCCGCATCATTCGCAAATCATCCGCTACTTTGAGGCCTATGTGCGGCATTTTGGACTGGAAGACAAAATCACCTTCAATACTTCCGTGGAGGAGGTGCGCAAAGAATCGGATGGCACCTATACCGTACTTACCGACCGGGGGCATCGCCAGTCGTATCGCGCGGTGCTGGTATGCAATGGCCACCACTGGAACCCTCGCTGGCCAGAACCCGCCTTTCCGGGAAATTTTGAAGGCGAGGTGCTCCATTCACACGATTATAAAACGCCCGACATCTTGCTCAACAAAAATGTACTGGTGGTAGGCATTGGCAATTCGGCGGTAGATATTGCCTGCGAGGCGGCCCGTTTGCATACCGGCCGGGTGTTCATCTCTACCCGGAGCGGGGCCTACATTTTTCCAAATTACCTGATGGGCAAGCCCTTTGATGAGTTGGGCAAGGATGTGCCGCATTGGTTGCCTTTCTGGATGAAGCGGCAACTGCTCGAGTTTTCGCTTTGGCTGGCAAGGGGGCGGCAGGAGGATTATGGCGTGCCCAAACCCAAACGCAAACTACTGGCCGAGCATCCTACCAATTCGCAGGACCTGCTCAACCTGGCCGGGCGGGGCTTAGTGCAGTTTAAGCCCAATATTCAGCAACTGGAAGGCCGGCAGGTCTTGTTTGAAGATGGCAGCCGGATGGCTTTTGACCTCATCATCTATTGCACAGGCTACAAAATCACCTTCCCCTTTTTCAAACAAAAGGAATTTCTGGATGCCGTGAAAATAGAGCAAGACAATGACCTGCAGCTCTATCGGCGGGTGGTGCATCCCGACCATCCCGGTTTGTTTTTCATTGGACTGATTCAGCCCCTGGGAGCCATCATGCCCCTGGCCGAGCTGCAGTCGCAGTGGGTAGCCAAACTTTTGACCGGCGAAGTAGCCCTTCCCGATGCCGAGTTTATGCGCCTCGACATCCAGCGCGAATCCCAAAAGGTGGCCCAGCGCTACAAAGCGTCCAAAAGGCATACCATACAGGTAGATTTTATGGATTATAAAATACTGATAGAGCAGGAAATGCGGCGCATGCGCAGTGGGCAATTGCCTTCGCGTCCTTTGGCGAAGGCCGCAAAGCCCCAGCCCGAAGCCAGTCTGGCTTAAAAGCCAGCCCGGTCCGCATTCTCGCTTTTTGCCTTGGAGTGAAAAACCATTTAATAAAGCTTAAACGATGAAACCAATCTGCATCATTGCGGGCATGGGCCCGGGCGTGAGTATGGGTGTGGCCCAGCTTTTTGCCCAAAAAGGCTATGCCTTGCTTATGCTGGCCCGCAACCTGGCCAAACTCGAGAAATATGCCGCCGACTTTAAAGCCCAGGGCCACACCGCCTATGCCGCCTCGGTAGAACTGAGCCATTTTGAAAACCTGCGTCAGCAATTTCCGCAACTCTTGGCCCAATACGGCCCCCCCGAAGTGCTGGTCTATAATGCGGCGGTTTTGCGCCAGGGAGTTCCTTCCCAAATGAGGGCCGAAGATTTACTTCAGGATTTCCAAATCAATGTAGGGGCCGCCCTGGTCTGTGCCCAGCAGGTGATTCCGGCGATGGCCGAGGCCAAAAAAGGCACCTTGCTGTTTACCGGCGGGGGACTGGCCCTGGAGCCCTATTATCGTTTTGCTTCGCTGGCCGTGGGCAAGGCAGGCCTGCGCAACCTGGCCCAAAGCCTGGCCCAGGAACTGGCCCCCAAAGGCCTCAAGGTGGGCACGGTTACGATTGCGGGCCTGGTCAAAGAAGGCACTCATTTCGACCCGGCCCGGATTGCGGAAAAGTTTTGGGAACTGCACCAGGCCCCCCTGGCGGGCCACCCTTTTGAAATCATTTACCGCTAAACACAGGACTTAGCCAAGAATGAAAAGCCTGGCGCTTGCCCCGGGGCGAGGGCCAGGCCAATTTTTATGCTTTTTTGGGGCCGCAGACGCGGAAGAACGAGGGCCTAAGCAAGCGCAGTCTTTGGGAAATCATCGCGAAACAAATTATCAGGCTGGATACGCTTCAAAGCGCATAGCAAATATTTTGTGAAAGCGGTTTCTAGTTCCATTTTCCTTTCTGGCATACCCGGAACTATCAGGAGGAAAATCCTCTTGGGTACGCAGGTGGAATCGAGAAAGGTGAGCTGTAGTGCGTATGAGTAGATGTTGTGGGCTATGCAGAGAACAGAAACTTGAAAACACAAAAACTTTTTCGTAAATTTCAGAAAAATAGTAACTACTCAGGTAATAACTTTTTTGAAAAACATTGAAAATCAAATAGTTATAAACATTAATAAAGTCATTCGCTTCTTTTAGTTGTTTTTAGTTATCTGACAATCAGTGGGTTGCAAAGAACGT
>JAAUUB010000189.1 GCA_012031215.1 Microscillaceae bacterium | reverse complement strand
GAACCTGAGTGGGTTTAAGATTATCCAAAGCTTGCACTCTGACTGCGATGCAGAAGCGATTCGGGTGCTTCGGCTTACTCAGGGGCATTGGCAAGCCCGGGTTGAGCATAGCCAGCCCGTAGCCAGCACTTATCGCCAAAAAGTGGTTTTTAAGCGCTAAGCCTTTATTTGCTCAAAAAAGAAGAAAGCCCCTTTGCACCTGGCAAAGGGGCTTTTTTTGTAACTTGGGGCTTTTAATCAAATTTTTCGGTGGCTTTGAGGCGCATTTCCACCCTTCGGTTGCGGCTACGCCCGGCTTCGGTGGCGTTGGTATCGATGGGGCGGCTTTCGCCATATCCGGTAGAAGAAATGCGGGTAGCATCAATGCCTTTGTCAATCAGGTATTGGCGTACCGAAGCGGCCCGGTCTTTGGAAAGTTGTAAATTGTCCTCTTCCGTGCCTTCGCTATCGGTGTGCCCTTCCAGGGTAATGAAGGCATCCGGGTATTCGCGGAGCAGGTTCACCAGTTCGTCGAGCAAGGGATAAGAAACGGGTTTAATGATGGCCTTTCCGGTCTCGAAGAGCACCCGGCTGGCTTTTTCCAGAATTTTGGGCAGCCTTTGTTGTCGGCGGGGCCGGGCACGGTGGGGCACTCATCGTTTTGTCCAGCACGCCGTCACCATCGCGGTCGGGGCAACCCTGGGTGGCGGGGGGGCCGGGTTGGTCGGGGCAGGCATCGTCCTGGTCGCGAATACCGTCTTTATCGCGGTCGGGGCAGCCTTTCAGTTCGGCCAGGCCGGGCGTGTCGGGGCAATCGTCTTTGTGGTCCGCAATCCCATCGCCGTCGCGGTCCGGGCAGCCGTTTAGTTTGAGGAGGCCGGGTGTATCAGGGCAATCATCTTTGGGGTCAGGGAGGCCGTCGCCGTCGCGGTCCGGGCATCCTTGGGCCTCTATAGACCCCGGGGTGTCGGGGCAGAGGTCTTCTTTATCGGGCGTACCGTCTTTGTCGCGGTCAGGGCAGCCACTCGATTCCATTGGGCCAAGTTCATTGGGGCAGAGGTCCACCATATTAGGCGAGCCATCGCGGTCGTCATCAGGCAAGCAGCCAAAGGCATCCACGCGCAAGCGAATTTTTACTTTGACCTGTTGCTGAAGAACGACTTTACCTTCCTTGTCGGTGATATTGCTACAAACTCAATGTAGGAGTTGGGGTCTAGCTGGCGGGTGGCCTCGGCGATGCTGTCGATGCGGGCTTGAAAATCGGCGATGACCACCGTGAGCTCATCGGCTTTCACTTTTCGCTCGCTGGCTTTCATATCGGCATATTTGCCATACTTCTCTTCTACGCGCTTTAGTTCTCTTTTTTGCACGCCCTGTTCGTTGAGCAATTGTTTTTTGGCCTCGTCGAGCGGAATTCGGTCTTGAAACACAAAATCTTTCAAGACTTTGGGCAGGCGTATGGTGATTTCCTGGCCGGAGTATTCATCCACTGTGGTGGCCCGGCGGCCTTCAATTTGAGAAAGGGTAGTGGGGCATTTGTCCTGGCCCCCCGTATCGGGAATACCATCTCCGTCGCGGTCAGTGCCAAAAACGGCATTTTTGCCCGGTTGTGCCCAGGTCAGGGCAGGTAAGAGGGCGAGCCAGGCTCCGAAAACAAAGCACGGTAGTAAAAAAGTGTATTTTCTCATGATAAGAAAGGTGGTTAAAAAAACAGGTTATGCTTCACTCATTTTTGAACGCGGCCCCCTCCTATAAGTTTATACCTTTATATAAAGTTAAGGGTGGTTTCCAGGGCTATTCCGCGTGAACCTTTGATAAGGATGTGGTAATTTTCCAATTGGCGGTCTTGCAGCCAGTTGTGCAGCGAGAACTTGTCTGTAAAGTAATAGGCTTTAGGCACAAAGGGTAAAGCTGCTTGCATGGCCGTTCCAAAAAGCACGACGGTTTCAAAGTTTTCCTGGGCCATCAATGGCCCCAAGGCGGCATGTTCGGCTTGGCTGGCGGCACCCAGTTCAAACATATCGCCCAAAATCACGAGTTTGTTCTTTGCGTTCAGGCGGGCAAAACTGGCCAGGGCCTGGGCCATAGAGCTGGGATTGGCATTGTAGGCATCCATCAGCACAATATTACTGCGGATTTGCAATACTTGTGAGCGGTTATTGGCCGGGGCATAAGCGGCGACTGCGGCATAGGCTTTTGCTTCGGGTACTTTGAAATAGTGCCCAATGCAGAGGGCCGAGACCGCATTGGCAAAGTTATAAGCCCCAAAAAGTTGGGTATCAATCAAATGGCCCGCCTGGGTTTTGATTTTGATGAAGAAATCACCTTCCACGAGCGCGGCCGCATAATCGTTGCCCGACTGGGGATAGCGCACCACTTTTGGATAATCGGCCACCAGCTCACTAAGCCAGGACTCCAGCGTGTTCAAAAATATGGTGCCTCCCCGATGGCGCAGATAGTCGTAGAGTTCGCCATTGGCTTTGGCTACCCCTTCAATACTGCCAAAACCCTCGAGGTGGTCTTTGCCCACATTGGTTACCAGGCCATAATCTGGCTCGGCAATTTGGCAAAGGTCCCAGGTTTCCCGGGCGTGATTGGCCCCCATTTCTATAACCGCAATTTCTGTTTCCGGCTTGATTTGCAAAAGGCTCAGGGGCACTCCAATATGATTGTTGAGATTGCCGGGGGTAGCAAAACCTCGAAAATGGGAAGCTAAAACGGCTTGCACCAGTTCTTTGGTGGTGGTTTTGCCATTGGAGCCGCCAATGGCGATGAGGGGGCCGTTCCACTGGCGGCGGTGGTAGCCGGCCAGGGCCTGCAGGGCTGCCAGGGCTGATTCAACCCGGAGGTATTTTTCGGAAGGCATAGAGGCCGGCATTTCTTCATCCACCACCACAAAGGCGGCCCCTTTTTCCAGGGCCTCGGCGGCATACGCATTTCCATTAAAACGCGCCCCTTTGAGGGCAAAGAAAATAGAACCTGGAAAAATTTGGCGGCTATCGGTTGAAATTCCGCTAGCATTTAAAAATATGGGATAGAGAAAGTCCGATGCATCTGGCATATCTGCAAAGTGCTTAGAAAAATAAAAATTGCAATATTTGCAAATTTCCTTATTTTCCCCTAATTTCCGTCAAAAAAACGTGCAAAAACCCTGTGCTTTCACGCTCAGTTTGCTCATAGAGTCAAAGCTAATGTTGTTACCATAAAAAGCAGGTCTTTTTCCTCTTTATTCTTGCCCTGAGTACAAGCGGGCACTCCGTGCTGGCGCAACTCAACATGGTGGGCTTTCATTTTAAATCGCCCCGAAAAACCCGGCTAGAGATTCCTTTTGAGCTTTACAATAACTTGATTGTGGTGCCTGTGCGCATCAACGAACTGGATACGCTCAATTTTGTGCTGGATACCGGGGTAGGCTATACCCTCATCACTGACCCGGGGGTTCGGCAATCGTTGGGTCTTACTTGCTACCGACAGGTGAAAGTGGCCGGAGCGGGCACAGAGCAGGAGCTGATGGGTTGTGTTACGAATGTACGCCAGATTGCATTGGGAGGCATCCGGGCTTTTAACCACAATCTTATTATCTTGGAAGAAGATGTGCTGAACTTATCGCGGTATGCAGGCATCAAAATTCACGGCTTGCTGGGTTTTGACATTTTTAGCCGCTTTGTAGTACGCATCAACTATGTAAGCCAGCGGGTGATTTTCTACCACCCGGAAAACTATCAGCACCGGGGGCGGGGCGAAAAAATTCCTATCAAGATAGAGCACATGAAGCCTTATGTGGTGGCCGAAGCGGAACTGGCGGCGGGGCATGCCCAGGTCAAGCTAATCCTGGATACCGGGGCCGGACATTCGCTTTCGCTTGACCCGGGCGCACACCCCAATATCCAAATCCCTAAGATTTTTGTGTCTTCTAATCTGGGCATGACCCTCAACGGCTCCGTAACTGGGGCTATTGGGCGGATTCACCGTTTCAAACTGGGCCCGTTTGAAATGGAAAAAGTGATTACGGCCTTTCCTGATTCAAACTCTCTGCACTTGATTCGCCAAATTACGGAAAGGCAGGGAAACGTGGGTTGCGGGGTGCTCCGGCGATTTCATCTGACTTTCAACTACCCTCAGGAAACCCTTATCTTGAACCCTAACCGCCTTTTCAAAACGCCTTTTGAATTTAACACCAGTGGCATTGACCTGGTGGCCGACCCGCCCAAGTACAAAACTTTTGGGATAGGCGCTATACGCGCGCAGTCTCCCGCCGAGGAGGCCGGACTACGCCCCGGAGACGTGATTGTGGCCATTGACCAACACGTGGCTTCTCAGCTACGCATCACCCAGGCCTATCACCTGCTCAACAAGAAAAAGAACCAAACCACCAGCTTGCTGGTGCAAAGAAATGGGAAAATACTGCTGTTTGAATTGATGCTTCGGGAGCCTATTTGAATACAAAAAACCTGTTTCTCACTGCTTTCAAAAAGCAAGAAACAGGTTTTGTAAAAATAAAAAAACTTAGGCCAGCTTGATATGCCGCAAACGCCCTTTGGCATGCGCCTCACGAATGACTTGCTCAATTCCGTTTTTGTTAATCGTCCGCAGGGCCGTGGTAGATACTTTCATTACTACCCACTCGCCCGTGCTAGGGATGAAAAAGCGTTTCTTGTGCAAATTGGGGTAAAATTTACGCTTGGTTTTATTATTGGCGTGCGAAACGTTATTGCCCACCTGGGTTCTTTTGCCCGTTACTTCACAAACTCTTGCCATATTGCTTATGATTTAGATAATTCTCGATTCAAGCCTCAAAATTGAGGGGCAAATTTAGCAATAATTCTTAGGAAAAGCGCAAAAATCCTTTTTATCCTTTCGGATTTTGACAGAAATTCTGCCTAAAACGTACTTCTGGTCGGTCTTCACACCAAAATTGGGCAATTTATCTTATTTTTGAAGTCCAAAACAAAACCCATGCAAGACCATTCCCATATTCAGGGCCTGGCCCTCACCACCCTGGCCGAAAAATACGGCACTCCTCTTTATGTCTATGATACCCAGAAGATGGCCGAAAAACTTGGCCAGTTACAAAAGGGCTTTGCCACCTTGCCGCTTAAAATCAAATACGCTGCCAAGGCCCTTAGCAACTTATCTGTGCTAAAATGGTTTTGCCGCCAAGGCATTGGTCTGGATGTGGTTTCTATTCAGGAAGTGCAACTAGGCCTCAAAGCAGGCTTTGCCCCGGCGGATATTCTATTTACCCCCAATGGGGTTTCATTTGCCGAAATCCAGGAAGCCGTAGCCCTGGGGGTGCTTATCAATATTGACAATATATCCATTTTAGAACAGTTTGGGCATTGCTATGGGGCCAGTGTGCCTTGTTGTATTCGGCTCAACCCACACATTGTGGCGGGGGGCAATGCCAAAATTCAGGTGGGGCATATAGACTCCAAGTTTGGCATTTCTGTTTTGCAATTGCGGCATATCCAGCGGGTTGTGCAGGCTCACCATATCCATGTAGCGGGCTTGCATGTGCATACAGGTTCCGATTTTTTGGACGCGGAGGTTTTTTTGCGAGGTGCCGAGATTGTCTTTGAAGCGGCCCGCGATTTTCCCGACCTTCAGTTCATTGACTTTGGCAGTGGTTTTAAAGTGGCCTACCGCGAAGGCGATGTAACCACCGACATTGAAGCCCTGGGCACAAGGATGAGCCAGGCTTTCAAGGCTTTTTGTGAGGAGTATGGTCGTGGGCTAGAGATTTGGTTTGAACCGGGCAAATTCCTGGTGAGCGAAGCAGGCTATTTGCTGGTGCGGGCCAATGTCATTAAAACTACCCCCGCCACGGCTTTTGTAGGGGTAGATTCAGGCCTCAACCACCTCATCCGCCCGATGATGTATGATGCTTATCACGAGATTATCAATATTTCTAATCCCAAAGGGGCTTTGCGGGTTTATAATGTAGTGGGCTACATCTGCGAAACGGATACCCTGGGCAGCGACCGCAAGCTGGCCGAGGTGCGTGAAAGTGATGTGCTGGTAATCAAAAATGCGGGGGCCTACGGAATGAGCATGGCTTCTAATTATAATTCCCGCTTTCGCCCCGCCGAGGTGCTGATTTATGAAGGCCAAGACTATCTGGTGCGCCAGCGGGAAACGATGGAAGACTTGCTGCGCAACCAAATTGAAATTGCCTTTTAATATTCAGAAAAGGCTACTTTCAGTTGGGGCTGTGCCTTTTTAAATGCATTGACCTGGGCCTTCTCCATCGGATTGCCCCGCAAATCTAAATATCGGAGCATCGGGGGAGCGACCCATTGCATTGGCAGTTGCCGAATCTGATTAAAGCGAAGGTCCAGATAACCCAGGCTTTTCATGGGAAAGAGATGTAAGGGCAATTCCTGCAAATGGTTGTTGGCCAGGTACATGGCCCGCAGTTTAGTTAAAAAAGCCACATTGTCGTGCACCTCCCTGAGCTGGTTTTGGCTCATATCCAGGCTGCGAAGCTCGGAAAGATACATCACCTCCGAAGGAAAATCGCTCAGTGCATTTTCGGCCAGGTTGAGCCGCTGGAGCTTTTTTCAAAAAGGCCAATTGCCGGGGCAAATGTCGAATGCCCGCACGCCGGATTTCCATTTCTTCCAATTGTCTTAGTTGGCCTATTTCGGGTGGAAGTGCTTCAAGTGGCTCATCTATGAGGTAGATGGCATCGAGATGCTGAAGATGCTCGGCCAAGCCGTAGCGAAGACAAAAAGCAATTTTGAGGCCCCCATTAGACACCAGTTTTGAAAAACCGGGCAAATCAGGCTTTCCCAGGCTTTGTATCAGTTGAAAAGCCAGGGCGAGGGTGCGCCGGTCGGTGCTGTCTAGCAGTTGTTTGATTTTGGCGGCATAGCTTGCGGCATCGTGGCTGTGCATATCAGTTTGCATGGCTTAGGTTTTGTGGGCAAAATCAACAACAAAGAGGAATAGGCTATCTTAGGGCCATTTCAATGCTCCCAATTTGCACAAACGGACAAAAACCGGAAAGGTTAGAATGGTGTCATGAGGTATATTCATAATTTTAAGCATATGATTACGTATCAAATCCGGCTTTTTGGCATTGCCCGTGAGATTGTGGGCCAATCCTGGCTGGCCTGGGAAACGGAAAAGCCCCTCCGGGCTGGCGAACTGCAGGCCGCCCTGCAGGCCCATTATCCTGATTTGGGTCGGTTGGCTTCGCTCCTGCTGGCCGTAAACGCGGAGTATGCCCAGGGAGACGAATGGCTACAACCCGAAGATGAACTGGCGCTTATTCCGCCTGTGAGCGGGGGATAAAAGGAAAAAAATGTCAGAAAGGCAACCTTTTTGAGAAAAGTCCAGTCTGTGTTTTCGTATCTGAAAAAATCATTTAAAATTTAACACTTTATCCTCTTTCCCATGAAAAAATTTGCTGGTTTAGTTTTTCTTTTTGTGGCCCTGGCCGTATCGGCCCAAGCCCAGATTTCGATAATGCCTAAATTTGGCCTTACCTTCTCCACGGTGAGCTTTTCAGAAGACGTGGAGGATTTGTTTGACCTGGCTGGCATTGACAATCAATCCAAATTTGGTATTCTTGGTGGAGCCGCGCTCAATGTTGGGCTAAACGATATGTTTTCTATCCAGCCTGAATTGCTTTTTATCCAGAAGGGTACCAGTTATGAACAGCTCGGAATAGAACTTGACTTCAGCCTCAACTATCTTGAAATTCCGATACTGGCACGGGTAGCTTTCGGAAGCGACAAAATCAAAGGCTTTGTGCTGGCCGGGCCTTCTTTGGGCATTGGTTTGGGCGGTAAGGCAGAAATTTCTGCATTAGGCTTTTCCGAAAGTATAGACATCAAATTTGGTGATGAGGATGGTTCTGGCGATTTGTTTCTGGACAATCGCCTCGATTTTGGTTTGCAGTTTGGCGGTGGGGTAAGCCTGAAGCTCGGCCCGGGCAGTGTGGTATTGGATGCCCGCTACGGTTTGGGTTTGACCAACTGGTTTGAGGAAGAAGACCTGATTGATACCGAAAGTGCCAACCGTACTTTTGCCCTTTCTCTGGGGTATATGATTCCTTTGGGCGGCAACTAAGCACTTTTTGGAAATTGCTTTGCATTTATTCAAAGTGGCCTTCTCTGCCGAAGGCCACTTTTTTATTATAGCAGGAGACGGGTTCCTTCATTATCTACCTCGGTAATGAGGCTGTGGCAATCCACTTCAAACTGGGCAAAGGTGCGCAACATGGCATCTTCAATGAAGCGGGCTTTTTTGGCCTCGTCAGTAATGGCAAAAATAGTGGGTCCGGAGCCAGAAATGGCCACCCCGTCGGCCCCAGCCCGGAGGGCATTTTGTTTCACCTCGGCAAAGCCTTTAATCAGGCGGGCGCGGGCTGGCTCAATGACCTCGTCGTTGAGGCTGCGGGCAAAGAGTTTATAGTCATCTTTGGCAAAGGCCGCCGTGATGAGGCAAGCATTGGCCATGTTAAAAACAAACTGTTTGAGGGAAATTTGCTCGGGCAAAATATCCCGGGCTTCTTTGGTCAGAATGACGATTTTGGGGGTGATGAGCACCATAATTAGGTTGCTCAGGGAGCCAATCTTGGTAACATCCAATGGCAGGCAGGAGCGGGTGAGGGTGGCTCCTCCCAGCAGGCTGGGAGCCGTATTATCGGCAAAAAAATCGCCTGAAACAAATTCTTCGGCCCGGGTGGCGGGTAAAATCAACTCCTCGCGGCTCAGCTGCTGACCGTATAAATAATTGGTGGCAAAGGCCGCCGCCGCCGCCGAGGCTGCACTTGAACCCAAGCCTGAGCCGGAGGGCATCCCTTTAAAGATTTTTAGTTCTACTCCGCCTTCAATGTTCAGGATACGCAAGACCTCGGTGGCGGCAATCCCCGCTGTGTTTTTACGGGGGTCATTGGTGAGAGGCATTTCCGAATGTATTTCGCGGATATATACGCCCTGAGCCACCCGGCGGGCTTCCACTACATCGCCCAAATGCTGTATGGCCAGGCCCAAGACATCAAAGCCCGGGCCGATATTGCCGATGGTGGCCGGGGCAAAGACCCGAATCCATTGTTCTTCCATGTGATAAAGGTGATTTGAAGGGGTAAATTTGCGAAAAAATTCCCTAAGATTGCGCAAAATACCCGGATGAAGTGCCATTTCTTCACATCTTTTCCAAACCCGGCAAGGCCCTCCTTTTCCGCCTTATCTTTCCATAGAAGGGTGGTTTATGGGTTAAAAATGACGGTTTATGCCCTATTGCTGTCGGGCTGCTATCCGGATACGCTGCGCCAGCAACTGGCCGGAGCCGATACTATTGAAATCGTTTTTTTGGATGCAAAAACAGGCCGGCCCCTCCCGGAAGATACCCTTGTCTTTGCCAGCAAAGACCATATCAATGCGTTACTGACTTGCTTTTCGGCCCAGAAATCGTCCCCGGTCAAGTGTGTTCCTTCGGCCCGGGTTTTTTTTCGCCGCCAGCGCGTGGGGGTGCTTCTCCTGGAAGCCGACCTGGTCTTACAGCGCGATTGTGCGTATCTGACCTATGCCCACAAAAACCAGGTATGCTCGCGGGCCCTCCAATGCCGAGGGCCAGGCAATGATTCATTTGGCCCGCAAAACAGGGGGCGCCGATAGTGAAAGAAGTTGATGTGATAGAAAAGTAGGGCCTGTGCAG
>JAAUUB010000188.1 GCA_012031215.1 Microscillaceae bacterium | reverse complement strand
TTGGGCGACAAATAAATATTCCGGAGGTAAAAGACCGCTTGGACTTACTTGCACTTGACCCAAATGGAAACGCAGTTATCATTGAACTAAAAAGGGGTAAAATGACTGACCCGATTGATATGCAAGCGTTGCGTTATGCAAGCTACATTTCAAAATGGGAATTTAGCGACTTTGAAAATCAAGCGAAATTTTACTTAGGAAACGGAGAAGAATTTAACTTCAATGAACACTTTGAAAATTTTTGTATGCAATCGGGAGTTGACGAAATTCCCGACATTAACAGCAATCAAAGGATAATCATTGCTGGTTCAGAAGTTAAGGATAAATTGGGAAGCGTTGCGTTATGGCTCTACGAACACAGCATAGACATTAAGGTGATTGAAATTGATAGCTTCAAAGAAGGCGACACGCTTCTTATTCAACCTCGAACAATTATTCCTTTAGCAGTAAATAAATTTTCGGAAGTTGGTAAAGCCGCCAAA
Source organism: Microscillaceae bacterium (assembly GCA_012031215.1). Classification (GTDB taxonomy): domain Bacteria; phylum Bacteroidota; class Bacteroidia; order Cytophagales; family Microscillaceae; genus JAAUUB01. The sequence goes on along the minus strand of JAAUUB010000188.1, from coordinate 9,177 downwards.
GGCGACGTTTCTAAACCTTGGTTGTCTTCGGGCAAATCTTGGCACTTGGAGAAACGTATGAAAACAAAGACCAAAGAAATGTTTTTGCAACTCGATAATTTAATAAGAGACAGCTTAACTGTTCAAGGACCAAGTTTTGACCAAAAAAACTATGTTTCATATCAATCAGGAAACTATAACTGGCTTTTTGTTCGGACACAAGCTAACATACTTATATTGCAGTTTTCAATCAAGGTAAACTCAATGGACAAAGGACAAATTGCAAAGCAGTTAGGCATTGAAGTATTTGACGCAGACGACACACTTTCAGAAAAACTTAATTTGCCGAGTTCTGTAAACATTAAAAATCGAAATGAAACTTCCGATAGGATTTTACTTCGCATTAAAGATGACTTCGACTTGACGAAACCTGCATTCCTGAGCTTTCTCAAAGACACAATTAAAAACTCATCAAAATCATAGAAAATGCGGACACAGAATCAGAAAGGCAGCTTGTAACATGCGTTTGGCACAATGGCGGGTTCAGTGGTTAATTGAATATTCTACCTCGCATCAACTTTTGTGGTATATTGACAATTTTGTGCTCCGAAATCCGCTTCTTCGCAAAGCCGCAAAACGTTGCCATCAATTTTAACAAATCAACGGAAAACGACATGGCTACTTTCATTATTCAACACGAAGTTATAAATGGGCAAAATGGAGATTGGAGGCTTTGCTTTCAATTTGGAACTTACAATTAAGATGAGGGTTCTTCACAAGAAGGCTATCGGTTTATATGGCGAGAACCCAATGGAAACCTTCAACCTGCAAGAGGGCAGGCACGAATACCTGAAAAGAAAGACTTGTTTGAGTTACTTGCATTAGCGTCATCTGCTGGATGGTTTTAATCTTTTTCAGTCGCAACGTATTTTGTTGAAAATTTTGTAAATTTGATACAAAACAAATATTGTGATGCTTGCAAGATTAGACAACGAAGTGTTTTCAAAAAAGCCTTTACAGACGAGATAGTTTTTAAGGCTTTTGTGAAAGATATTGTGGGTATTGAGGTAGAGCCGTCTAAAATAGAAACAGAAAAAGCTTTTCAACCCAAATTGGGTAATATTGCCTTTAAGTATGACATCTTTGCCGAGGATGTGAAGCGTAGGATTGTGATAGAAATTCAAAAGGTAGAGTATGACCACAATTTTGATAGATTTTTACACTATCATTTACAAGCCATTACTGAACAGCAAAGAAGTTCGGAAGATTATTCCGTAGAAAAAACGGTTTATACAATCGTTGTGATGACAGCCCCCTACAAAGTTCACGCAAAAACAAGGGAACTTTACAAAGACGAAGTGCTAATTTCTAACCTCAACCCTAAAAATTTGAAGGGGATAGAACGAAATATTTTTAATCATCAACTCGTTTTTCTGAATCCCAATTATAAAGGGGAAGATACCCCTAACAATTATAGAGATTGGTTAGATTTGATTTATGAAAGCATACATAATCCTGAAAATCCACAAATCAACATCCAAAATGAAGGCATAAGACGGGCTGTAGAAGTGGTAAGTTATGAAAATATTAGCCCCGAGGAATGGGAGGAGGCAAAAATAGAAGCTTCTAAACGAAAAGTAATTACGCTTGAACGTGAGGAAGAACGAAACGAAATTGCGAAAAATGCAATATTAGAGGGTTCAACAAATGAATTTATCGCAAAAATAACAGGATTAACTGTTGAACAAATAGAAACACTGCGTAACGAAATAAAGAAAAACGGATGACAACACTATGTTTGTGAAAATACGAAAGGGGACAATTTCATCGGGACATATTGAATTTTAAAATTTTTAATCAATGAATTATCAATACTTAAAACTCTAACATTAAAAATGATTTGCCAACATCCTATATGCGATTATGTGTCTGCCGGAGGCACAACACAGGCACACAGCGCATATACTTGGATGTTAGCAGTAATTCTAAATAAACAAAATGAATATCAATATCTTAAAAGAATACAAACTAAAAGGTGAACGAAATATTAAACCAAGACAGCCAATAGTTTGTGGCGACAAGATTTGTCTAATTTTTGTTTATGATAAAAAGGGATTTGTAGAGAGCAAAATCCAGTGTTTAGATGTCAAATCATTCGATTTGATATGGGAATTCGCATTAAATCATGTAATCAACAATATATTTGTCAGTAGCGACAATACGCTTGTGGCTGGGTGTATGAACGGCCTTGTTTTAAATTTCAATCTTGAAAATGGAGCTGTGATTTGGCAGTTTAAAACAGATGAAAGCAATATTGGGCCTGTTTCAAACGAATACCAGAAGAAAATAATTTTTTCTGGTATTCAAGCGAAGGTGGCATCAAGCTGGTGTATTGACTTGCAAAACGGAAATATTCTTTGGAAAGTACCCAACCAAGGACATTCCTATATTCCCATAATTTTTGACGGTTACTTATACAACTGCATAGGAAATAATATGTATTGTTTGAGTTTGACCGATGGTCTTCAAATTTGGACGCAAAACGAACCTGCGACCTATATGTTTAATCCTAAAATATTTAAACATTTTGTTCTTGTTTCTGGGTACGGACTTGTAAATTTTTATGACCTCAAGTCAGGGGGATTAAAGATTAGAATAGAAACAGGCATCAATAGTGCCATAAGGGAAGTTGTTGCGGAAGATGACGACATATTTTTTGGAGATGAGAAAGGATTTTTCTATTCATATAAAATTTTAGAGAATAAAGCGGTACTCAATTGGAAAATTGCAACCGAAGGTACTATTCAAACAGTTCCTGCAATCATTGATGAAAACGTACTTGTTTTAAATGATGCCTCTAAATTGCTTGTAATAGATAAAATAAAGGGGATAGTTCTCAATGAGAAAAAAGTGAAAGGAGAAGGAAATTTATCTGGTATTACAATTTATAACGGAAAAATTTATTTTTCTTGTGGTGGCGGCACTCTTTATGAGTGTGAACAGAAATAACAACTAAGACTAACATCCATTTGGCACAAGCTAGGGTTTTGTGCTTCTAATGAAATGCAGTGCTAAAAATCCCCGCCTTCGGCAATACCTATCCCGTTAAGCACAATCTTAAAAAGCAAAATCCAAAATTCACCGCCAAAAAATCGTATCTTTGTAATAAGAAATATAGCCGAAATACTATGAGCAGAAAACTCATTCGTTTTGATTGGGCAATAAAAAAAGTGCTGCGCCACAAAGCCAATTTTGGCATTTTGGAGGGTTTTTTATCGGAGTTGCTTCGTTTTGACGTAATGATTGAGAGTATTCTGGAAAGCGAAGGCAATAAACAGGACGAATACGACAAATATAATCGGGTAGATATTTTAGTAAAAAGCCAACAAGATGAATTGATGCTGGTGGAAGTACAAAACGATTCTGAAGTAGATTATTTTCAACGTATGCTTTTTGGGGTGTCCAAATTAGTAACCGAGTACATCAAAGAGGGAGAACCCTATGGCACTATCAAGAAAATTTACTCTATTAATATTGTCTATTTTGGTTTAGGGCAAGGTAAAGATTATGTGTATGAATACAAAGGCGAATTCGTTGGTTTACACGAAAAGGATATTTTAATACCGACCACTTTGCAAAAACAAAATTTCAAAGTAGAAAAGATATCGGATATTTTTCCGAAATACTACATCTTGAAAGTGAACAACTTTAATGACGTTGCCAAAGATACCCTTGATGAGTGGGTATATTTCCTCAAAAACAGCGAAGTAAAAGATACTTTCAAGGCAAAAGGTTTGGATAAGGCAAAGGAGAAACTACGTTATGAAATTTTGACAGAAGAAGAAAAGAAAATGTATGACCGTTTTCAAGAAAACAGGCGGATTGAAAACAGTGTGAGTTTTACAGCCAAACAAGAACGAAATGTTGAAATTGCTAAAAAAATGATTTTAGCAGGTTCAAAAGACGATTTTATATCTGAAATGACTGATTTAACTCTTGAACAGATAGAACAACTGCGAACTGGGAAAGAGTAAAACTTTGCCCAACATTATGTTTGCGAAAAGGCGGGCTAAGGTGCGTAATTAAGGCTTTTGTGCATTCTATAAACATTTTGCGAGGGGCGAGGGATTGCTATTCAACCTACACGGCACAAATGCTTTGTTCTTAGCATTTATGGTAGGATGACCGTAAACTGAGCGAAAGTTTAAAACAATAAAACAATGAACGAAGAAATTTTATTTTCAGAAAGGCAAAGATTTAAGCAATGGTGGTTGTGGTTAATTCTATTGGGAATCAACGGACTTTTTTTGTTTGGGGTATTCAGACAAGTTATCGGGGGACAACAATTTGGGAACAAGCCAATGAGTAATACAGGACTTATTGTTGCAACAGGATTATCAATCTTTTTGGTGCTTTTATTTGCGAGCATTCGTCTTGACACAACAATTAAAAAAGATGGAATCTATGTTCGTTTTTTTCCATTCCACTTAAAATTCAAACATTACACTTGGGACAGTTTGACAAAATCATTCGTTAGACAATATTCACCGATGAACGAATACGGTGGTTGGGGATTAAGACTTGGACTTTTTGGAAAAGGAACCGCGTATAATGTTTCGGGCAACAAAGGTTTACAACTTGAATTTACAGACAAAAAAGAAATATTAATTGGAACAAACAAACCTGATGAACTGAATGAAACGCTAAAAAAAATTGGACAACTCAAGCAATGATAAAATAAATACTGTCCGATAACATAGTGTCAACCCCACTATTTAAGAATATCTTTTTGGCACGACTGCTTTTCTCGCTTTTTTTTATTTAAAAATAAACGCCTCTTGTTCTGCTTTGAGGAAAGTTGCTTAACCTTTCAAGACGATTTCAGGATACTGGGCATTTGTGCTCAAAAAAAGGTATGCGCCAATAATTTTTTTAAAAATTTGTAATGTATTTTCTGTATTCAAAAAGTGAAACGAGGGCATTAGTTTAAGTTTTTATTAAGCAATGAGTGTACGCAGGAGTAGTTTTGCAAATTCATCTTAGGAAGGTCTTTCTACTTTATATGCCAAGACCTGACAATATAACTTTGCGGCACCTCTGGAAGAATAGTGGTCTCCCTGCTTTTTCACCATTTGAGGAGTTGCCGGAAGGAAAGCTTTAAAAAGAAAGGCTCCAGTTTGTCCGGGTCCATATCCAAGACATTCCGGTCTTGGGCATTATAGGCCTCGTAGGTACGATTCAGGAGCAGGCCCCCTTCCAACTGCACCCAAAACCGGGCGGCGATGTGATAGGCCAGAAACGCTCCGCCAAACGTAGTATTCACACGAAAGGTCTCCGCCCCTCCGCCTTCAAAACCAAAACGTTGGCCGCTAATCTGGCCAGTAAGCCCCAGCTTGAGCTTGGCTACTGGTAAGTAGGCCACTTCGCCTGAAAACGGAAACTGAATATCCAGATAGAAATTTTTGGCTTTGTTTTCGGCATATACATCCAGGGTAGGCCAAAGCATAGGCTCGCCCAGCAGGGTATGATAGCTGAGACCCAGGCCCAGCCAAAGACGTTCTTCGGAACCAAAAAATTTTTGCACCTGGGCCGCCCCCTGAAAAACCCAGGCCCGGTCGGGCAGACCATCGCTTGTTTCGGCCGCCAAACCCGGCCAGACAGCCGCCGCCAAGTGCCAGCCTTTGCCCAGGGCCTGACTAAACTCCAGGCGCACCTGCAAATCCAGCAAATTTCCGGGTCTTTCTCCGGTGTCCACGTTAGAGGGCCAGTCCTGATAGCGCATAAAATACTGGGAGACTTCTCCAAAAATGGCCAGCCGGGTGTTTTCTCGCTTTACCAGGGCCCCGCCTCCCCTTAAGGACAAAAGGCTGTGCCCAATCGAAGTACCCGCAAGCCGGGAAGAGCCCAAAATATCCACAATGGGGCGCGTAGCAAAATGCGCATACGTCAGTGAAAATTGCGGGGTAAGCCTTTGCGCCTGTCCCCAAGCACTGCCTAGCCAAAAACACAATGGCAAAAGTGTAGAAATTCGCATTTTTTTCAAGTATTGATTTTAGGGGTGAATTTACACAAGAAATGCAGGCTTTTGCAAAGGCAAAATATAGCGAAGGAATAATTAGCCCTAGCAAAAAAAAACCGGATTCTCAAGAGAAAATCCGGTTCTGAAAGCCTAAAAAATACTTGTGCTTAGTTTAGGAATTGGTCAAAGGTGATGCCCATATAATACATGGCCCCCAGGTTAGGATTGGCAAAAGCCTGCTGATAGCGATTATTCAGCAAATTGGAGGCCCCCAATTTGAAAATACTTTTGATTTTCTTAACCTGATACGTTACCACCGCATCTATGACCCCAAAGCCGGGAATGCGACCCGTGAAGAAGCCTGGGCTTTCCCAGTCCACAGCGTCTTGCCAGCGCCAGGCAATGTTGAAGCCAATGCCTTTGCCCACATCGCGGTTGCTGAATTTCAAATTGGTGCGCAGGCGCGGGGCATTGAAACCAGCCAGGAAATTAGGGGGAAGTTCAGAGTTGGGCGTATCCAGAATATCGGAAGAAATATTTCCCCCAATTTTATAGCCTTTGGGCAGGTTATATTCCAGGCCGATGCCCCAGCCATAGGAGACCAAGCCTTCTTCAATATTTACTGGTACTTCGTATTGGCGCAGACCAATCGGAAACACCCCTATCCCGGGAATAGAAGCGGGGATTTGGAGGGGGCTGTTGGGGTCCACCTGAAAGGCTATCTGGCTGCCGATAAAATTGCTGTACCAGTTGTAATAGCCATAAATATCAATAAACAATTTATTGGCAATCAAACCTTTATAGCCAATTTCTATGGTTTCCACAAACTCCGGCTTAAACTCATCAAATGCCAAAGCGGTAGGGGCCGGAATAGGAATGCCCAAAGCCACCAGACCAGCGCTTACAGCTTCTTCCGGTGTGGCATAGCCAGGGCTGCCCACCCCTACGGCTATGTTCTGGCCAAAGAAGCGATTCCTGAACTCTGGCAGACCGCCAATAAGTGTTACTACCCCTCCCACGGTCAGGTTTTGGTATTGATTGAGCATGGTTGGGTTGCGGAAGCCCGTCTGGTAAGAAAGCCGGAAATTATGTTGTTTATTGGCTCCGGCCGAAATTACCGCCGCAATACGGGGGGTAAAACGGGCCTGGAAGTTTTGGTTTTTATCGATGCGGGCCGAACCAACCAGTTTCAGATAATCATTGAAAAACCGCTTGGTCAGTTGCACATAGCCGCCGTATTCATCCACGGTGATTTCGCGTACTGAGAGCAGCCCTAAATCAGGGAAATTTTCCAAATCCTCTTCGCTAGGCTGGTTGGGCAGGTCATCAAAAATAGTTCCTTCGGTATTGGGTACATAGCGACGCCAATGCGCCCCTACGATGATTTCGAGCACCTTGGGGTCAATCAGCTTCTCAAAGTTATACATCCCTTCGGATTGGATAAAATAGTTTCTGGCTGTAAAACGGGTACCAAATCGATTGAGGGGGGTATTGATTTGTTCCTCTTTGATGCGCTCAAAATTAGCTTCGCCAGGCAGGGGCCGGGCCGGGGCACCCGGAATAAGTAAATTTCCGTTGGCATCGCGGTTGTCGGCAAAGGCCCGGGCAAAACTATGGTCGCCGCCCGGAATACCCGGAATAAGGCCCAGATAGGCGAAAGCATATTCTCCAAACCAGGTGCCATTGTCTTTCCAGGCATTTTCAATGCGCTGGCCCAGGGTCTGGATGTCATACGAATCGCCAGCATCTTCATAGTTGCCGTACACCCGGACATAAAACTCCGAGCCCCGAAGTTCCAATTTGGCCTGTGTAGTTTGGAAATTGGAAACATTGAAGCGGCCTGAACCCGTGTACACGGTGCGGCCCCGGTTATAATTGACCTGGGCGATGGCTTCTATGTTTTCGTTGATGCGGTAGTGAAAAGCATTGTGAAACTTAAAACTAAAGGCATTGTAATTGGCCAAATCGGGCTCGAGATAGCCCGTTCGGGATACGCTTTGATTGGGCAATGAACCCACCAAAGCCTCCGCATTAGGCTGCGGAACTCCCTGGGCTACCAGGGTAGCCACCAAACCTGCCTGTAGGCTGGGGTCTTGCAAGCCCAAAACATTAAAGCCTTCATCACCATAATTATTCACTCCATTGTAGCCGGGATTGTTTTCGCGGGTAGTATTGTCGTATAGCGTGCGGGCCGCATCCACGGTATTGAGCGTGCTGGTGGCGTGCCAGTCCAGGGCGCGCACAAAGCCAATATTGGTTTTAAAAGCAAATTTATTGTTGAAAGCCTTGGCATAGCGCAAATTGGCAATATACATCGGCTCAGGGTCAGTATCGGGAGAATTGACGTGCATCACGCCTATCTGCCCATTCACACTCAGCCCCTGGTATTCAAAAGGATTCTTGGAGTTGATGAGCAAAGTGCCATTGATGGCATTAGGCCCATAGAGTACCGAGGAGGGGCCAGGCAAAAGTTCTACACTCTGCACGTCCAGCTCGCTGATGCCCACAATGTTGCCGTAGGAAAAATTGTTGGTGATAGACTGGCTGTCCATCCCGTCAATCAGTTGCAAAATCCGCACGTTTCCGGTGGCAGCAAAGCCCCGGCTATTTACCGATTGGAAAGTGGCACTTTGAGTAGCCAGTTCCACACCTTTCAAATTCTGGAGAGATTCATAAAAAGTAGCCGCTGGCGCATTGCGTACGGCCAGGATGTCCATTTTTTCAATGGCTACGGGCGACTCCATAATGTTCTCCTCTACACGAGAGGCCGATATCACTACTTCCTGCCCCATAATGGTTTGCTCCTCGAGGGCAATGCTCAGGTTGCTGCGGCTTTCGGTGATTTCAAGCTCCTGCTGCAGATAGCCCACACTTGAGATGACCAGGATAAAGGGGGGCGGGGTGTTGGTGCTAAGGGAAAAGTTTCCTTTGGTATCCGTTACCGTGCCAGTTACCTTGCCTTTGATGGCCACATTGACCCCGATAATGGCTTCATTGCTGTTCATGTCGCGCACTGTGCCCGAAAGTGTGATTTGCGCCTGGGCTTCGCTGAGCACAAACAGACTAAAAACAGCAGGCACCCGCCTAGCTTTTGCGTAAATTTTTTCATAATTAAAAAAATGGGTTTAAAAAATTATACTATTGGAACACAAATTAAATAAGAATTTTCAACAAAAATA
>JAAUUB010000187.1 GCA_012031215.1 Microscillaceae bacterium | reverse complement strand
TAAAATATATATACGGCCTGCCTTCTCACCTCTGTATGTTTGATATGTTTTGGATGCATTACGGGGGAATCGGGTATGTGATTTTGGGGCTTACGCCGGGCTTTTGTTTGGCCTGCTCTATCGGGGGCTGTATGCCTGGTTTAGCCCGCGACTGGCCCCCCTTGCGCCCCAGAGCGAGCAATCCTGGGGTTGGGCCATGGGCAGCTTCTTATGGTTGAGCTACTTCGTTCCCCTCGGCTATCAGTGGGCTTGGGGCTATGCCCTGTAAAATGCTTTCTTCGGACATCCTCAATAAGGTGATTCACACATTAAAAGCTAACTTTGCCAAAGCAAAAGGCGTAGATTTATTGTTCAAACAAGACCTCAGACGTTTCCAGACGTTTTAGCCTAAATGACCGCCATTAACTTGACACCGGATACAAGCCAAGAACCCAAAACGAAGCCCTTTCTAGATTTATATTTTCGGGAAGGAATGGCTTTGTTTGGCCACGAACCGGTTCTGAACGGATTTTTGCTTCAACTGAAAGGCCATCTTTCCTATTCTGATTTTCAGATGGTATTTGACAAAAGCCTGGAAAACCTGCGCAAAACCAAAGGTAATTTTTTGATTTTAAGTCTCAGAGAAGCACATCCGGATGGCCTGCAGGTATCCCGAGAACTTCTGACCTTGTCCTGGATGCAAACAGCCCTGCAAATTGGCTTGCAAAAGCTTTTGATTGTAGTTTCGCCCGAGATATTTGCCCTTGAGGAAAGACTTGATTTTGACCAGCGTCCTATCGGAGCACACGACACAGTGGCGTATTTTTCAAAAGAACACCGCGCCTGGGAACATCTTTTTGAATGGAAGAGAAATACACCACAAGCCAAAAAGGCTTAGCCTAGTTCGCGAATAGCTTCGCGCAAGATTTCTCCAAACGCATAAATTTCTTCAAAGGTATTGTAAAGGGGCACAGGCGCCAGCCGAATCACATCCGGTTCGCGCCAGTCGGCTACTACTCCCCGGTGGGTAAGTTCATCAAAGAGAGCCCGGCCCTGCCGATTCATCCGAATAGATAGCTGACAGCCCCTTTGCTCCGCCAAAGCGGGCGTAATGATGTGTAATCCAAAATTTTCTTCGCGGGCGGTAGTTTCCAGGATGAAGGCCAGAAAGCCCGTGAGTGCGATGCTTTTTTCGCGCAAAGCCTTGATGCCCACTTCTTCAAATATTTTGAGGGCCGCCTTGTGGGTGGCCAATAAAAAAATAGGGGCATTGCTCATTTGCCAGGCCTCTACGTCGGGCTCAGGTACAAATGCTTTGTCCATCTGAAAGCGGGTATTTTCTTCGTGTCCCCACCAGCCGTGAAGGGGAGGGCGCAAGGGCTGGCCGTGATGTTTTTCGTGAACAAAAATGCCCGAGATACCACCCGGCCCTGAATTGAGATATTTATATGTGCACCAGCAGGCAAAATCTACCCCCCAGGCGTGCAAATCCAGGGGAAGATTGCCAATGGTGTGGGCCAGGTCAAGCCCCATGTAAGCGCCCAGGGCCTGGGCCTTCTGGGTAAGGGACGGAATGTCAAAAAACTGACCTGTATAATAATTTACCCCACCCAAAAGCACCAGAGCCAGTTCATCGCCCAGGGCTTCCATCTGGGCCAGCATATCTTCGGTGCGCAAGGTATCTTCGCCAGGCCGGGGGCTAAATTCCACCAGGTTTTCGGCCACATCCAGGCCCCAGAAAGCAATTTGCGAAGCTACGGCGTATTGGTCAGAGGGAAAAGCTTTGGTTTCTATCAGGATTTTGGTGCGTTTACCGGCCGGGCGATAGAAACCCAGCAAGAGCAAATGCAAATTAACGGTCAGGGCATTCATAGGTGTAACCTCCGCAGGGGAAGCCCCCACCAGATGCCCCAGGCTGTTTTTAATGTTTTTGTGAAAATCAAACCACTGCTCCTCAATGCCAAAATGCCCTTCTACCCCGTGCTTTTCCCATTTGAGCATTTCTTTTTCCAGGTATTGGCGGGCCGTTTTAGGCTGAAGGCCCAGCGAGTTGCCATTCAGGTAGATGACCTCACGGCCATCTTTTTGTGGGATAAAAAACCAGTCGCGATAGGTACATCGGTCAAATACTTCGTCCTGTTGTTGGGCAAAGGATAGTTGATTTTCAAATTGCATAGCCCCAAGTCATTTTTTTGCGCAATTTAGAGCAATTATAAGACAATTGCTTTGGCCTGGCCGATAAATATTTCTCAGGACTTGCTCAACAATATTTTTCTATTGTGCCAGAGAATTGGATAGCCGGAAAGAACAAGAAATGGATAAAATTCAGGCAAATTTAAACAGGTATGGACGAGCACCCTCTGGTAAATACATTAGAAAAGCCCACCAAAAAACGTACATTGCAAAAAAATCACCTACTGTGAACTACTGGACTGAACTAAGCATCGCATACGCCAACCAAAAATCTTATCTTGATGATTTGTTTCAGGTGTATCCCACCATTCCCGAAGGGATTAGGGAAATCAGCCAAGAGAACTGGACTAAGGTAGAGCAAGCTTTTGGAAATCGGGATAATATTTCGCTTATCAAAGAATTGTTGAAGTTGGATTTGTTTCCCCTTAAGGACAGCTACATTGCTTTTCTGAAACGAGACAGTTCAGCCCTGGAACGAAATCCCAAAACCATCAACCGAATTTGCGGAAGGTTGTACGAAATGGGCTTGGATAAGATTTTTGAAAAATGTAGCGAAGCCAAAGAAACCAACCGACAAATCGGCCCCTTTTTTCGTAGGTGGCTCAACAAAAAAGCATTGGGCATACAACCTGTTCGTTTGGAAGATTTTATCAACTCTGATGAAGATGCCATTTTGAACGATAGCGACCAAGAATTAGCCATTTTTGCAAGTAAAGTGCTGAACTACCAGCGTGATAAAGGCCTTGATTTTGTAGCTCGTTTCAACAAGCAGTATATCATAGGCGAAAGTAAGTTCTTGACAGATTTTGGCGGACATCAAAACGCACAATTTGCCGATGCAATCAGTACCTTGGAAAGCCCCAACGTTAAAGCCATCAAAATTGCTATCTTGGATGGTGTCCTGTATATAGAAGGAAAGAATAAAATGTATCGGGATATTACGACCAAATACAAAGACTATAACATACTGAGTGCCTTAGTGTTGAGAGAGTTTCTGTATCAGATTTGAGGATTTTTGTGTATATTTAAAAAAAACGGAGAAAATGCTTCTACACTACCCCCACAAAAAAACCGAAGCCGAAATCTACGCTCAAATTCCTGAGAGCGAATTAGTGAAGCAAAATGAGGTAGCAAGTCCAAACAAATTAATTTTTGGCGAGAATTTGCTGGTGCTTAAAAACTTAATAGAAAAACAGGGTTTAGCCGGAAAAATAGACTTAGTTTATATTGACCCTCCTTTTGCCACAAACAACACTTTCACCTTTTCAGACGAAAGAATGAGCACCATTAGCAATGAAAAAAATGGGAAAATTGCGTATTCGGATAAGCGCCAAGGAGCAGAATTTTTAGAATTTTTGCGTGAAAGATTGGTTTTACTCAAAATGCTTTTATCGGAGCAAGGGACTATTTATTTACATATCGACTATAAGATTGGGCATTATGTCAAAATCCTCATGGATGAGGTTTTTGGCATAGAAAATTTCAGAAACGACATCACACGCATTAAGTGTAATCCTAAAAACTTCGCCAGAAAAGCGTATGGCAATATCAAAGACCTGATTTTGTTTTACTCCAAAGGCGAAAATCCGATTTGGAACGAACCAAAGATGCCCTATACCGAGGAAGATAAAATCAAACTTTTTCCTAAAACAGATAAAAACGGCAGACGATACACAAGCATCCCCTTGCATGCCCCAGGCGAAACACAAAACGGAAACACTTCGCAAAGTTTCAAAGGAATATTGCCCCCCAAAGGCAGACACTGGCGAACCGACATAAGCACCTTAGCACTTTGGGACGAACAGGGACTTATAGAGTGGTCGGACAATGGAAATCCACGCAAAAAAATCTACCTGGATGAGCAAGACGGAAAACGAGTGCAAGATATTTGGGAAATGAAAGACCCGCAATATCCCTTGTATCCAACCGAAAAAAATGCTGAGTTATTAAAATTGATTATCAAAACCTCCTCAAATCCAAGTAGTTATGTGCTAGACTGCTTTTGCGGCTCAGGAACCACTTTGAAATCCGCACAACTTTTAGGCAGAAATTGGATTGGGATAGACCAGTCTGAGCAGGCCAACAAAGTAAGTGCTCAAAAATTGGATAGCATTTCAGGCGACCTCTTTACATCCAAGACCGTTTACGAACAAATCAGGTGCAAAACAGAACCAACGCTTAGCAAAATCGCTTGTACGGCAAAGCAATAAGCCAAACCTTTCTTTATTAGTAGTGATTTGGCTTAGCCCAGGGCATACTTTCCGAAAAAACCACTCAGGGCCTGGGCAACCCCTTCCGGGTCTTCTTCCTGAATAAAATGTCCTTCATCCAGGGAAATCACGCGGGCCTCGGCCTCGAAGCAATCGGCAAAGCCCAGGTGATATTCAGGAATAATGACAATATCGCGTTGGCCGTGAAGATAAAGGCCCGGCATTTTAAATTTCTGACCGGGAAGGGTGCGCCAGCGTTGCATATCCTCATATTGGGTACGGTAATAATTGGCACTGGTGGTTGCTGTGCCGGGGATTTTGAAGGTGCGGATATATTCTTGCCGTGCGTCCTGGGGAAAAGGTTTCTTTTTGGCCAATCGCAAAAAGTGGCTCAGCCATACTTCTTCGTTGCCGGGAATCATGGCCTCCGCCAGGTGCTCCTGTTGCTGAAAAGTTTGATACCAGCTTATAGTCGCTCCGTATTGCCTCAAACGTTCCATAGCGGCGGCCATTCCCGGGGCATTGTTAATGACAATAATATTGAGCAAAGCCAGGGCACGAATGCGTTCAGGAGCCGCCAGGGCCATTTCCTGGGCCACCACCCCACCCCAGTCGTGGCCGGCCAGCCCAAAAGTTTCCACTTCCATTTTCTGGAGTAGGGCCAGCATATCCTGAGCCAGTTCGGTTTTGAGGTAGGCTTTGCGGTCCAGGGTGCGTTCGCTATCTCCCATGCCTCGCATATCGGGGCGGATGAGCCGAAAAGCCGAAGAGAGCCGAGGCACAAGGGGTTCCCAGCAATAAGAACTCTCCGGCCAGCCATGGAGCATCACCAGCGGGGGAAGCCCTCCTCCGGTATCCCTTACAAAAAAACGTCCGCGCGCGGTTTCGTAAAAAGTATCCTTTTGGGGCATTTTCGCTTTTTTTGAAAGCAATTTCGGAAAATTTCCAGAAACCAAGCACAGATTTCAAAAACAATTTTTTCAAACAATTTTCCCCGGAAATAATTCTAAATGAAATAAACAAGAAATAGTAGAACTGTATGATTACAAAGCTTTACTGCTTAAGCCTCTTGGCTTTACTCTTTTATTTGGGCGGGGGAATGCCCGAAGCGCAGGCGCAGGGCGAGCGTTTTGGGATACGATTTGAAAACCGGGGCAATACTTCGCTGGTCTTTCCCGACCCCTTTATCCCGGGCCCTGTCCAGGTAAATAACTGGAACCTAGCCCTGAATGGCTCCTTTCGCAAGAAAATAGACAAACAAAAGCTGGGGCTCACTACCCTCACCCTGGGAGCCGAGTATCGTTTTACCCGCCTCAATTATGCGGGTTTTGAGGTAGCGCCAGGGCAGGCACTGGTGCAAAACCTGCACGCCGCCCGCTTGCAAATAGACTGGGTCAGGGTGCTCAATCCCAAGAAGCCCAAATGGATTTTGGCCCTGCTTTTTCGTCCGGGTATTTTCAGTGATCTCGAGGCCTTTGACTGGCATCATTTTCGTCTGGAAGGGGCGGCCCTGCTGAGCTATCGCGCCAATCAAAAAGCAATCTATGGCTTTGGGGTGGGGCGTAGTGCGGGCTTTGGCCGGACCCTCATTTTGCCCCTTTTGCAATACACCTACCGCAGTCCCAAATTTGTGGCCGATATTCTCCTGCCGTCAAGGGCCGATGTGGGATGGATAAAGAAGAAATGGTATTGGGGGCTGAATGCCAGCATAGTAGGCAATCAGTTTCAATTGGGAAATCTGCAGAATGGGTTTCCGGGCAGCGACCGGGCGGGTGTTTCTGACCTGACCCTCGGCCCGGTCTTGCGTTATAAGCTTTCGGAAAACAATTACTTCTTGCTGGAAGGCGGAGTAACGGCTTTGCGCCGGTGGGAGTTTAGAGATGACCGCCGGGACGGAGACCAACGGTTTATACAGGAACTTGACCCAGAGCCGACCTGGTTTCTACGCACCGGATTTCAGATTAGGTATTGATTAGAAGCACTTGGAGAGGCCCACCAGAGAAAGGGCCTTTCCTGCTTATACAAAATCTAAATCCACACTAAATTTTTCGGGAAAACGAGCGGTTACTTTCTGATAAAAAAGCCATAATTTCCCGCATGTCCTTCTCAAAATCACTGGGATAGAGGGTTTTGCCAATGCCTGCTTTTTTCAATTTATAATCTACATAACCCAGACAAATGGGCACCCCGGCATTTTTGGCTACGGTATAAAAACCCGTTTTCCATTTTTCGCGGCGCGAGCGGCTGCCTTCTGGCGTAAAGAGTAAAATTAACTCTTTTTGATCTTCAAAAAGATGAGTCATGGCTTCTACCAGGCTGGGCCGGGGCTTGTCGGGGGAGCGGGGCCGCCGGTCAACGGCAATACCACCCATAGGCCGGTTGATAAGATTGAACGGGAAACGCATCCATTCTTTCTTGATAGTAAAGCGGATTTTTAGGCGCAAAATAGCAAAAGAAGCCATGGTGTACCAATAGTCCCAATTACTGGTATGTGGAGCCGCCACTACCACACAGCGTTTAATCTCATCGGGCAGGTTACGGTCAAGTTCCCAACCCGTGCGCTTAAACATCCAAAGGGCAAATCTTCGAAACATAGAACAATATTTTTAGAAAGTGCTTAGTTGCCTTTCTAGGTTGTCTGATGAATTGAGGCTCACCTTCCCTGAAGAGGTTCGGAAAAATGAGCGCACAAAAATAATAACATAAATTGTTAATGTGTCAGCGGGAAAACCTGTAAAAAAAGAATTTTAACCTGGTTTTTTCTGGCAGACTCCGCAAAAATAAGTAGCCCTTCCGCCGACTTTTATGTACTCGGTTTCCCCGGTGCAATTTTCACAAAAAGCCGGGCTGGCCTGGGTCCAGCCCCGGCGGTGGATAAGAAATTGGGCGGGCAATGCTTCATAGTCGCCCTCGACCGCCAAAGCAGTCTGAATGATTTCCTTCATTTTCTCAAATATCCGTCTTTTTTCTTCCGCCGATAAATCAGCTACCCGGCGTTCAGGATAAATTTTGGCCTGAAAAAGTATTTCATCGGCAATCCAGTTGCCCACTCCAGCAGCCACACTTTGGTCGAGCAGCACAGTTTTGACCATTCGGCGGGTTTGACCCAGGTGATGCTCAAAGTCCTCCCAGGAAATAGTATAGGCATCTTCGGCAAGCTGCCGGGCTTTTTGCAGGCTTTGCACGTCCGGTCCTATGTCCAGACGACCAAATTTGCGGGGGCAAACATAAGCCAGGTGATTTCCCGATTCCATCAAAAAAGCCACCCGGGTAAAGCGGGGCGGGTCTTCGGCCTCATCAAAAAAAGCCAGCGAACCTGTCAGCCCAAAATGAATGAGCAGCACCTGCCCCGATGAGAAAGGGACAAACAAATATTTGCCAATGCGCTGGGGAGGGTGAAAAAAATGCCCAACAAGGCCCTCCACAAGCTGGGTTTCCTGGCAACGGAGTACTTTGGCGTCATATACTTTTAGCTGGCGTAGCTTTCGGCCCGTAGCACCTTCTTCCAGGGCACGGCGAAACATTTCTACTTCGGGAAGTTCAGGCATCAGATAAATACTTTCAGGGTTTACATCGCAAGGTACAAACCAATCAATTTTTTGAGAATTATTTGTAAGGCAAGTGGCAAATCATGTACATTTGTGAAACTCATGGCCTCGGCCACCTAAATTTTTCAAACGGTATGTTCAACCTTCAATCTCTCTTTTTGCAAAGTGCGGGCAAAATCATCTTTATTTTTTTTATGCTTGGGGGCTGCTTTTCCGTGCTTCTGGCCCAGCCCGATGTTTATAAAGTGTTTGAAGAAAACTTTGACGACAACCGGCATGGCTGGCTGGTGGGCGACCGGGCCAAAACCTACGCCCAGATTCGAGAAGGGGTGTTTTACCTCGAGGGCAAGCGTGAACGCTATAATTATTCAAGGCGGATGGTGCAGGGCTTTTTGCGCGAATCTCAGGATTTTCAAATTGAAATTCGGATGCGGCAGGTGAGCGGCACGGCCCAAAAAGGATATGCCCTGGAGTGGGGCGGCAATAGCCTGGACAATGTTTTCTATGAATTTTGGTTGCGCAATGATGGACAGTATTCTATTGATAAATTTGACGGGCGCGAATTTACTGACTATGCCCCCTGGACCCCTTCGGCGGCCATCAAGATCAATGATTTTAACCTGCTGACCGTGCGTAAGCAAGGCGATAAGCTCAGCTATGCCATCAATGGTGAGGAGGTTTTTACGATGAATTTTACCGGGTTTTTTGGCAGTGAGGTGGGCTTTATTGTGCCTCCGCTTGCGGCCATTGAGGTAGATTATCTCAAAATCAGTACCCTCGATGCCCCGCCCCAGCCCGTGATTCCGAAGGCCGAAGTACCCAATATCTGGCTGGTGCTGGTGGGCGTGGCCGATTATCTTCACGAAGTAGGCGATTTGTCCTTCACCGTCAACGATGTGATGGCCCTCAAAAACTTTTATGAAAGTCCGAATGGAGGCGCTGTACCAGCCACCAATATCACCCTGCTGACCGATAAGGAGGCCACGCGCGACAATATCCTGAACGCCTTGCGCCAGCGGGCCCAGGCCGCGAAACCACTTGATTTGCTGGTGTTTTATTTTGCCGGGCATGGCCGGGCCCCCGTGCTCAACGAGCGCCGGGTTTTGCATCTCTTGCCTTACGAATATGACGGGATAAATAACCAAACCGCTATTCCTTACACCGAAATTCAGCAAATCATAGAGCAGTCGCCCGCCAAAAAGCGGCTTTGGATAATGGATGCCTGCCATTCGGGTGGGGCTTTAGAAAAAATGAGCGGGGATATGCGCGAACTCTACCGCGACCTGGAAGAACGCGAAATAGCGGTGCTGGCTTCCTCTAACCTCAATCAGACTTCGCTGGAAACCTCCGAACACCAAAGGGGCATTTTTAGCTATTACCTGACCGAAGCCTTGGTAGGCGGAGCTAAAGAAGCGGATGAGGACCGGGACGGCTTTGTGAGCATACTCGAGCTCTTTACCTATGTCAAAAACAATACGGTTAGCACGGCAAAAGCCAATAATCATCAGCAAACCCCCCAGATAGATGGCAAGTTCAATGTGCGCCTGCCCATAGGCCAGGTGCACAGGGAGAAATAAAAAAAATTTCAAAAAAAAATTCCTTTTTGTCATAATCCTTACCCGAAACGATTGTGTAGTCAAATCCTCAAAAGATGATGACAATGAACACAATCCGCTCTTTTATCCTGCTTAGCCTGATGGCCTTGCTGAGCCCTTGGCTCTTGGCCCAAACCCAAGATG
>JAAUUB010000186.1 GCA_012031215.1 Microscillaceae bacterium | reverse complement strand
CTCCATCGGTATTCAAATTAAAAGAAAGGCGGTGGTTATTGTTTTGCTGATTGCTCAGGCGGTCTTCGTTGTAAAACTGGGTATCGTCAGCACCCAAAAAAATCTGTTGCCTCCTTTGCTCCTCGGCCTCGTTCTGGCTTCGGTTAAAGAAGTAGAAACCTGAGGTCTCGATGTCTTTTCCCCAATTGTCAGAGTAGTTGAGGCCCAGGGCGTGGGTAGTGGTGATACCACTCTGATTGCCTACCAGAAAATCACTGGCATCGGTGCCGCCGCCCCCAGCTCGAGAGCGGCCACCGCCGCCAAAGCCCCCGCCCCGGTTTTGGGGGGTATTGACCACGCCCAGCAAGTCTTCCGCCGAGAAGTTTTGCACATTGATATTATTGCTCTGGCCGATGAGTGAAAAACGACTTTCCTTTCTAAATACATTGGCACTGCCTCCGCCCAGATAACGCTTGTCTTGGCCATAGCCGCCATAGACCTTGCCAAATTCACCCCGGCTTTTGTCGGGCTTGGTGATGATGTTGATAGTTTTGAGGTTTTGCCCGTCGTCGAAGCCCGTAAATTGTGCCTGGTCGCTGGCCTGGTCAAAGACCTGGATTTTATCAATCATTTCGGCGGGCAGGTTGCGGAGGGCCAGGTTGGGGTCATCGCTAAAAAAAGGCTTCCCATCCACCAATACCTGGCGTACATTTTCGCCCTGGGCCTGTACCGTGCCATTTTGCACCACCACGCCGGGCATTTTCTGAATCAAATCTTCGGCACTGGCATCAGGATTGGTCTTGTAGGCGAGGGCATTGTATTCGGTGGTATCGCCTTTTTGAATAGTGGGCACCGCCTGGCCCTGTATCTCTATGGTTTTGAGCGTTTTGTTATCCGGCAAAAGCACCAGCGGGCCCAGGTCGGTGGCTTCTCCGGCCAGGAAGAGCGGCCTCTCGAGGGTTTGGTAGCCCACAAAACTGATTTTGAGGGTGTAGGCCGCCCCGCGATTAACTCTTAGCTCAAAAAAGCCCTGCTCATCGCTAAAAACAGCTTTGACCACTTCCCGGGCCGAGTTATACAGAATGGCATTTGCCCCGGGCAAAGGCTTTTGTTCATCGCCCGCAACCACCGTGCCCTTCAGGATATGTTCCTGCGCCATCAGCGAAGCAAAAGCCCCCAGGAGCAAGAGCAGAAGGAGATAAAATTTTTTCATATTTTGAAGATAAGTGAGATTGTCCTTATTGGATTCATTTTCAGGGCAAAAGATTGAGCCTAACAAATTTTTAACAATTGGGAGAAGCACCCCCGGGCCGGCTAATGATTGGAAGGAAGTGGCAAACAATCGTATCTTTGCCGAGTTAGCCAAAAAACATTTGTTATGAAGCAAGACCCCAACCCTTCCGCCCCTTTTGTCAATCCCATTGATGCTGATAAAATCACCGAAAATCCGGGCACTTTGCCTTATGCCCATACCAAAGGCGGCGCCATTATCCGGCCCACCGAGAAAGGCACTGTGCAGGCCAAGTCCATTGCGGCCATGGAGCAACAAACCGACCGCCAATTGCGCCAGCTCTACGACCAGATGAAGGTCCTGGCCGAGCAAGCCGAAGCACTTCAGCGCCGGGCCGAAATCTCGCGCCAGATTTATGAAGCCGACATGAATTTTGACCCGGTCATTGGCCACACTTATTTTTTGTATCTGCGCAAAAATGGCCAGTTTGTACTTTCTATGGTCTCGCCCGAGGAATGGGGAAAAAAAATTCCTTTTGAATATATCTCCGAAGTGAGCCTGCTGGCCGACCATACCTGGGAAGTGTTGCGCGAGAACCTGGAGCGCTTCACCCCAGAAAACTAGTTCTCCTACTTTTTTTACCTGTTTTTATTCGCCTGTCGTTTTGTTTCAAAACTACTTGCCTCTCATGAAAAAAAGCCTGCTCTTTTGCTGCATTGTCCTTGGCTGGGGAGTAAACACCCAAGCACAAAGCCTTGAAAATTCCGTATTTTGGGAAATCACCTCTCCCCACCACGCGCAGCCCAGCTATCTCTTTGGTACGCATCACCTGCATAGCTACCAGTTTATTGAAAAAAATCCAAGTCTTTTGCAAGCCTTAGACGTTTCGCAAAGGATTGTTGGAGAAATGGTCATTGACAGCACTCACATGGCTGCCGTTTATCTGAAGCTGGCTATGGCCATGATGATGCCCCCCTCCCAAAGCCTGGATAAACTCCTCAGCCCGGAGCAATACCAGGCCACCGACCAGTGCCTGCGCCAAAATATCGGTATGGGAATCGCTCTCTTCAACAATGTAAAGCCTATTTTCCTTTATCAGCTCATTATGGTGGCCAAATATATGAAAACCCAAAACCAGGAAGCCCCGCCCCCGTCGCTCGAGAACCCGCTCGGCAATTCAATGGATGGCTTTTTTCAGCAATACGGCAAAAACAAAGGCCGGGAAGTACTGGGCCTCGAGACCGTAGATGACCAGCTCAAGGCCCTTTATGATGGCTATAGCCTGACCCGCCAAGTAGAAATGCTAATGCTAATGGTAAATGACCAGGCAGGCGGCTCTTCCGAAGAATTGGTCTCTATGACGGAAATGTATCGCCAACAAGACCTGAATGCCCTCCAAAGCCTCTTGGAACGCAATACTCAACCCGACGAAATGCAAAGCTTGCTCATAGACCGCAACCAACAGTGGATGCCCAAACTGGACGAATGGCTTCGCCAGCCAACTTCTTTGTTTATTGCCGTAGGGGCTGGCCACCTTCCCGGTTCGTATGGACTCATCGCCCAGCTTCGCCAAAAAGGCTATGTTTTGAAACCTCTTGCCATTGAGATTCAGTAATTTAAGCCTCAGCATAGAACCTTTTGCCTGACAATGGGTTCTAACGTGGGCCTGGATGCGTAAAAACCAGCCCTTTAAGATGATATGATTTGCATTATCAGTGCGACCAACCGCCAACAGGCCCTCACGCCTCAGGTGGCGCAACATTACCAAAACCAGCTTCACGAAGCGGGCATCCCAAGCCAGATACTTGACCTTCAAGGACTGCCCCCCGATTTTGCCTATTCGGCCCTCTACCAAAATGCGGGTAAGAACCCGGCATTTAATCAGTTTCAGGAAGTGATAGACCGCCACGAAAAATTTATTTTCGTAGTGCCCGAATACAATGGTTCTTTTCCAGGCGTACTCAAGACATTTATCGACGGTCTGCGCTATCCCGGCTCTTTTCAGGATAAAAAAGCGGCCCTGGTGGGCTTGTCTTCCGGGATGCAGGGCGGCGCTTTGGCTTTGAGCCATTTGAGCGATATTTTGGCCTACCTGGGCACTGATGTACTAAGTCTGCGCTTGAAGCTCTACCGGATAGAGGCTCACTTTGCCGAGGGCAAGCTCACACTTCCGCTGTTCAATGATTTACTAAGCCAGCAAATAGCGCGTTTCCAGAAATTTTGAGATGTCCGGCAGCCACCGTAGCCCAAGCCTTGCTTTTTCCTTTTTTTGAGTACAGAAAAGGTATCTATGAGAATAGGCAAACCCCATAAAAAAACCCAATGGCCCGAAGCACCATTGGGTTTTTGAGAACAAGCCTTTGCTTGTAGCTACTAGAAGCGACCCGTCAGGCGGAAGCCCCACAAGCGCGGCAAGCCGGCAATAAAGGTCGGAATGCCAAAAGCACCCCCGGTATTGCCCGCATCGATAATGTATTCTTCGTCCAGGGCATTGTTCATATAGAAAGTAATCGTTGTGGCGCGGTCAAACAAATCAAAGCCCGCAAAGAGATTCAGGAGACCATAGCCCGCCTGCTCAATACCCGGTTCATTTTCTTCCTGAAAAAACACCTGTGAACGATAGGTATAAGTCGGCTTGAAAAAGAAAGCAAAGCGCTCACCGCCAAAAGGCACATTGACCTCAAAACCGGCACTGATGGAGTGCTCAGGGGTAAGGCGGAAGCGATTGCCAGCCAGCCCTTGTGCATTGCCGTCGGAGTCGGTATCGTCAAAAGTAGCGTCGATATAGCCATAATTGGCAAAAACGGAGAGGTATTTATTGGCCAGGTAGCGAAAAGCAGTCTCTAAACCCAAAGCCGTAGCACTTCCGGCATCGCGGGTTTCAATTTCCAGGCCATTTGGCCCCAGGACAGCCACCGAAGTTTGAAAGTTGTTGTAGTCATAATAAAAAGCACTCAAATCAAATTGCAAGCGGTTGTTGAGGAAGAGCGACTTAGCCCCCAATTCGTAACTCCATACGGTTTCATCGCTCAGCACATCCACCGTTGTTGCATTGACCTGGACCACATTGGGACGACGACCCCGGGCCACGGAGCCAAAAAGGTTGATGTTTTCATTTACATCATAGTTGACCGCCAAACGCCCTACGGCGGAAAAGAAAGTCTCATTGGCTTCGCGGCGGCCATTGGTGGGGGCAAAAAGGTTGTTGGGGGCTACGCCCAAGATAATACCCAAAGAACCCGGTGTTTCGCTATCGGTTACCTCCAGGGCTCCGGTGATGTTTTCGTACGTCCCCCGGATACCCGCCGTTACCTTCAGGTTATCCAAAATATTGAGCGTACCATCAGCAAAAAGCTCAATGGCATAGTTGGTGCCAAAATTGGCCGAGGCTTCGGAGTGGAAGGTTTTAAAGGGCTGGCCAGTGAGTGGATTATTGGTTACCGATAAATTGGCAACCCCGTTTACAACGAGCGGAATGAAGGGAACACCCAGCCCCCCCCAGCAAAGGAGAAAGCAAGGCAAAATAGCTCCGCTCATCGGTCTCGAAAGGAACAGCCTGCGAGCCATCTTCATAAAAAAAGCTGCTGCCAAAGAAGCCCGAAAAGCGGCGTTCGTCGCTAAAGGTGAAGCGCAGTTCCTGGCTCACTTGAATCCCTTCGGCATCTTCGGCAAACCAAAGCACCGGAGCCACCGTGCCATCGGCATCAAATGATTCATAAGAATCAAACTCCCGGTAAGCCGTAATAGAAGTCAAATCCCATTTGCTGTTGAAAGTATGGTTGGCGATGAGGGTGGTTCCCCAAACGATGCGGTCGATAAACAAATCTTCGCCCCGCTCCATATCGGCAAAGCTATTGGGACTGGTACTGCCATTGAGGGGGGCATAGGTGCCGCTTTTGAAAGAAGTGCCGGGAGGAGTATCTTTCTGGAAATTCACAATAAGGTCAAACACGGTTTTTTCGGAAGCCAGCCAGCGCAAAGAACTACGAAAAGCGACGGTTTATTTGCCGTTGAGGTCGCCGCCAGAAAGATTCTCGATGACCCCGTCGCGCTTGTTGTAGATGGCCGCAACCCGGCCAAAGAGCTTGCCTTCGGCAATAGGGAAGTTGATATAGCCATTGGCCAGGTACTGGCCTTCGTTGCCTGCGCCCAGGGTCAGTTCGCCCGAAAGTTCGTTTTTGGCTTTGTTTTGAATGAGGTGTACGGCTCCAATTTGGGCTCCCCGGCCAAAAAGCGTTCCCTGAGGGCCTTTGAGCACTTCTACCCGCTCCATATCAAAAATTTCTACCACCGAGCCGCGCGACTTACTGATGGACACCCCATCCTGGAATACCGAAACCCGGGGCTCGATGCGGGAGTCGCCATTGTCGGAGGTAATGCCCCGAATCACAAAGCCGGGATTGTTCACACTTTGGATTTGTACTTGTAAGCCCGGTACGTAATCCGAAAGGGCATCTAGCTCAAACACCCCTCGGGTTTTGAGAAAATCCCCTTCCCAGGAGGTAACCGCTACGGGTACTTCCTGAATGATTTGCTCCCGGCGCTGGGCCGTTACGATAAGGCCCTCGAGGGTCAGGGGCTCTTCGGTAAGCGAGACAGCCACGTCCAGGCTTTGGCCGGCATTGAGCTGAATGTTTTGGGAAAAAGCCTGAAAACCAATAAAGCTCACCCGAAGCTCGTAGCTTCCGGCAGGAACATTGGCGAGCGTAAAACGCCCGGCGGCATTGGTAGTAGTTCCGTAATTAGTGCCTTGTAGCACCACATTGGCCCCGATAACCGGAGCTTGGCCCTGGTCAATGACCGTACCCGTAATGGTAGCATTGTCCTGGGCCTGGAGCACACTAAGGCTTAGCCCCAGGCAAAAAATCAGGCGTAAAAAGTGGTTCATATTCAGATGATTAGATTAAATAATATTCTGCAAATCTGAACTACAAACCCTTCAATTGCCCTATACCCGAGGTTAAATTAGTTTTATATCTCCTTTAAGAAAAAATAAAATTTTGTCTTGGGAAGAACATTTCCTTTCTTTCTCCATTGGCTATTTGGGTTGTGGCTAGGCCTGGTGCTGCCCATTGGGCTGGCCATTTCCAAAGAGCTTGGGGCCTTCATCTTCCACTTTTTTGGGCCGGGCTTTTTTGGCCAGTTCCACTTTTTTGACCGGATATTTGGTCAGGATGTTGCCCTGGGCATTTTTGCCTTTGATGTCAATTTCGGCAAAATCATATTCAAATACTTTGATTTTGGCCTTGCAGGTATTGGAAAGCTTGATGCTGAGGGTTTCGGTTTCTTCCTGGGGGTTCACACTGAGGTAAAGCAGTTTTGAGCGGGGCGTTCCTTTGCTCAGGTCATATTCGCGGTCGCGAATGACGGCATCTACCTTAAAGCGCTTCACATAAGTTGTCCCGCTTTCTCCATCCAGATAAACGGCATTATAGGTAAGATTTTTGGCGCCTTCGTTGAAAATGCCGATATGGACAATGTTTTTGCCAACATAGACCTTCTCGTCTATTTTCTTGATAAAATACTTGCCCTCTTCCGTAAAAGCGATGACATCGTCAATATCCGAACAATCACTGACATATTCGGCATGTTCATCTCGCTTGAGGCCATAGCCCATAAAGCCTCCGGCCCGGTCCACATACAGTTTGGCATTGTTGATGGCTACCTCGGCAGCCTTGATGACATCAAATTCGGCAATTTCGGTGCGTCGCTCACGGCCGGCACCATATTTTTTAAGCAGGTTTTCAAAATAGCGAATGGCGTAGCGGTTCAGGTTGCGAAGATTTTTTTCTACTTCGGTCAGTTCTTTCTCCCAGCCCCGCACCAGTTCATCGGCTTTAAAGGTATCATATTTTGAAATGCGCTTGATTTTGATTTCGGTCAGGCGAAGAATGTCCTCCTGAATGATTTCGCGGTAAAAATCCTTTTTATAAGGGTCCAATCCCCGGTCGATGGTCGCGAGTACCGATTCCCAGGTCGTACATTCTTCTATGTCGCGATAGATACGATTTTCAATAAAGATTTTTTCCAGAGAGCCGTAGAGGATTTTCTCTAGTAGTTCTTGCTTGCGGATCTCGAGCTCCTGCCGGAGAAGTTCC
This sequence comes from Microscillaceae bacterium, assembly GCA_012031215.1. Classification (GTDB taxonomy): domain Bacteria; phylum Bacteroidota; class Bacteroidia; order Cytophagales; family Microscillaceae; genus JAAUUB01. The sequence goes on along the minus strand of JAAUUB010000186.1, from coordinate 2,404 downwards.
TGGGTGTTGAGGGTGGAAATTCTCAGCATTTCATTGACATCCAAAAAATGCGGTTTGTCATCAATAATGACGCAGGCATTTGGCGAGATGCTTACCTCGCAGTTGCTGAAGGCATAGAGGGCATCGATGGTGGTTTCGGGTTCTACCCCGGTGGGTAATTCAATGACTATCTCTACCTCTTTGGCGGTATTGTCGGTTACTTTTTTGACCTTGATTTTGCCCAGGTCATTGGCTTTCAGGATAGTTTCTATCAATGCGCCCGTTGTGATGCCAAAGGGCACATCCCGAATAATGAGCTTGCGTCGGCTGGCAATCTCCATCCGGGCCCGCACCCGAATTTTGCCGCCCCGGGCCCCACCCCGATAGGCACTTACATCCACCAGGCCGCCCGTCGGAAAATCGGGCAGTAAATTGGTCTGTTCACCCCTCAGCACAGCAATAGAAGCCTCAATGATTTCGCAGAAGTTGTGCGGCATAATCTTGGTGGCCAGCCCCACCGCTATGCCTTCGGTGCCCTGGGCCAGCAGGAGGGGAAATTTGACGGGCAGGGTAATCGGCTCTTTTTTCCGCCCGTCATACGATTTTGCCATTGGGTCGTCTGGGGATTAAAGACCACCTCGAGGGCAAAATTTCGAGAGCCGAGATTCAATATAGCGCGAAGCAGCAGCACCGTCGCCAGTGCGCACATCGCCCCAGTTGCCCTGGGTATCTACCAGCAAGTCTTTTTGGCCAATATTGACCAAAGCGTCTCCAATAGAAGCATCGCCATGGGGGTGGTATTGCATGGCCTGCCCGATGATATTGGCCACTTTATGAAAACGCCCATCGTCCATCTGCTTCATGGCGTGCAGGATGCGCCTTTGCACAGGCTTGAGGCCATCATTGATATGGGGCACAGCCCGCTCCAGAATCACATAAGAAGCATAATCCAAAAACCAGGTTTCGTACACCCGGCCTATGGCAGAAGATGAAAGATTATCGGCTTGTTCCATGAAAGTTATCTGCTGTAAAAATTCATTGGGGATAAGACCAAAGCTTTTTGGCTATCAACCAGCGGCAAATTTAGCTAAAATTATTAGCAAATCGTAAAAAATGAGCAAAAAGCTTTGCCATCTGGCATTCTACGAAGCAAAAATGAGCAAAATCCACGATTAATCGTTATTTTTGCGAAAAACTCTTTGCAAGATGCGTATCCTCTCGGCTGATTTTATCAAAAGCAGTAGCCTGCTTTCGCAATGCCCTCCGGCCGATAAGCCCGAATATGCTTTTATTGGCCGTTCTAATGTGGGCAAGTCTTCCCTCATCAATGCCCTGGTGCAAAAGAAGAACCTGGCGATGACCTCCCAAACACCGGGCAAAACCCAGCTCATCAACCATTACCTTATCAATGAAAACTGGTATTTGGTAGATTTACCTGGCTACGGCTATGCCAAGGTGAGTAAAAAACTGCGCGAAGGCTTTGGCGATATGATTCAGGACTATGTACAGGAGCGTCAAAACCTGCACTGCCTTTTTGTTTTGCTCGATGCCCGCCTGCCGCCCCAGGCTCCGGACATGGAATTTATGGAATATCTTGGCACCCGGCAGATTCCTTTTGCCCGTATTTTCACGAAAGTAGATAAGCTTAATAAATCACAGCAGGCCAGCTTTTTGGGCAATTATGAGCAGGTCATGGGCCTGGTTTGGGCCGAATTGCCTCCGGTTTTGTGAGTTCGGCCCTCACTGGCGAAGGCTTGGAGGAGATAAAAGCCTACATTGGAGAGATAAACCAACATTCCATCCTTTATAAAGCATAAGTTTTTTAGAAGGATTGCTTAGTTTTGCCCCTCAGTTTTTGCCAATAGACGTAAAATCGGTTTTGAGATATGGATTTGAAAGAAATAGCGGCCATCGCAGGCAAGCCCGGTCTTTATAAAATACTGAAGGCCATGACCCATGGCGTGATTGTTGAAACGCTGGACGAACAAAAGAAAAGGATGTCCATTGGGGCTTCGCACCGGGTTTCAGTACTCAAGGAAGTGTCTATCTACACCACCGACCAAGAAGGCTCGGCCCCGCTGGCCCAGGTACTTAAAAATATCCGGGCGGTGTATCCCGAAATGATTCCCCTCGACAAACAATCCTCCGGTGCAGATTATGAGCAATTTATGGCCCAGGTATTGCCCGATTTTGACCGCGAAAAAGTCTATACCTCTGACATGAAAAAGCTGGTCAAGTGGTACAATACCCTGGTGCAGTTTTCACCCGAAACCTTTGATACCCTCAACGAACCCGAAGTGAGCGAGGGTGAAGAAGAAATAAAAGCCCCCGAAGCAAAGCCCGATGCCAGTCTTGAAGAGCCAGTAAGCAGACCCCGAAAACCCTACTCCGGCCGAGGCTACTTCCGAACCCGAAGCATCGGAAG
>JAAUUB010000185.1 GCA_012031215.1 Microscillaceae bacterium | reverse complement strand
ATTGATAGGTATGGGCTTACCCGCCAATATTGCAAACGGGACTAATCGGGTAGCTGTTTTTTTCAAAGCCTGGTGGGGGCTTACAGTTTTTGGCAAAAGAAAAAAATCCCCTTAGGGCGGGCCTCCTGGTCTATTGTGCCCTGTGTCTTGGGGGCTATTTTGGGGGCCTACCTGGCCACCCAAATCAGCCCAAAGGCCCTAAATGATTTCATTGGTGTTCTGCTGATGGTGATGCTAGGCCTTATTTTGGTGCGTCCTAGCCGCTGGATGCGGAAAGAAAATGCCAATGGTGAGCGCAGTAAGCGACCTTTGGCCATCATAATCATGTTTCTTATCGGGATTTATGGGGGGTTTATCCAGGCCGGGGTGGGGATATTTTTGCTCGCGGGGCTGGTGTTGGGAGTGCATTACAGCCTGCCCTATGCCAATGCCATCAAGCTGGTGATAGTGGCCTTTTATGCTTTTCCGGTTTTGCTGGTGTTTATCTGGCAAAACCAAGTGAATTGGTTTTTTGGCATTTTTACGGCTCTGGGCCAGGGGTTTGGGGGCTTTTTTGGGCGCGCGATTCATGGTCTATTATCCCAATGCCGAAGTTTGGATTTATCGCCTGTTGGTCATCATCGTTCTGGGGGCTATTATACATTTCTATGAACTGTGGCACTACCTGGGCTTGTTTTGAGGTCTTAGCTCTTGCAAGCGTCTTTTTCGCAGTCGGCGCAAGGAGTCAGGCAGTTGCCGGACCTCTGCCGGGTTAGCCAAAACAGAATCAATAGAGCGGGGCACTAATTCCCGGCTCGGGGGGGGCGTGAGCGAACCATCCGTCGTAGGGGCACTTTTCTGCTTTGGGTTAGGGCTTTCGTTGCGAGCGATGTTTTCTCGGTAGCTGAGGCTGTCCACTACTGCCGCGTAGATTTGTTTGAGCTGTTCCGCATTTTTGGCATAGAAAGCATAGCTTTGGGCATACTGTGAAGAATCTACCCGATAAAGGCGAAATATTTTCTTTTCTTCCTGGTGATAATCCCAATGGGCAGAATCCTGCTCCCGATAGCGTCGCTCAATGATTTTGGCCTCGGCCAGGTGTAAATCAATCAGTAATTGCACCATTTTTGGCGGTGGAATCAGGTTTGCCGGGCCGGAACTGCTCGTGGTGCAGCCTGTTCCCATCTCCACCAGCCCTATTAAAAACACAAGCGATGCGCTTAGGCATAAATTTTTCTTTGCTTTCTCCTTGTATTCTTTCATGAATATTCTTCCTTTGGGTATGTTTATAAAACAGCCAGCCTTTTGCTGGCAAAATGACACCAGGTATTTTGTTCAATTTCTAAAAAATCATTATGCAAAGATACGTTTTATCTTTCTTTATCCTTTTGGCAGGATATATGCCCCTCTCAGCGCAGGTTACGTTTCCAGACAATGGGGTACAGGACAAACGCGCCTATCACTACGCCCTGACCAATGCCACGATTCAGGTAGATTTTCAAACCCGATTAGATAAAGCGACGCTCATCATCAAGTCGGGTCGCATTGTTGCGGTGGGTAAAAATCTACCTATTCCTGTCGATGCGCAGGTAATAGATATGGAAGGCAAATGGCTTTACCCCTCATTTATAGAGTTATATGCCGATTATGGCCTGCCGGAGCCAGAAAGCGCACCCCGGGGCTTCGGGCGGGAGCAGTTTTTATCCGATAAAGACGGCCCTTTTGCCTGGAACGAAGCCCTGCGCCCCGAAATACAAGCCCGTGAGCTGTTTGCTCCCGAAGCCAAAAAGGCCAGCGAATGGCGTAAATTTGGCTTTGGAGCCGTCCTGAGCCACGTTCGGGATGGCATCGTACGGGGAACCGGGACTTTGCTCTCCCTCCACGAGGGAATGGCACAAGAAATTGTGGTCAAGGACATTGCCGCCGCCCATTTTTCCTTTAATAAAGGTTCCTCTTCGCAAAATTATCCCTCTTCGCTGATGGGTAGTATTGCCCTTTTGCGCCAGACCTATCTCGATGCCGACTGGTATGCCAAAGGAAGAAATCAACAGGAACTTAATCTTTCTTTGGAGGCCTTTAACCGCCTTAAAGGCCTGCCCGCCATTATAGAAGCCCAAAACTGGATGGAGGTGCTTCGCGCCGACAGATTGGGCGACGAGTTTGGTGTCCAATACATTATTCGCGAGAATGGAGATGCCTATCAGCGTTTAAACGAAATAAAAAATACCCAGGCGGCTTTGATTGTGCCAGTGAACTATCCGGCGGCCTACGAAGTAGGCGATCCTCTGGATGCCCGCCTGGTTAGTCTGGCAGAAATGAAGCACTGGGAACTGGCCCCTACCAATGCCCTGCGGTTGGCCGAAGCGGGGATTAGATTTGCCCTCACTGCCGATGGCCTAAAAAACAAAAGTGATTTTCTAAAGAACATCCGCAAAGCCATTGCTTTGGGTTTGAAACCCGCCGAGGCCCTCAAAGCCCTCACCGCTACTCCCGCCCAATTGTTGGGCGCCGAAGCCCACTTGGGAAGCCTTCAAAATGGCCGACTGGCTAATTTTCTAGTTGCTTCCGGCGATATTTTTGAAAGCGAAGCCATATTGTTTGAAAACTGGGTTCAGGGACATCGGTATGTGCTCAACCCTATGCCCGAGGCCGAAGTGCGGGGCAATTATCGCCTCCAAATCGGAACCCAAACAGGCGAATTACAAATCGGAGGCGAATATACCCAACCCGACTTTAAAATTATTCTGGGTAGCGATACCCTAAAAGCCGAAGGGCAAATAGAAAGAAACCTCCTGACCCTGCGCTATATACCTAAATCTTCTGAAAATAAAGCTGCCGTACGACTGAGCGGCTGGCGGCAAGGGCAAAACTGGCAGGGCAAAGCGGAGCAAATCGACGGAACAATGTTGGATTGGACGGCCACCTTCACCAGCAATCAAACCCCTCCTTCCCCTGCGCCAGAAAAAAAACCGGAAATACCAACTTTGGGCACAGTCATATTTCCCTTTCTGGCTTATGGCAATGCCGAATTGCCCACCCCACAAACCTATTTGTTTAAAAACGCCACCGTCTGGACCAATGAGGTCGAGGGCGTATTGCTTGAAACAGATGTGCTGGTTCAAAATGGAAAAATCATAAAAGTAGGTAAAAATCTCAACGCACCCGGCGCAACGGTGGTAGATGCCACAGGCAAACACCTTACCAGCGGCATCATTGATGAGCACTCTCACATTGCCATAAGCCGGGGAGTGAACGAAGGGGGACAATCTATCACCTCCGAGGTACGCATTGGGGATGTGGTCAATTCTGAAGACATCAACATTTACCGACAACTGGCCGGAGGCGTTACGGCGGCGCAACTTCTGCACGGCTCTGCCAACGCCATTGGCGGGCAGTCGGCTTTGGTAAAACTGCGCTGGGGGCTTAGTCCAGAAAAGATGAAAATAGAAGGAGCGGAGGGCTTTATAAAGTTTGCCCTGGGCGAAAATGTAACCCGAAAAAACTCAGGCAATCTTTTCACCGAGCGATATCCCCAAACCCGGATGGGAGTAGAGCAGGTGTTTGTGGATGGCTTTACCCGGGCCTTGGCTTATCAAAAAGCCCGTGCCAGCGGCAAGCCCTATCGCCGCGACCTTGAACTGGAGGCCCTAAGCGAAATTCTGGAAAAAAAACGCTTCATAACCTGCCATTCTTATATCCAATCCGAAATCAATATGCTCATGAAAGTAGCCGAGCGGTTTGGTTTTCAGGTCAATACCTTTACCCATATTCTGGAAGGCTATAAACTGGCCGATAAAATGCAAAAACACGGCGCGGGGGCGTCCAGCTTTGCCGACTGGTGGGGCTACAAGTATGAAGTAAAAGATGCCATTCCCTATAACCCGGCCCTTATGCACGAAAACGGGGTAGTAACGGCCATCAACTCTGATGATGCCGAAATGGGCCGCCGCCTGAATCAGGAAGCGGCCAAAGCGGTTAAATATGGCGGGGTAAGTGAGGAAGAGGCCTGGAAAATGGTAACCCTCAACCCGGCCAAACTCTTACACCTTGACCAGCGCATGGGCAGTATCAAAGTGGGCAAAGATGCCGACTTGGTGCTCTGGACGACCAATCCGCTCTCTATCTATGCCGTGGTAGAAAAAACCCTGGTGGATGGCATTGTCTATTTTGACCGCCAGGAAGATGCCAAAAAGCGGGAGGAGATTCGGCAGGAACGTAACCGGCTTATTCAAAAAATGCTGGCCGAGAAAAAAGGCGGCGGGGCCTTTCAAATGGCCTCTTTCAAACCAAACCGAATTTATCATTGTGAAACTGAGGGAGATGAATAAAGACAAAAAAAGGGCTTCGTCTCCGGGAATTGATTGCTAACGCTGTAAAAAATATCTTTATGAAATTTTACCCTATCTTTCGTCTGCTTTTGGCCTTGTGTATTCCGACCTGGGCCTTCGCCCAATTGCCCGTGCCAGCCCCGGCGCAGGAAAAAGCCATTGTGTTGCAAGGGGGCACTTTTCACCTGGGCAATGGCCAGGTTTTGCAAAATGGGGCCTTGCGTTTTGAAAAAGGCCTCATCACTGAAATAGGGGCGCAGGTACTTACCGAGGGAGCCGAAATAATAAATACCGAAGGCCAACATATTTATCCGGGCTTTATTCTGATGGCAACCACTCTGGGGCTCAATGAAATAGAAGCCCTGCGCCAAACCCGCGACTATGCCGAAACTGGGGAGCTCAACCCCAACGTTCGGGCTTTGGTGGCTTTTAATACCGATTCAGAGCTTATTCCCACCATTCGCAACAATGGTGTTTTGCTGGCGCACATTATGCCTAGCTCAGGCCTGGTCTCGGGTCTTTCTTCGGTAATGGCCCTGGACGGATGGAACTGGGAAGATGCCCTGCATACCCCAGATTTAGGTTTGCATTTGCACTGGCCCGCCTTGTATGAGCAAACGGGCTGGTGGGCCGAGCCAGGCGGCATAGAAAAGAATGAGGAGCGAGAAAATACCCTGGCTCAAATTGAAGATTTATTTCGCCAGGCCAAGGCCTATGCCAAACAGACCAATCCTGAGCCAGTGAACCTGAAACTGGAAGCCATGCGCGAGCTTTTTTCGGGGAAGCGGATTCTCTTTCTTCACGCCAACTATGCCAAGGAAATGATTGAAGCCATTGCCCTGGCCCAGCGGCACGAGGTAAAAAAAATCGTCATCATTGGCGGGGCGGATGCCCTGGTGATTGCCGATTTTCTTAAAAAAAATCAAATTCCACTTATTTTAGACCGCCTGCATCGCCTACCCGACTGGCCCGAAGACCCCGTTTGGCATCCCTATGAACTACCGGCGCTTTTGCACCAGGCAGGCGTAAAAGTAGCCTTGGCTTATGACGTGGAAAGCAATGCCCCAATGGGCACCCGAAACCTCCCCTTTTTGGCCGGAACAGCCGCCGCCTATGGCCTTGACCGGGAAGTGGCCCTGCAAATGATTACCAGCCATCCCGCCCAAATTTTGGGAATTGCGGAAAAACAGGCACACTGGAAAGGGTAAGGAAGCCTCACTGGTGGTATCGAAAGGCGATTTGCTGGATATGCGCACCAATCTGGTGCAAATGGCATTCATTCAGGGCCGCAAACTGGATTTGAACGACAAGCACAAAGGTTTGTATGAGCTTTACAAAGAAAAGTATGCGCGGCAAAAAGAGTAAAAACAAAAAATTATAGTCGAAAAAAGAAGGAGCCTTATCTACACAAGGTTCCTCTTTTGGGATGGAAAGCCTTAAAGGCCTTCCGAATCGGGTTTGAAACTGCGCGAATAGGCTAAGATTTTGGCAACCGAAGGTGCCGGGGGAGCAACATTTTGCTGATTAAGCTCGCTCATCGTATTTCGGAGGTTTTCAAATTCCTCCCAAAGCCTCCGGTCTGTTGCGAGTTTAAGCGCAATTCGTCGGCTCTCTTTGTCCGAGGTTTCTTGGTATAAGTATCTCAATAAATCATCCGGCGAAAATGCTTTGGTCATAAGAAACGTTATATTTTTTCATTTGCTTACGCAGATTGATGAGTGCGTAGCGCATACGTCCCAGGGCAGTGTTGACGCTCACACAGGTAGCGTCGGCAATTTCCTGGAAGCTCATCTCCGCGTAATGACGCATAATCAATACTTCGCGTTGCTTTTCTGGCAACTTCTGTATCATTAAACGTAATTTTCGGAACGTTTCTTTTCTTATTTGAGCAGATTCGACAGAATCTTCGGCAAAACTTAGCGTGTTGAATACATTGGCATTTTCTTCCATCACCACAGTGGGATAGCGGCGCTCTTTGCGAAAAAAGTCAATGGCCAGGTTGTGGGCAATGCGGCTCACCCAAGGCAAAAACTTTCCTTGCTCGTTATACTTGCCAGATTTGATGGTTTTGACGGCTTTTATAAAAGTATCCTGAAGTAAATCTTCGGCAATATTGGTATCTTTTACAATCAGGAGAATGGTCGTAAAGATTTTATCCTTGTGTCGGTTAACCAAAATTTCAAAAGCGCGTTCATCGCCTTTTTGATAAAAGGAAACCAGGGCGCTATCGTGGATGCGTTCATCTTTCATAAGATTGGAACTAGCGTGAAACGTAGGATTTGGCAACATATTCTTTATTGGTTCAGATTCTACGCTAGTATAGCTGGTTTTTTCGGCAAATGTTGCCCGCTATTTGCTGGTTTAGGCATTTGCTGTGTAGCTTTGGGTATTTGCTTTGTCAGCATAAAAAAGGGAAATCAGAATGACAAAGGAAAGCTTATTGGGGAAAGAACGTAGATTATATCTGAAAATAATTGCCATCTGGTATATGCAAGCCGAAAACAGAACAACATTGCCAAAGCGCCGCCTTTGGTGGAAGCAGGCCTGGTCCTGGGTATGGCGCAGTTTCTTGATTGTATTAGGAGCATTGCTTCTCCTGATTCTGCTCTATAAATTTGTGCCAGTTCCTTTCACCCCAACCATGCTTTTCCGCAGTCTTGAAGCCTGGGTGCAGGGAAAAGATGCCCGCATCTATTACCAATGGGTCAACTATGAAAAAATTGCAGACCCAGTCAAGGTGGCCGTGGTGGCTTCCGAAGACCAACGTTTTCCCCAACATGGAGGCCTGGACTTTGCAGCCATTCAGCAGGCAATGGAAGAAAACAAACGCCGGGCAAAACCCCGCGGGGCCAGCACCATCAGCCAGCAGGTAGCCAAAAATGTGTTTTTATGGCAGGGAGGGGGCTATTTTCGCAAAGCGCTCGAAGTCCCGATTACTTATCTCATAGAATGGATTTGGGGCAAGCAAAGAATCTTAGAGGTATATCTGAATGTAGCCGAAATGGGGCCCCAGACTTTTGGTGTTCAGGCCGCAGCCAAAAAAAATGCTTAACAAAAAATGCGGCCTCTCTGGGAGCCATTGAGGCCGCCCGGATTGCGGCCGTTTTGCCCAATCCAAAAATCTATCTTATCCATCAGCCCAATGGCGTGGTCATCTACCGACAAAACCACATCTTGTATCAAATGCAACTTTTAGGCGGAATTTCTTACCTCAAAGATTTACGTAAGTTTTGAAGGATAAAAGAAGTATGAACCTGGGGGAGGCCCACGATTTTCTTTTTGGCCAATCGGTATTATTTTTGTCAAAATCTAAGTGCACCAAAAACCCTGGAGCCATCAAAAGTCTAATCTTCATAAAAAGCAAAAAATCCCGCCCTTTATGTTTGTAGAGCCAAATATGAAATCCCAGCATCATGTCGGCTGGATAGAAGTCATCACCGGTTGTATGTTTTCGGGCAAAACCGAAGAGCTGATTCGGCGGGTAACCCGGGCCAAGATAGCCCGCCAGCAAGTAATGATGTTTAAACCCGCCCTGGATAATCGTTATCATTCCAAGCACATCGTTTCGCATGATGCCAATGCCATCTATTCACAAACCGTAGAGTCGGCCCAGGAAATCTGGCAAATGGCGCAGGCCCAGGAAGCCAAAGTAATTGGCATTGATGAAGGGCAGTTTTTTGACGAAGCCATTGTAGAGGTATGCAATGCCCTGGCCAATGCCGGCAAGCGGGTGATTGTGGCCGGACTGGACATGGATTACCGGGGCAAGCCCTTTGGTCCGATGCCTTTTCTGATGGCCGTGGCCGAGTTTGTTACCAAAGTGCACGCCATTTGTGTCATTTCAGGCGAGTTGGCCAATTATTCTTATCGCAAAGTAAATTCAGATGAGACCGTATTGTTGGGCGAAACCGAAGTCTATGAAGCCCGGTCGCGGCAATATTTTTTTAATTTAGAGACTCTGCCGACAAAACGCTTGCCATCCCAAGAGGGAGATTCAGCACTTGAAAGTTGTTTGTAAAAGAAAGAAATGCTCAGTACGATGAATTCACCGCCTGAGCATCCAAAACAGTAACGCTTAAAATTTAAAGCGGGCAAAGTCTTTTGCCAATAGGTTCTTTTACGCAGGAAAATGCCAAAGGGATGAAAAGAGGTGAAGCTTTCATTTTAAGATATTGTGAACAAAACGAACATTGTTAGGGGCCTATTAAAAGCCAGCTATTTTTGAAGGATAAACACAATACTCGTGCAGGCTTCCCAACAATGCGCGCATGGCCAAAACCAAAAAAATTCTTTTTCTCTTTCCTTATCCCCACGGCACAGCGGCTTCCCAAAGGTTCCGTTTTGAGCAATATCTGGATATCTTGAAAGCCCAGGGGTATCAACTTCAGCTCCAGTGCTTCTTGGATGAAACCACCTGGGCCATTTTATACAAACCAGGCCGTACCCTGGCCAAAGCCTGGGGCCTTGGGCGGGGGTTTTTACGGCGGCTTAAAGTGTTTTTTACAGCTGGTCAGTATGCATACATTTTTATTCACCGTGAAGCTAGCCCCTTGGGCCTGCCCTGGCTGGAATGGAGCCTTGCAAAATTATGGCGCAAAAAAATCATCTTTGATTTCGATGATGCTATTTGGCTGCCCAACACATCCGACAGCAATTCTTTAGCCGCTTGGTTCAAATTTCACCAAAAAACAGCCTGGATTTGCCGATGGGCCTATAAAGTAAGCGCCGGCAATAACTATCTGGCCGAATATGCCCGCAAATATAATCCGCAGGTGGTTTTGAATCCTACCACTATTGATACCCTGCACTGGCACAACCGCACCCGCGACCAAAGCCTTTCGGAGAATCTGGTGATTGGCTGGACGGGTACACACTCCACACTCAAATACCTCGATGAACTAGTGCCAATCTTGAAAAAGCTTGAACAGCAACACACATTTACTTTTTTGGTCATTGCTGACCGAGCGCCAGCATTTATTCTCTCTTCCCTCAAATTCGTGCCCTGGCAAAAGCACACCGAAATCGAGGACTTGCTTCGGATGCATGTCGGGGTGATGCCCCTCACGGACGATGCTTGGGCCAAAGGAAAATGTGGGTTCAAGGCCTTGCAATATATGGCCCTGGGGATTCCTCCTTTGGTTTCGCCCGTGGGGGTCAATCTTGAGATAGTACAAAATAATGAAAATGGTTTTATTTGCGATACGCCTCAAAACTGGGAGGCCGCCTTGCTTAGTTTGCTTACCCAAGCAGCATTGAGGCAAAAGATGGGAGAAGCCGCCCGCAGAACTGTGGAAGCTCGCTACTCAGTAATGTCTAATCAAAACAATTTTGTAGAGTTATTCAGTTGATACCGAATGATATAAAGCATGGCCAGATAGAAGGGCTGCAAGGGAATGCGATAGCGCACCATGGTGCCATAATTGGAACTGGCCAAAGCTACTCCGCCTGCAAAACTACGCAAAACACAAGGCAGAATAAAAGAATCGGGTGCTGGAAAAAAGATTAAACAGCCGGAAAAGGTTGGTCGT
>JAAUUB010000184.1 GCA_012031215.1 Microscillaceae bacterium | reverse complement strand
CGCTTTACCCTGTTTGAGTTGCCCTCTGCCACAGATACCCCCCTTTTTTACTCACACTGCCTTTGCTTTTGTTTGTTTTTTGGCCCGCGCCCTGGATGGGCTCACTGGCGGCAATGTTTCGGTGGCCAATGCTTATCTTTCGGACATCTCTAACCACGAAAATCGCCAAAAAAACTTTGGGCGCATGGCCATGTCGGGCAGCCTGGGTTTATTATCGGTCCAGCCCTGGCTGGTCTTCTGGGGGCAAGTGCCTGGGCAGAATTGCCTCCTTTGCTGATGGCCGCCGCCATTTCGCTCCTGGCCATTGGGGTGATTGCTTTTTATCTGCCCGAATCCAATTCCAAAGCCGTGAGCCCCAAAACCCTGCTGGTAGCCCCAAGTGTGCGCAAGGCTTTTCAGGTAGAACCCCGAGAATGCTTCAAGATGCAAAATTGCCCCAACACTGACCTTAGGGCCATTTTAGCCATTTCGGGGATGCCCCGGCTATTGCTTATTTATTTTCTCACCTTCCTGGGCTTCAGCTTTTTTTTATGCTGCCTTCCCGGTTTTTGCTATGGACCGCCTGGGCTGGAACAGTTTGCAATTGGGGACTTTTTTTACCTACCTCAGTCTGATGATGATTGTGGTGCAAGGGCCTGTGCTGGGCTGCCTAAGTCGTTTTTTCACAGAAGCCGCCCTGGTTGCCATCGGAAGCTTATTGTTAGTGCTTTGTTTTTTTGGCATGGCCAGCACCCAGCCTGCTCAGATTTATGCGGCCACCACCTTGTATGCCTTGGGAAATGGCCTGATGTGGCCTTCTTTTTTGTCTTTGTTGTCGCGACATGGTTCCGAAGAAGTCAAAGGAAGCATTCAGGGCTATGCGAATGCAGTGGGCAGCCTGGCCAGCATTCTGGGGCTCATGGTGGGTGGGTTTCTGTTTGCCCGGCTGGGGGAGGCAACATTTTACCTGGCTTCGGGTGTGCTGTCGCTGGTGTTTATATTTGCATTGTCGCTGGGAAATTTTTGGCCCGGAATGCGACCGAGCGCAAGTACTTCCCATTAATTCCCTACATAAGGGCAAACTTATCCTTCAAACGTGCCAAATATTTGGCAAAGAAGGCTTCCTGACCAAGCTGTTAACGGGCGTATTGATAAAACCACAAAATATTGATAGAAGTAAGTCACGAAATCTGGATGCGTCATTGTCTGGACCTGGCCGAAAAAGCCCTGGCCATAGGCAACCCCCCCGTAGGGGCCATAATCGTACAAAATGGAAAAATAGTGGCTGAGGGCAGGGAAGCAGGCCGAAGCAAGCAAGACATCACCCGCCATGCCGAACTGGAAGCCATCCGGGCCGCCCGCCGGACTTTGTCAACCCCTGATTTTTCGGATTGCCTCCTCTACACCACCCACGAGCCCTGCTGGATGTGTGCCTACGCCATTCGCCACCACCGCCTTGGCCAGCTCTTCATCGGAAGTAGCGTGCCTTACATCGGGGGGGCCAGTTCCGAATTTCCCATTTTGCTGACCCGCCACGTTCCCCAATGGACTGAACCGCCAAGAGTAGAAACAGGGATTTTACAAGCTGAATGCGAAGCACTATGGCAACGCTTCCTGCAAATGGGCTGTTGAAAAAGACAGCAAAGCAAAAGAGGCAGTCCGGGGGTAATTTTAAGAAAACCAGGCTCTTTTTCGGCAAAAAGTCGTATTTTTTCGTTGAAAATCAGTGTATCATTTTCTTCACACACACCAAACGTATGAAGCAGTTTACCATCCCCCTGATTATCGGCCTGATTACCTTCACTTGCTTTTTATCGCCGGTTCGGAGCCAGGAAATCCGCCGTTTTAAAGCCATCCCCGGTCCCAAGGATTGCGGGAAGCGGTTTTTTCTCCCACCAGCACCCGCATCCTGACCGCCGGAGAAGACAGCACGGCCCGCCTTTGGGATTTGGAAGGCAAGCTTTTGCAAACTTTTGCCCATTCGCATCCCTCTGTCATGGCGGTGGCCTTTCATCCCAAAGGAAAATGGCTGGCCTCGGCGGCCGAAGAGGAGTTGCGTATCTGGGAGAGCACCACAGGCAAAAAACAGACAGAAATCAAAACCGAGGAAGCCATTACGGACCTGGCTTTTTCGCCCGATGGCAAATGGCTGGCGGTTGCCATCCGGCGCAACCAAATTCTTTTGTATGAAACTACTCAGTTTAGCCTGGCCAAAACCCTGCCCCTGCGGGCTAACTGGGCTTACCACCTGGCCTTCCACCCAGAGGGCCGCCGCCTTTTTGCGGGCTTTGAAACAGGAGTTGCTTATTTTGAAATGCCGGAAGGAAAGCCTATTTCGGTATTTGAGGATTTGCAATATGAGCCAGATGCCGTACAGCCCCGAAAGATACAATACGCCACTTTCTCCTCTGATGGCCGCCAACTCCTGACCTGGGGCCACAACTGGAACACGGACAAATACCCGAGATTGCGCCTCTGGGATAGCCAAACCGCCCAACACCTGCAAGGCTTTGAAGGGCTGTTTGGAGGCATTATGGCCGCTTTTTCGCCTGATGACCGCTACATAGTGATGGGATGTGCGCACTGGGAAGATAAATCCCAAACACCGAGGAATGGGATGCTTCACCTGCTTGACAAGGCCAATGGGCAAAGCCTGGCTTCCTGGCCTGCTCATAACAACGGCCTTAATGGCCTGGCTTTTTCGCCCAACGGTGAATACCTCCTCACCTATGGGAGCAAAGACCGCGAAGTGGTGCTTTGGAATGCGGCCCAGTTGCTCTCCACCCGCAGCTCAGGGCAATTGCGCGCCGAACCTGATTCACCCAAGCCCCCTGTCTCGACCGAATCCATCAGTTATGATTTAGATGACCTTGAAATCGTGGACCCACAGGCCCGATATTTTGCCCTCATTATTAGTGTGGCCAATTATCAGGATGCGGCCATCAAAGACCTGGAAGCCCCCAGCCAAGATGCCGAAAAGCTAAAAAGTACCCTCCTGGGCTATTATCGCTTTGAAGAATCCCTGACCAAAAGACTGCTGGACCCCTCGCGCACCCAGATAATCAATGCCCTGGACGAGCTCAGCCAGCAGGTAACTGAAAACGACAATTTGCTCATTTTTTATGCCGGGCATGGCTACTGGGATGCCGCCCTGGAACAGGGCTACTGGCTGCCTGCCGATGCGCAAAAAGACCGCCGTGCCAATTGGCTGGCCAATAGCGAGCTGGGAAATTATATCCGGGGTATCAAAAGCAAGCACACTCTTCTGATTACAGATGCTTGCTTCAGCGGGAGTATTTTTGAGGCCACCCGAAATGCCTTTGACAATGCCCCCAAGCATATCCAAAATCTCTATGCCCGGGCCAGCCGAAAAGCCATGACCAGTGGGGCCAAGGAAGAGGTCCCCGACCGAAGTATTTTCTTGGAATACCTCATTAAAGGGCTGCAAGACAATATGGAGCCTTATCTGACGGCTTCTGAATTATTCAATTATATTCAAACTCCGGTTTTGAGCAATACGAGCAATGCCCCTCAGTTTGGGGTTATCCGAAATGCCCGGCACGAAGGGGGCGACTTTGTATTTGTAAAAAAATAGGGCGAATGCCTGCTTCGGACTCAGGGGCGGGCATATTGTTGATAATCTTTGAATTTTTCTAATAAAAACTGGCCCATCTCACGCAGGCGGGCCAGTCGTTTTTGATAAAAGATAGTACTGGAATTTATGATGGCTTGGTCTTCTTCAAGCCGCAAAATGGTTTGGCCTTCAAAAAAAATCCTCAGTTCGCGATAAGGCAGCGCGGGGTCATTTTGTTTTTCAATGAGATAGGCAAGGCGTTCATCTTCATCATAAAAAAACGCAATGTCTTGGTGAACAAAGCCCGAATCAATGATTACCTCCACCAAAGACAGTTGGAATCTGGAGCCGGAAACCCCACGAAACCAATATTTCTCACTCCGATGATAATCGGCCCATTGAGGCGAGGCCAGACGACCCGGTTGAAACTGAAAAGCGTTTAAAAAAAGTTGGTTTTGCGCAATCTGCTCTTTTACGGCCAAGTATTTCGCCAGCACCGTTTCGGGGTAGATATTTTGGGCAAACCCGGGGCACAGGCCGCCCGTCAGCCAGAAAATGAATGTAATGCTTTTGAGATACTTCATCTTAATTACAAAAATAAGCATTTTAAGGATGGGGGTGGGGCTTTATCGCCTGGGGGAGCCAGTTTGGGCAAAATCAGCCCTTTTGGCACTAAGTTTTGTTTTTTTCAAACCAAGCTTTGCTTAAAAAAGTTGTTTTAGCTAAGATTTAGCTTTTTTTTTAGAACAAATTTTTCATTCCTTTTTCAAATCTTTTAAAATGGCTCTTCAAGTAGGTTCAAAAGCACCCGACTTCACCCTCCCCGCCACGGGCGGCCTCTCATTTACGCTTTCTCAAGAGGCTGCCGGGCAAGCCGTAATTTTGTATTTTTATCCTAAGGATTTTACTCCGGGATGCACGGCGGAGGCCTGTGATTTTCGGGATAATATTGCTCAATTCTCTGATTTGAGCATTCCGGTCTTTGGCATTAGTCGTGATTCGGTGCTCACCCACGAAAAGTTTAAGGAAAAATATCAGCTTCCTTTTGCCCTACTGGCCGACGAAAGCGGCCGGGTGGCCAAAGCATACCAGGCTTTGATTCCCCTCATCGGTCTGACTAAACGCATCACCTATCTGCTGGATAAAAACCACCAGATTGCGGCGGTGTATGAAAGCATGTTTGGTGCCAAGCAACACATCAAAGCCATGATTGCTCAGCTAAACTTGGTAGGTTAGGGGGCAGCTTGCAAAGTGGGCGGCTGCTTTAGGGCATCTACCAGCGATTGCAAGGCATTGACTTCCCGGTTCTTGAAAAAAAGTGAGAGCTTTAAGGTAGAAACCTTATTGCGAACGGGTGTAATACTAAAAATGAGCGACTCGAGAGGGGTTTGGGTATATTTTGTCCAGCCCTCTATGTAGCGGTCGCCTTGAAAAAGCAAACTGGGAATTTTTTGCCTGGTTTGCTCCCGCACATCAGCATAGCCAACCACAAAACTGCGCTGGCTTCGCCGCACAACCTCCGCTTTTGCAACCGAAGGAGCACCGGCAGGCAGGCGAAGCAGGGAGTCCACGGTACTGATAAAAAACACAGGTGGACGATACGCCAAGGAAAGGCGTAAAGAAGGGGCCTGCCAAATACTGTCTTGGCGGACCAAGAGTCCGTTTTGCTCAAATTTTTGCAAAATCTTTTGCAGGGTTACTTCCTGCCGGATACCCAAGCCCAAAAGGAGGGCGTATTCTATTTCGCGGGGGTCTCTACCGACCCGAATGTTCTCAAGCAAAGCCAGCAAATCACCACTGAGCATGTCCAGCAAGTCATCGGGGGTAGAACCAATCCAATCCTCTGCCTGGCGAGCCAAAAGCTTCGCCCCTAAGCGATTGAACAAGTCTTTCAAACCTTTAATATTGAGGCCCAGCCCCAGCCCCCCCAAGAGGGAGGGGTGGGGCAATTGGGTCAATAAGGCCGGGTTAATGCTGTCTTTAACCAGGTTGCGGTATTCGCGGAGTGAGCCATTGAGATTAAAAAAAGAGGCTTCTAATTCGGTTTTGCCCGCCAGAAAAGTTCCCCGGACGGTTAAGAAATTGTCTTCCAGGTCCAGATTGATGGGCAGCGGCACATTTCCCAAAGATTTTTTGATGGCCGCTTCGTAAGGATGAAGGCTAAACCAGGCGGCCACATCATAAGAAGACTGCCTTAGCTGTCTAAATTGCTCATTATGAAATTTGAGCGATTCTCTCTCGGGCAGGTCGCGCAGGCGAAGAACATAGTTTTTGAGTTCTTCTTCGCTGGTTTTAGTCTCCTTCGCGATGAGCAAAGCCGCCCGGTTCATCCAACCCAGGATGGTTTTGTTGTCAAGGATGGTGTAGCGAATGCCCGCAAAACTTCGGATGGATAGTTTCTGGGTGGGAATCTTGCGCAAAAAGGCATCAAACTTACTTTCGTCTTTGATACGAAAAGAAAGTGCCACATAGCGGTCGGCACGGGTTTTTCCTTCTTCGCGAAAGAAATAAACCGGATATTGGGTATCGATGCTGGCCTCTTTCAGGCTTGGCCCCAAGTTATGGAATTGATTGAAGTTTGCAAAAAGTTGTACCACATCCCGATTAAGCAGCAGTTCCCATTGTATTGCCTTTTCCTGAATTGAAGGAAGGTTAAAACAAAATACCACGCTGGCCTCTTTGGGGATGTATTTACTATGCTCTACTGGCTTGCCACATCCACCAAGAAGCAGGCCCATCCCAAAAATAAAGGGTACAAGAGGCAAAGAGACAGGGGGAAAAGCTTTCATGTTTTGCAGATGATTTAGGTTCGGGGTCTGGTCTGCAATTATAGAGATAAACTAGGGGAATATAAAGTATGAAGGCTTGGGTGAGTGTTGCCAAGCGATATTTTTCAATTGAAACCATCGCGCAAAAAACCACCGGAATGCATTTCGGGTGGTTTTTGCCAGCAACAAACGTGAGGGTTTAGATGCGGATGCCAAAAGCGTAGGCGTTGAGGCCTGGCCCGCGCCCTTCGGCGAAGACCTCATTCAGGTCATATTTGAAAAAGAGCAGAATGCCACGGTAGCCCAATTGCGCTTCCAGCCCGTAGCGCCAACGATTGAGAAAAAATTTTCCCTGGTTCGTTCGGGTTTGCCCTCCTCCCGGATTTTGGTGTAGCCCCCGATGCGTAGCCCGGCATAAGTGCCCAGGCCAAAATTGAAGGTGCGGCGGCCTTCTCTGTCGCGCAGACGGGCATTGAAAGTAATGGGCAAATTGAAATACGGCAAAACCAGTTTGCTTCGGCGCAGGGTTTGTCCGAAATCTACCAAATAATCACGAAAAGCGACCCCGTCTTCTTCCTGCACCAGGTAATTATTGCCCTCAAACATAAAATTGTACCAGCTAAATTCTAGCCCGGCCTGAAAACTAAAAGGGCTTTTTTTACCGCCCAGGCGCAAGCGTTCATACACCCCAAAAGCAATGTAGCGGGCACTTCCCAGCCTAAGGGCATAAGGTTGTCCATTCGCCTCAGGCGAACTTCCCATTCTCGAGGAGTTATTAAGTCCCAAATCTACGGCCCAAAACCGGTCGTGGCGGGGCTGCCCTTTGGGTGTGCGTAGGGGCAGGCTATCGGTTGAGGCCGCGATTTTTTCCAAGCGTTTGGTCTCGAGGTTAAACTCGTACTCGTACACCCGTTTTTTTTGGGCTTCGGCTCCTACCAGGCTATCCAATCCTTTGGTGGCTTCCCAAACGATACGGTTAAGGTCAAGGCCCCGTACCCGCATCAGGGCTTCGCGGTTTTGGGTGTAAATAAGCACTTTGGCTTTTTGCCCCAGTTCTATGGTGATGGTATCCTGGGCCAGCACCGGGCGCAAAAACAGAAAGCAGGCTCCGGTAAGCAATAATAAATGAATTGTTTTCATAGGTTATAGGGTTTGGTTTTATTTTTTTCCGATAGAGGCCCACAATTTTCGCCCCTCCTCGTCCGTGTGAGTAGAATCAGGATAAAGGCCTTCTTTTAGGTTTTTGAGCGTTTTCCAGATTTTTCCTTCCCGCTTTTTGGGTTTATTATCCTCATTTTGGGCCAGAATTGGTGTTTGGCCCACCGGCGAAAGTTTCACAGTTACGACAATGCGGTAGGCATCCTCCTTTTTATTTTCCTCTGGCAAAACCCCTGGGAGGGGAAACTCCAGCGGTATTTTAGGGTCAGGGCCAGGCAAAGAAGGCTGGACCTGCCTGGGCCTGATTTCAACCAGGGATTGATTTTGGAGGGCCGACTGGTTTTTATACTTTTCTTCCTGGTTTAAAGAGTTTACCTCCTTTTTCGGGAGTTCTTTCTTCTTTCTTTCCGGCTGGTTCATTGCTCGGGGGCTTTGGCGCTCCTGCGTTGCATCGTCTTGGGGTGCAATCGTTTCTTCCTGCTTGGGGAGCAACTTGGCCACCGAAGTAGCGGGAGAGAGCCGATAGGAAGTGAGCCACCAAAACCCCAGGGACAGCCACAAGGGCACACTGGCGGCAATACTCCACAATAACCAGCCTCCGGCTTTGCGACGCGAATGGTCTTGTGCGGCCAGGGTACTCGAAATCTTTTGCCAGGCTTCGGGTCGGGTCGGGCGTTCCATCTGGCCGAGTTTTTCTTTAAAGAGCGAATCCAAATCTTTCTTAGCCATGTTTGACTTGATTTAATTTATCCTGATGCTGTTGCAATTTTTTTTGTAGTAAAGCCCGGGCACGCGCCAATTGCGACTTTGACGTATTTTCATTGATGCCTAGCTGCTCGGCTATTTCTTTGTGCGAATAGCCCTCAATGGCATACAGGTTAAAAACCGTGCGATAGCCCGTGGGTAGGTCTTGCACCAGGGCCAGGAGTTCTTCGGCTCCGTAGTCGTGTGCAATGGTTTGGCTCATTTCCGGGGCCGGGGGCAGGTCGCTGGTGGCATATAGCCAGCGTTGCTTGCGCAAATGGTTGAGACATTCATTGACCATGATGCGGCGTATCCAGCCTTCAAAGCTTCCTTCACCCTTGAATTGCGCAATTTTTTGAAAGACTTTCAAAAATCCCCCAATCATCAGGTCTTCGGCCTCGTCGTCGCGTGGCACATAGCGCAGGCAAAGGCTCAGCATTTTGGCCGCATAGCGCTCATAGACCATTTTCTGCGCTTTGGGGTTGCCTTGCTGGCATTGCCGGGCCAGGTCTTGTTGAACGTACCATTTTAGCATAGGCTTTGCTTCATTTTCAAGCCCCTCATTCTGCCTGTATCTACAGGCCGAGGCGGTTCAAGTAGGTATTTCCGGTTATAGGCTTTTGTTAAGTAGATGCATATGAGGCTTTCAGGGTTGCGTATGGTTTTATTTTTTTAGAAAATATTGGTTCGGCTCGCCCAGTCGTCCTGATTTTGCAAATGAAAAAATATGTACTAAGTTTGACTCAAGCTATTAAGCAAACCCAACACTGATATGCGCCCTCGCCTTTGGATTGACCTCCAGGACATTTTTATTACCCCTATTTACCTTTTAATGATTCTCGGGCTAATGCTGGCCCTGCGGTCTCAAGTGCGAGATACGACCATAAGGCCTTATTTTTTACCCGCTTTTGGGGTGAAGCTGGTGGGAGCCATTGCCCTGGGTTTGATTTATCAGTTTTATTATCGCGGCGGTGATACCTATAATTTTTTCCGGGAAGCGGGCGTAGTTTGGCAGGCTTTTACCGAAGCCCCGGGCTTGGCCCTGCGCATTATCTTGGCCGAGGTGCCTAATTATTCGCCTGATTTATACCTATATACCAGCCGGATGTTCTTTTTTTCGCACGGCGACTCGGCCACCTATAACGTCATTCGGCTGGCCGCTTTTTTCAGTATTCTGAGTTTTCATACTTATACGACCATCGCCGTTTTGTTTGCGGTAGTAAGTTTTACGGGTATGTGGGCTATTTACCGGGCTTTTTATGATATGTATCCGGCCCTGCATCGTCCTCTGGCGGTTGCGGTATTTTTTGTGCCTTCGGTGTTTTTTTGGGGTTCGGGCCTGATGAAAGATACCCTTACCCTGGGGGCTTTGGGTTGGGCCTTTTACAGTTTTTATTTTGGCCTGATAAAAGGTCGGAATGTATTGGTGAATGTAGGGATTTTGCTGGTCAGCATTTTGGTCATTCGGGCTATCAAGGTATATATCATCAGTACTTTCCTACCCGGAATGCTGCTGTGGCTTTTCCTGCAATATCGCACCAAGATTCGCTCAGCGGTAGTACGAGCCATTGCCTTGCCTTTTTTGATAGCCGTGGCCTTGCCATTTGCCTATTTGGCTTTTGTGCAGATTACGGCAGATAATGAACGCTACCAGCTTGAGAACCTGGCCGCT
>JAAUUB010000015.1 GCA_012031215.1 Microscillaceae bacterium | reverse complement strand
TGCCAGGCATAGGCTCCAAAAAGGGCTTGCTCGAGCCAGGTTTGGGCCTCGGCTTGCTGCCCCTGGGCAATTGTAGCAGGATATGGCCCGTTTCCGTAAAGTTTTGCGCCAAGATTTGGGGCGCAAACCGGTGGATGAATTGCTGTATCCGGGCGGCCTGTTCGTAGGCATACCGGATTTCGAGCTGCACCTGGGGTATTCGCCAGGTAGTGGGAGCCATTTGGAGGGCCGCTTGCGCCGCGGTTTTGTAAGCCTGCACCAGCCCACTCACCCCCAGCTTGGTTCCGCCAAAATAGCGCACCACTACTACCAGCACATCACTAAGGTTTCGGGCCCGGATTTGCTGGAGAATGGGCGTGCCAGCACTGTGTTTGGGTTCGCCGTCGTCGTGGGCCCGGGTGCGAGGCGGGGCCGGGCCTAGGCTATAGGCATAGCAGTGGTGAGTGGCTTGTGGATGTTCCTGACGAAGTTGCCGGAGATGGGATTCTACCTCGGTTTCGTTTTGGACCGGGAGGGCAAAGGCCAAAAAACGGCTGCCTTTTTTCCGGTAGTGGGCCTTGCCCGCGGCTAATAGACATAGGTAAGCCCCAGAATGATTAGAAAGCATAAATCGGCCTGTTATGGAAGTTATTGAAAATCAGTGCCTACAAATTCATCAAAAAATACCATTTAGGAAAAATATATTTTTTTAGAAAGCAACGTTTTGAATCCGCACGATTGACCTTTAGATTCAGTACAAAATCCCTACCTTTGCAAAAATTTTCTGACAAGCAGGCAAAATCACCTCATCCTTACATCTTTTGTTTGTTTACATTTTGTAGGTCTCTTAAATATTGAAAATGATGATGAACCAGGAAGAAAAACAACGCTACTCCGCCGAAGAACTGCGTGAGTTTGAAGAAATTATCAACCACAAACTGGAGGATGCCCGCAAAGAATTGACTTATATCATGGCCAGCATCTCACGCCGCAATGACGAAGGCATTGATGGCACCATCGGCGGTTCTAAGCTTTTGGAAGATAGTGCCGAAACTGCCGAAAAGGAAAATATGAACCAACTGGCCGCTCGACAAAAGAAATTTATCGAACAATTGGAAATGGCCTTGATACGTATCAAAATGGCACTTACGGTATTTGTGTAGATACGGGCAAACTCATCCCTAAGGAACGCCTGCGGGCTGTGCCTCACACCCGCCATTCTATTGAGGCCAAGATAGCCCGCCAGTAATCTTATTGACTCACGAAAACCACTTTCTTTTATAAAGGAAAGTGGTTTCTTTTTTTGTACCCTGATTAACCTACTGGTTATAGGCCAGAAACTTCTCGAAAGTGGCCAGCGCCTTTCCCGAAACCAGGTTTTCCTGCGCCAGTCCCACACAATCTTCCAGGCCCATTTCCGGGTGGGCGCAGTGAATAGCCAGCCCGGCATTGGCCGCTACTGCCGCTTGCTGGGCTAGACTGCCTTCGCCCCGCAAAATTGCTGCAAATACCCGCGCCGAAGCCGCCACGCTATTTCCCCCATAAATCTCATCGGGCCGAAGCCGCGACAAGCCAAAATCAGTGGGCTGCAAAATTTCTTCCCTTCCTCTTCCTAATATTTTTACTTCTCCGGTGAGCGAAACTTCATCGTAACCATCCAAGGCGTGTACAATCAGGTAGTGAACCGGATTGCGCTGGTAGAGATAATTGTATAACCGGGCCAGCTCAAGACTAAAAACCCCAACCAGTTGCGTGGTCGGAAAAGCCGGGTTGACCATAGGGCCAAGCATATTAAAGAATGTTTTTACGCCTAAATCGCGCCGGATAGGCCCTACATTCTTCATGGCCGGGTGAAACAAGGGGGCATGCAAAAAGCACAGGTTGGTGGCTTCAAGCGAGCGCTCCAGGTCTTCTCTTGCGGCACTGAATTGCACGCCAAAATACTCAAGCACGGTAGAAGAGCCTGAAACGGAGGAAACGCCATGATTGCCATGCTTGGCCACTTTCACCCCACTGGCGGCCACCACAAAGGCCGAAAGCGTAGAGATATTAAAGGTGTTTTTGCCATCCCCGCCTGTGCCGCACAAATCCATGGGCGCATAAGCTGATAAATCAGTGGCAATGCAAAGCGAAAGCATGGCCTCCCGAAAACCTTCCAACTCCTCCACCGTGATATTGCGCATCATATACACGGTAAGGAAGGAAGCAATCTGGGCCGCGTTGTATTGGCCCAGGGCCAGATTTTTAAGTATATCAGTGGCTTCGGCCTTGCTCAGGGTCTGATGCTCAAAAAGTCGGTTCAATATTTCTTTCATATCTTCATTTTTGCCATACAAAGTGATGCAATTTTAAACAAATTTAGCCAATGCCTCGCCAGCTGCGACCCTTGTGGGCAAGAACCGCGAAATGGAGCGATTTTGACAAATATTTTTGCCAAAGGGAGGGATTGCTCAATAAAACGGCTAATTTTGTGAGCAAAGTTAAGAAGATGAAGCAAACACAAGCCGAGCGTATCATCATGGGCATTGATCCTGGCACTCAGGTCATGGGCTATGGGCTGCTCAAAGCCGAAGGACCACAGCTCACGATGCTCTGCTATGGCGTGATTCATTTAAAAAAATATACCAACCAGGCTATTAAACTACGAAAAATTTCTGAACGCACCACCGAACTTATCCGCGAATATCACCCAGATGAAATGGCCCTGGAAGCCCCTTTTTATGGCAAAAATGTGCAGGTGGCTCTAAAGCTGGGGCGGGCCCAGGGGGTAGCAATGGCGGCTGCGCTGGTGCAGGACATCCCGATTCGGGAATATGCCCCCCGGGCCATCAAGCAATCGGTTACCGGGCGCGGCGATGCATCCAAAGAACAAGTGGCGGCGATGCTAAAACAAATCCTCCGTTTTGAGGACGAACACGCCTTGCTGGATGCTACCGATGCGCTGGCGGTGGCTGTTTGCCATTTTTTTCAAAGCGGAACAGCCCGACCCAAAGCTACTGGCTGGGCAATTTTGTGCAGGCCAATCCCGAGCGAATTTTGTAAAAAAACCAAAAAGGTACAAAGCCCGAAATAGTCGGGCAGGCCCCCCCAATCGTTAAAGTATTTTAAAAAATTTAGTGAATCGCGCATAGTTTCTTATTTTCGCAAGCAAAACGATTATTTAGAAAAATGCGAAAAGAATCTTTACAAGTCAAACAAACCCCTATGAAACCAGAATCAGGCACAAATAGTAATTTTCGCTTGGTAAATAACGTAGCAGGTTGGGCGGTTTTTGGCATTGCGGCCAGTGTATATCTCATTACGGTTGAAGATACGGCCAGTTTCTGGGACTGCGGCGAATTTATCGCCTGTGCCTATAAGCTGGAAGTACCTCATCCTCCTGGAGCACCTTTTTTCCTTTTGTTCAATCGTATTTTTTCTATGCTGGCCCACGATGTGTATCATGTCGCTTTTTGGGTGAATGTATCTTCGGCTTTGTGTAGTGCCTTCACTATCTTGTTTATGTTTTGGAGCATTACCCTCCTGGGCATTAAGCTGTTGCCCGGCGCAAGCCCTCAGAATATCACATCTGCCCAGCTAATTCCTTTGATGGGGGCTGGATTTGTAGGTTCTTTGGCCTATACCTTTTCCGATTCGTTTTGGTTTTCGGCGGTTGAAGCCGAAGTATATGCGATGTCTTCGCTTTTTACGGCTTTTGTGGTATGGGCAATGCTCAGATGGGAGCTCATTGAGGACGATTCGGCGGCCAACCGCTGGTTGATAATGATTGCCTACACCATGGGGCTTTCCATTGGTGTTCACTTGCTCAACCTGGTTACCATCCCGGCCCTGGGATTGATATATTATTATAAAAAATATACTGTGCATACCCAATGGGGCTTACTTTTGGCACTGGCCATCAGTGGGGCCATTATCATTGTCATTTTGGAAGGGGTGATTCCGGGCCTGCCCTCCTTAGCGGGCAATTTTGAGATATTTTTTGTCAATAGCCTGGGCCTGCCTTTTGGGGCGGGCATTAGCTTCATCAGTGTGTTGTTGGTAGGGGGGCTGGTGTATGGTATTTATTATACCCAAACCAAAGGCAAAGTCCTGGCCAATACGACTTTGCTCTCGCTGGCTTTCATTCTGATTGGCTACGCTTCTTATGGCATCGTGCTGATTCGGGCCAATTACAACCCGCCTATCAATGAAAATGACCCCAGCGACATCATCAAGTTTGTGTCTTACCTCAAGCGTGAGCAGTATGGCGACCGACCACTCTTTTATGGCCCCACTTTCAACTCCGATGTAAAGCGTACTTCGGATGGGGCCCCTGTGCAGATAAGCAAAGGCAAGCTCTACCGGATGAACCGCGAAAAAGGCATCTACGAACTTTACGATGAGCGGAAAGCCTATGTCTATGATGATAATTTGCTTTTTCCGCGTATCTACAGCCGCCAGGACAATCACCGGGAAATTTATATTCGCAAATTGTATGGGGCTGACCGAGAACTGCCCGAAGGATTTAAACCCAGTATGGGCGATAATTTGTTTTTTTTCTTTACCGACCAACTGGGCCGGATGTATTTCCGGTATTTTTTCTGGAATTTCGTGGGCCGCGAAAGCGACCTAGAAGGGGCGGGAGGCCTCAGCCCCC
The DNA here is from genome assembly GCA_012031215.1 of Microscillaceae bacterium. Lineage (GTDB taxonomy): Bacteria > Bacteroidota > Bacteroidia > Cytophagales > Microscillaceae > JAAUUB01. The sequence continues at coordinate 33,069 of JAAUUB010000015.1, read as the reverse complement.
TGGCCAATTCCCAGGGATTGCCCGAAGTACTGGCCCAAAATGCTGGCCGAAACCAATACTATGCCTTACCGCTTTTGCTCGGCCTGCTGGGCTTGGCCTATGTATATATGCGCAGCCGCCCAGTTTTCCTGATAACCCTGCTTTTGTTTTTCCTGACAGGCATTGCCCTGGTGCTCTATCTCAACCTGCCCCCCGTGGAGCCTCGTGAGCGGGATTATATTTATGTGGGATCATTTTATGTCTTCGCAATGTGGATAGGTCTTGGCGTTATGTTTTTGGCAGAGATTTTCACCCGGTTTGGCAGCAATCTGCAAATTGCCGGAATAAATGCCCTAGCTCTGGGGCTGATTGTACCGGGAATTATGGTAGTTGAAAACTGGGACGACCACGACCGCTCTAACCGTTATCATTCGGTAGATTCGGCCAAAAACCTTCTCAATTCCTGCGCTCCCAATGCCATTTTGTTTACCGGCGGCGACAACGATACCTTCCCCCTTTGGTATGTGCAAGAGGTGGAAGGTTTTCGAACAGACGTGCGGGTGTGTAATCTGAGTTTGCTGGGCACGGATTGGTATATTGACCAAATGAAGCGGGCGACTTATCAATCGGCGGCCTTGCCTATTTCGCTGCCCTCTGAAAGCTACACAACGGGCAAAAACGACCAGATTCTCTATCCCAAAGCCTGGCGCATTACCCCAAACCTGGCCCCTGATGTGTTGGAAGACCTGGATAAAAAGGGAATGGACTTAAAAGCGTATCTCGAGCTGCTGGCTAAAAACGACAACCGCATCCGGGCCGTCATCGGGGGAGGCGAAAGCGAAGAAGAAATCAGTATTTTTCCTAGCCAAAAGCTCAAACTGAAAGTAGATGCAGAAAAGGTTCGTAAGATGGGTTTTGTGCCTAAGGATAAACTGCCTCTTCTGAAAAATTATCTCGAGTGGAACCTGCGCCGCAATGACCTGTATAAAAGCGACCTTATTATGCTCGACATCATCGCAAGCAATAATTGGGAACGCCCCATTTATTTTTCTACAACTCTGGGCAATTCCAGTTATCTGGATTTGCGCGAGTTTATGCAACGCGAAGGCCTGGCTTTGCGCCTGATGCCTTTCCGGGTGGTAGGGGCCAATCAAGGTTTTACCAATACCGAGATAATGTATAAAAACCTGACCGAGCGTTTTTATTATCGCGAACTGAATAATCCTAATTCGTATTACGATGAAAACTATCAGCGCTTTACCATCAACTTGCGCAAAGCCTTTGTAGAACTGGCCCAAGGACTGCTCGAGGAAGGAAAGGCCGAAAAAGCCAAAAAAGTTGTGGCATTCTGCCTGGCCAAAATCCCGGACCAGGTGATTCCTTATGATGTGTATTCGGTTGATTTTGTAGATGTTTTGTTTCGGGTGAAGCAAAGCAAAAAAGCCCAGGAAATCGCCGGGGTGATGGGCCGCCGCGCCGACGAAATGCTGCGTTATCAGGCCAATCGTGAAGCCCCAGACGAAGTGGAGGTTTCTACTAATCTGCACATCCTGCAACGCCTTTCGCTGATTATGGAGGAAAACAAGCAGTCCAAAGAAGCCAAAAAGTTTAAGGATATGCTCGAGATTCACTACAATAAACTGGCCCTCTAAAAAACCAAGACTTGCACAATCGCCCAAAAACCGGTTCAAACTTACTTTTGGCCGGTTTTTTTGTAGCTCGCCCTTTAGTATTGGGGGAGAAAGCTTTTCGGGTTTTTATTGGCAAACAGGAAAAAATGCATAAATTCAAGCCATAAAAAACGAGCAAAACTATGCAGGTAAAAGCCTTTCAACGCATTTATACCCAGATAGACGACATCACCAAGGCCACTTGTACGCTCCGGGCCGAAGGGGTGGGCTACGAAGAACTGGCACAGATAGACGGCCGGCTGGCGCAGGTAGTCAAGATTAAAGGTGAAAAAGTAACTTTACAAGTATTTGCGGGCACCGAAGGCTTAAAGACCAATTCCGAAGTGGTTTTTTTGGGGCATCCCCCGCAGGTAGCTGTGAGCCAGGCGCTTTTGGGGCGTTTTTTTGATGCCTACGCCCAGCCCATTGATGGCGGGCCCCCGGTAGAAGGCGAAATGATAGAGATTGGCGGCCCCTCAGTCAACCCGGTCAAGCGACGGCAACCTTCCGAACTGCTGCGAACTGGTATTGCGGGCATTGACCTGAACAATACCCTTGTTACGGGGCAAAAAATCCCTTTTTTTGCCGACCCCAACGAGCCCTATAACCACGTACTGGCCACAGTGGCTACCCGCGCCCAGGCCGATGTGATTGTGCTAGGGGGTATGGGCCTGCTTAATGATGATTATCTCTTTTACCGAAAGGTCTTTGAAAACAGTGGCCACCTCGACCGCACCGTCAGCTTTATCAATACCACCGAAGACCCGCCCGTAGAACGCTTGCTTATCCCGGACACCGCCCTGACCGTAGCCGAATACTTTGCGGTTGGCCAGCATGCCAAAGTGCTGGTATTGCTTACTGATATGACCCTCTATGCCGATGCCCTCAGCATCGTTGCCAATCGGATGGACCAAATCCCCTCCAAAGACAGCATGCCCGGCTCGCTCTACAGCGACTTGGCCCGAATTTACGAAAAGGCCGTTCAACTGCCCGAGGGGGGCTCTATTACCATTATTGCCGTAACGACCCTGGCGGGTGGAGATATCACCCACGCCATTCCTGATAATACAGGTTATATTACCGAAGGGCAGCTTTTCCTGCGCTATGATGCTACCATCAACCGGGTGATTGTGGATCCTTTTCGAAGTCTTTCGCGCCTGAAGCAACTCGTAATAGGAAAAAAAACCCGTGAAGACCATCCCCAGGTAATGAACGCCGCCGTACGCCTCTATGCTGATGCGGCCAATGCCCGCACCAAGCTTGAGAATGGCTTTGACCTGAGCGACTATGATCGCCGGAGCCTGGATTTTGCCCGCGAATACGGCCTGCAGTTATTGGAAATAGATGTTAATCTGGAAGTAGAAACTATGCTCGATACGGCCTGGCGTTTACTGGCGCAATATTTTCAGCCCTCCGAGTTGGGCATTAAAGCGACATTTGTAGAAAAATACTGGCCCAAAGATTGAACTCTTCTACAAAAAACTCATTTTAATAAAGATAGAATGAATGTTTTTTAGTGCCTAATCAAGTTTCATTTCCATGGCCACTATTCTCAATCCGCTTAATTTCACGAAGCTTTACGAAAATCAAAATCTTCGCATTTCTTTTGACCCTGACCTTAGGCTCTTCCGGCACACCTGGAATAACCGTAACCAAGCATTTACAGACAATGATGCGCTTTTTCGGGAGTATGCTTTGTTAGTACAACGCTATCACATCTCGACCCAACCACTCTATGTCATCGTGGATACCCAACACTTAGAGTACGTAATGGCTGTGGAAATGCACAACTGGATGGGCGAGGTGGTCAACAAAGCAATGCGCGAAGGCAATACCAAAAAGCTAGCTTATCTCAGCAGCCCGGATGTATTTGCCCAGACCTCTCTCGAGTTGATGACCGAAGAATTCAAAATGCCTTATTATGAGGTAAGTTTTTTTGAGACAGAGACCGAGGCCTTGGACTGGCTTCTGGCCTAGCCCAATCGTATTGTAATGGTTCCGCCGGGTTGCAGGCAAGTGTATACTACCCAAAACCCGGCGGGAAAATTTTAAAGCAGGCTCACATCGCCATAGCGAGAAACGACCTTAAGACGACTACTGCCACCAGAGCCTTTCCTGCCCTGATAAAAGGCGGAGGTATTGGCCTCCTGCTTGTGTTGAAACTGAAAACCGTTTTGAGAGCCTTCCAGGCGGGCATATTTCAGGTCAAACTCAAAATTATAGCTGGCTTCGGGAGCCATAGTAAGGCTTATCTGGCTGTATTCGCCCGTGATTTCGACCTGCCCGAAGCGGTTGGCCACTGGCCCCACCTGAAAGCGACCGTCGTGGCGGGTACTCATCGTCAGATTTCCGGTCAATGTGCTCAGTTGAAACTGTGAATAAGCCGAACTGCCCGTAATATGGTGGACTTGCCCTATTTCGGCGTTCCCGTATTTGCCTTCAAAATAGATTCGCTGGGCTTGATTGAGCCGAAGGGTGGAATAGGCCATCGTAATCTCGGCTTCTTCGGCATAGTCAATATCGGCATTGCCAAATTTTACATTCACAATCTTTTTGTCATTGCCCTCAAGGCGGCCAGTTTTGAGGCTGCCATATTCCAGCCAAAGCTGAAGCCGCCCGGTATGCTTGCCTACATAAATCCCTCCAAAGCGGTTATTGAGGCTGAGGGGGAAGTTTTCGGGCATTGTAATGGTATAATCTACCTGATAATCGGCCTTTGAACTGGTTTTGACAGGAACCGTTTGATTGCCTTGCAAAGACTGTATCTGCACTTCGTTCATCAGGTTCTTCCAGCCCAGCGAGGCCACGGTTTCCAAGCTAATCTGGGGGCCGCTTTGCACTTTTACCTCCAGGCCACTGAGGATTTTTTGGGCGGTTTCGGTATTTTTTGCATCGGCTGTAATCAGGATTTTGATCTGTATCTGGGCTACCGGAGCCGTATTGACGTGAATCTGGCCGTATTTGTTGATAATACTCAGACTGCTGGACCCACTCAAGGGAAAATTGTGTTGCAGGGTTTTACTTTGTTTTACCTGAGCTGCGGCGCTCAGTGTAAAAACCCACCACAAGGCCCCGGCAATAGGAAGTCGGGATTTAAAAAATTTGTTTTTCATGGGGAATGGATTTTTGATAATCTTTCATTTTTTCTAAAACTTCCAATTGCTGGTTAAGTACCCGGAGACGCATCTGTAAATTTTGTATCATCGCATCCTGTACGGATTCCGGGGCCGGGCCTTGCAAAAGTTCGGTCTTTAGTTGGCGATACATTTCGTCCAGTTCATTCAGGTCGCCTTGAAATTCATCATACAGGCCCATTTGCTCGAGCGGATAGTGGTTTATTTTGGCTCTTTTTTCGGCAATGACCCGGCTGTAATACTGTTCGGCTTCGGCCAGGTGGGGATGCAAAGCGGCCAGCGAGAGCGATGGCGCGTTTTCGGAAGGCGCGCTTTTTGACCACCAAAGCCCGAGGCCAATTGCCAGACACAACAACACAAAAGCGGCCAGGTTGCGGAGGTGCGTGTAGCGAATCGTGATGAGCCTGGGGGCCTTAGGATGCAGCTCCTTCTCGAGTTTGTTCCAAAGGCCGGGCGAAGGCACAAACTGATGTTGGAGGTCTTCGCGGTGTTGTCGGATAAAATCTTCTAACTGTTTATCGGAAAGTTCTTTTTTCATAATGCAAAAATCAATGATTCAAAATATAAATACCTGGTGTTGGGTTTAGTTTTCTGTTTGTAGAATTTTTAGCAATCTTTTCTTGGCTCGGTTGTATTGTGATTTGGAGGTAGATTCACTGATGTTGAGTATTTCGGCAATTTCGCCGTGGTCATAGCCCTCAATAAGATAAAGCGTGAGCACCATCCGGAAGCCATCGGGCAAAGCCTGAATACCACGATGCACTTTTTGCACTTCCCAATGGGTGGTCGTTTCTGCTTCCGGCCCTTCTTCTTCTTCCCTAAAATCGCGCCCCTCGAGGCTTACCCAGTCCAGGCGTTTTCTTTTGAGATGGTTAATACTTCGATTGATGACAATGCGCTTGAGCCAGGCCCCAAAAGTTGACTCGCCTTTAAAAGAATTAATCCTACGGAAGGCATCGCAAAAAGCTTCCTGGAGAATATCCTCGGCTTCGTCGCGTTGGTTGGTCATCCGCATACAGATGGTAAACATGGCCGAAGCGTACTGTTCGTATAGCCGCCTTTGGGCATTGGGGTCTCCCCGGCGGCAGGCCTCCACGAGTGCTCCGTGTGTATCGGGCGGAGCTTGGTTTCTGATTTTCAACATCTTGTGGTTTTGGCTTACATTTGGGTATATGATTGTGCGGCTCGTTTCAAAAACCTTTATTCTTTCCAAAGACTGCTGGTTTAGCAAATGGTTGCACCCCTTGGGCATAAATGAAATTCTTTTTGTGTATGCCATCCAAAAAAACACCCAGGATGAAGCCTGGGTGTTTGCATCAAAAAAACGGATTATTTTTAATCTCCGTCATCGTCATCGCCACCAAATTTTCGTTTTGCTCCGTAGCCTTTTCCGGGGTGTCTTCTTTGGTCTTTTTCGCGAATGATAAGGGGGCCTGGTTTGATAATAATTTGTTGCACCCGAATTTCACAATCGCGTTGAGCGATTAATACCGGATAAGCATTGGCATAACACACATAGCGGCAGGCTTCGGGAAAGTCCTCCTCTTCCAGTTCATCTACACACCAGCGTTTCTTCTTGGGGTGCAGGCGCAATATCACTGGGATTTCGCGATAGATTTTGCCCACCCGCACCCGACATTTGGCCCGGCAGCGGTCATCGGGCAAGCGAACATGCGATATCACCTCACAGACCACGGGCGGCTTTGACTTGGGCAGGTAGTTTTGGAGACTGGCCTGCTCCTGAGCCAAAGGGGCCAGTATTTTTTGGGCATTTTCACTCAGTAACTCATCCATTTCTTTGAGCTTGCCCTCTTTGAGTTTGTCCATAAAAGCCTGGGCTACCTGGGCGGCTTCGGGCACTTCTCGGACGGGCGGAGAAGCAGTGCCAGGGGCCGATTTGCCGCCACCACAGCCCGCTCCTGATAAAAAGCTGGCCACACAAAATAAGGCCATCCATTTGAGAAAAGATTGGATTTGCATAAGGTTGGGGTTTCATATTAGAGGCGCAAATTACGAAAAGCGGTCCTTATCACAAGGCTTTACTTTATTGATGCAGGGCCGTTTTGCACAAAGCCATAAATGCTCGCCCTACCCAGCGCAAGATGTATTTCACATTTTGGCAATGATTTTTGGTGATATTAGTTTTTGACGGATAGCGTGCAGCTTAAAGTTAGGCCCGAAGCTTGAAATGTAAGGTCAGCCTATACTCTTTTTGAGAGGGGGACAAGGTTTTACGAGCCAATCGGCACAATCTTTTTCAAATGCTAGTATTGAGTCTTTCTACGTCGGCAGTGGCCCGCATTCTTCGCCTTCCTTTCTGTGGCTTTCTTGGGGCAGAGAAGTATTATATTTTCAAAAATCGGAGATACTTAAAACCCCTCGTGAAAGTAAGGTAGTTTTCGCCAAAAACGCTTAAAGGGCTTCATGCGCTTTGTCTGTTTTATCTGTTTTCCGCTATCCGACTGCGTATTTGCTTGATTTTCAATCAGACATACATAAATGAATAGCTCATCTATTTCCAGAACGGCTTTAGGTTTGGCGGCCTAGTGAGTGGACTTCAAAGCCATTAAAATTTTAGCTTTATTTGGATTATTTACCTACCATCGTGTGGCTTATCTCAAATGGTTGCTGCTCCCACACTTTGAACAGGCAAGCACAGTTGTTATCATTTTGACTTTGGGTTTTTGTGCGCAAACAGAATGCTTTTCAGATAATTTTTAACCAAGTCGTAAATTGTTTTCTTTCAAATAAAAGAATGAATGTCCTCATTGAGTCAGAGAAAAGACACCATTAAATTAAATTTAAAATGAAAGTCCAAAAAACAAGCTTTTAAAATTTTATTTGATAAATTAGCAGCCAGTATGCAAAAAGAAAACAGGCATCCGTTCCGTATGAGCGAATGGCCTGTTTCACCAAAAATGACACCAAATTACAATATTTTAAGCAAGTTAAATGCCAAAAAAGGTATTTGAGTGTTTCTCCCGAAATATTTTTGACACCAAAATTAATTCTTGTGAACCAAAATGCCGCCGCCCTTAGTGGCGGTATTTTTTTTCGTTATGATTATTGTTGGTGAATTGATTAAAGAATTATGCGCATTGCCGAAGAGACCGTACAAAGAATTCAACAGCAGTCCGATATACTGGAAGTGGTACAGGATTTTGTGGCCCTCAAAAAAAAGGGCAGCAATTGGACGGCTTGTTGCCCCTTTCATCAGGAAAAGACCCCTTCTTTTTCGGTCTCGCCCAGTCGGGGCATTTATAAATGCTTTGGCTGTGGCCGGGCGGGCGACTCCATCAGTTTTGTTATGGAAATAGAGCAGTGTACGTATGTAGAGGCACTGCAATACCTGGCCAAAAAATACCAAATCGAGCTACAAACTGAAATAAGCCTGAGCGACGAAGACCGGGCGGCTCAAAAAGAACAGGAAAGCCTGCTCGTGGCCCTCGATTTTGCCCAGCAATATTTTCAAAAGCTTCTCCTTCACTCGGAATTGGGGCAGGCCCTCGGGCTGGCATACCTGCGCGAACGTGGTTTCAAGAATCCGGTAATTGAAAAATTTGGCCTCGGCTTCAGCAGCGAGGCTTGGGATGGATTGCTCAAAGCAGCGAGCACGCAGGGCTTTTCGGTCGAGGTGCTCGAGAAAGCAGGCTTGATTATCCGCAAAGAAGAGGGCAAGGCTTTTGACCGTTTTCGGGACCGGGTCATCTTTCCGATTCATAACCTGGCCGGACGGCCCATTGCCTTTGGCGCACGCCTGCTCAAAAAAGACCCTAAACAGGCCAAATACCTCAACTCGCCCGAAACACCGGTTTATCACAAAAGCCAGGTTTTATATGGCATCTTTCAGGCCAAAAAAGCCATCCGCGAGCAAAACAACTGCTATCTCGTAGAAGGCTATACCGACGTGATTTCCCTGCACCAGGCGGGCATCGAGAATGTGGTCGCCTCCTCAGGCACAGCCCTCACCGAAGCGCAAATCCGGCTCATGAAGCGCTTTTGCCATCAGGTTACGGTGCTTTACGATGGGGATGCGGCCGGCCTGAAAGCTTCCCAACGCGGCATTGACCTTATTCTGGCCCAGGGACTGGATGTGCGCGTGGTGCTTTTTCCCGAAGGCCAAGACCCGGACAGCTATGTCCATAAGATTGGCCCCACCGCTTTTGGGGAATTCCTCCACCGCGAAAGCCAGGATTTTATCACCTATAAGGCAAGCCTGCTCCAACAAGAAGCCCGCCACGACCCTCTGCGAAAGGCGGAAACTATTCGGGAGGTGGTGCAAAGCATTGTCCTCATTCCGGATGAAATCAAAAGAAGGGTCTTTTTTCAGGCCTGTAGCCGTATTTTGGACATTGATGAAGCCACGCTCATTCGGGAAGGCAACCTGCTTTTGCGCCGGGAGGCTGTTCCTAAGCCTTTGCTGCCCGATGTGGCAACGCCCAGCTCGCCCGATCAAGAAACCGAAGAGGCTGTCCAGGCCGTTTCCGCCGCCTATCCCCAAGAAAAAGCTGTTCTCCGACTTTTTTTACTCTATTCAGATGTACTCTTAGAAGAAAACGGGCTAAAACTGGGTCAGTTTTTCCGGCAAGAACTGGAAGAAATTACCTTTGAAGACCCGGCCTGCCGAGAACTGTTTGGCCAATTGTGCCAGGCCATAAAAGCCGGCCAAACCATTGTGCCTAAATCTTTTCTGGGAATGGCCCCGCCAAAGCACAAAGCCTTTCTGGCCGATTTATTGGCTGAGCATTACCCAATTAGCCAGCATTGGGCCGAAAAATTTCACGTTCATACCCCACAAGAACAAGACTTGCTCTTGCCACGCGCCGTTGAGCATGTATTAAGGCTGAAGTTGTATCATCTTCAGAAAATGCAAAAAGAAAACGAGCAAGCCCTGATTCAGGCCATTACCGAAGCAGCCCAAGACCAGGCCCTCCAACAAGCCATCCGACTCAAGGCTGTTCAGCAAGAGATAGCCAGCCGCCTTCAAAATACCATTTACAAAACTTCCTGAAGCTCATAAGAGAGAGGCCAGGCTTTGGCTAAAGCCTTGGAAGTTTGGTTACTCTTCCGTAAAGCGTGTTTCTTCTCCTTTTTCATCTCGTAGCACAATCCGGGTGAGAGGATTATTTTCTTCATAGGCCTTGCAGATGATTTTAAACCTACCCGGACGACCCGATATGGTAGCCTCAAATACGGAATCATTGCCTTCACTGACAGGGGGCGTGTCGGGACTTAATAAAGTTATAAGCTGAAAAGGCTGGCCTTCTCCTTTTGCATAAAAAAAAGGCACGAAATAAGGCCCTCCTGAGGTGATGAACAACTGTCCGTCGGGGGCGCGGCATATTATCTCCGGAGAAAAAAGCAGGCTTTCGCCTTCTGCCATCTCTAGGCTGGCTCCCAGCAGGCCCACCGAGCTGAAAGTTAATTTTTCTTTGTTGTCCTCGCGCTCAGTTTTAAAAGCCATTGTTTCATCGCCAGGATTAAGAATCTTGAGTTTTACTGGCGAAGTATCCTGGCCGCTTTGGTAGCGAAGGCGGCGTACTGCACCCGACGAATCGTATTCTACAAATAGCTTTTCCACACTTTTTTCGCTGCGGTAGGCATATATCCCCCTTGTAGGACTTGTGGCGGAGGCATTTCCCTCGGCCCGGCTTTTCTCGACAGCATTTTGGGCATTGGGCGTATCGAGTGTCTTTTGGCTGAGGTCTTTTTTTCCTGAGCCACAGGCCGCCAGGCCCAGACAAAGTAAGCACCAGATAAGGTTTTTGTTTTTTTCCATGGGGTTTTTGGGCTTAATACCAGGGAAAACTATTGTTTTCTGTCTATTATTAATCTATAAGGGGATTGTGGCCTTTTTCGCGAATTTGCCAAATATCATCTCTAAGCAATGAAAAAGCCTTATCAAGGCTGGGCCACATCTACCCGCAGGCCCACCCGCGTTAGCCCTTCCAGCACGGGGAGGTCGGTACTCTGCGAGATGAAAAATCATAATCACCCGCCTGGGGCAGGGCTAGGGATTCGGACAAAACCTCGGCCCAGTCAGCATAGCCGCCCGCCACTTCTCCGAGGGGTTCTCCGGCTTCATTTTTTAAGACGGATTTGGTAGGTTTGTTTCAGTATTTGCTCACCCGTGGCGTTTTTGATTTGCACTAATACCTGGATTTCAGGCACTTTGATATTGGCAAAATGGCTCAGCAATAAAGTGAGGCGATAATTCTTGCCAACCTCCCGCACCGGCACCAGGTATTCGAGTGGCTTGGTCTTGTCCCAGCGGGCTTCGGGGATTTTGTGATATTTTTCGAAGAAATGGGGTCGGCAGGCTGCCAGAGAGCAAAAAAAACTTAGTAATAAGAAAGTGTGAGAAGCGCGCATCAGGACTTGTTTTTTGGAGTTCGGAGACCATTTTTGACAAAATTAATAAACTCCTGGAAAACTTTGCCGGATGTGAATACCGATTTGATAATGGCCCAACGGTGGCCAATCACCGGGGTAGTTGGGCCTGTACCTTTGGGTTGGGTTTGGTGTTGCTTACTGGCTGTGCGTAGCGCTTCTTTGGCTTCGTGTTGGCGCAATATTTCCTCCAAATCGGGTTTTTCAAAAGTCTTGCCTGCATCGGCAAGGGCATCGGCCTGGGCAAAATGTTTTCGGGCCTCAGTGGTGTAGCCCAGTTTTTCTTCTAAAAGGCCCAGGTTGTTGAGCGATACGGCATCTTCGGGGTCAAGGCGAAGGGCTTGCGCGTAATCATCTATGGCCCCTTGGGTATCGCCGATGAAAGCCCGGATGTAGGCCCGGCTGGCATAGCGATAGGGATTATCTGGCTCAAGGCGCAGGGCTTCGTTAAGGTCCTCAATGGCACCTTTTTGGTCTTTGAGATGGTGGCGGGCAACTGCTCTTTCGCCAAATACCCGGGCATTTTTGGGGGAAAGTATCAGCGCATCATCAAAATCTTTGAGAGCCTCCTGATAAAGGCCTAAGGACAAACGGGCCAGCCCCCGGTTAAAATAACTCTCCAGGTGTTGGGGAGCTAAGTAGATGGATTGGGTAAAATCTTGAATGGCCTCGGCGTATTGTTCTTGCCGGCATTTTTCCATTCCGGCAAGAAAATGAATATTGGCGCTCATAAATTGGCTTGGTAAGGAAAGACATTTTGTTATCTACCAGAATCTAACCCTTAGGCAAGACGAAATGTTAAAACGAAAGACTGAATATTTGCCTTATTCTACCTCCTCTTCAAGTTTCTGGTTGATGACTTTGATGATTTCGTCCAGTTCCTCCGAAGAGAGGCGCATCAACTGGAGATAGTGCTTTTGTTCTTGATTCAGAGAGTTGCCCAAATTGAGCACATTCATCAGGCCTACCATGCGGGTCAGTGGCCCCCGGAGCTTATGGGCATTGAGAAAGGCAAATTCGGCCAATTGCCGGTTTTTGAGTTCCAGGGCAGAGGTGCGGCTTCTCACCTTTTCTTCCAGTATCAGGTTGATTTTTCAATTTCCTCCTGTTGTTGTTGAGTTCTTCGTTTTGGGCGGCAATCAATTGGTTATTGTCCGCCAGTAATTTGTTTTGTGATAAAATCAATGCTCTTTCCCCATCATATTGATTTTTGAGATAAATGACAATCAACATTAAGGAGAAAGACACCAATACAAAACTAATGGGAAGAGAGAATTCTGTGCTTGGGTCAAGTTCATGATTAACCCAGTCTGGATGCCAGACCTCAATGAATGTCAAACACAGAATAATTATATAGAAAAAAGCCGAAAAATAATATAAATGTGGCTTTTTGATTGCGACAATCGACACAGCCGATAAGGCCAAAAAATTGAAACCACTGGGGCCACGCATACCCCCGAGGATAAACCAGGAGAGGGTACTGATGAGCAACAATAGGAAAAAATAAGTCAATACAATCCTTCGGCGATAGGGGAAAAACCAAGCCAGATAATTGAATGTACTCAGTAGAATCAGTGAAATGGAATCAAGCCAGAGGGTAATTTGCAGACTACCCAGTAGCAAATCGTTCAATAATACAGACACTACAAATAGGTTAATGGCCAGGCAGACAAATCTAAAAACCTTGCCTTCCAGTTCGAGTTCAGTGGGCTTAACGAGGAAATGGGGGGCTTCTTTTATCATTGCTTGTGTACTATAATTATAGGGGGCCTTTAATATAAGGGTTGAAAAGGCTAAAAACTCAAATTTTAGCCAATTTTAACAAGCTAATTTTTTGTTCTTTCAAAACCTTGGTTAAACAGCCAATATCCTCAGAAGAATTCCACAAAGCCAGGCCCCATACGTACCCAAAGCATAGCCCAAAACCGCCAAGAGCACCCCCACAGGGGCCAGTGCCGGATGAAAAGCCGAGGCTACTATTGGCGCTGATGCAGCTCCCCCAACATTGGCTTGGCTCCCCACGGCCACAAAGAAAAAAGGAGCTTTGATAAGCCAGGCCACCCCCAGCAACAAAACTGCGTGTACCAGCATCCAGATTAAACCAAGCACAAAAAGCATGGGTTTGTCTAAAATGGCGCTGATGTCCATTTTCAGGCCAATCGTAGCAATCAGGATATACAACAAAAGACTGCCCATCTTGGAAGCCCCCGCGCCTTCCAGTTGGCGGGCCGGACTGAGGGAGAGCAGCAAGCCAAATGTGGTTGCCAACACGACAATCCAGAAAAATCCTGAGGTAAGGCTGAAGGCTTCCAGGTAGGGGGCCTGGGTGGCCAGGTAAGGCGCAATCATGTCCGCAAGAGCGTGCGCAAGGGCTACGCCTCCAAAGGCCAGCCCGGCTATCTGCATCCAATCTGACAATTGGGGAATCCGGGCTGTGCGGGCTTCAAAGGCCGCCACTTTTTGCTTTACCTCTTCCACCGCCTGGTTATCTGCTTTTAACCACTGGTCTATGCTTTGCGAAATGCCGGCCCCATAAAGTAAAACGGCCATCCAGATATTGGCCGTGATGACATCGATGGCGATCATGGCCGAAAAAACGGCTTCGTTTACCGCAAATACTTCCTTCATAGCGGCCTGATTAGCCCCGCCTCCAATCCAACTGCCTGCAATGGTGGTGAGTCCTCGCCAAACCTCTCCCGCTACGGTTTCGGGCGAAAGCCAAGCCACTATCAAAAAAGCAATCGGCCCGCCCAATATAATGCCCAATGTGCCTGTCAGAAACATCACCAATGCCTTTGGCCCCAAGCGCCGCAAGGCCGGAAAATCAATGTTGAGGGTCAATAAAATGAGACTGGCCGGGAGCAGATAACGGGAAGCTACCTCATACAGAGGCGAGTTTTCACCATCAACCAGCCGAAATGCCCCCGCACTCCCTTTTAGCCAGGTGATATTGAGCAGAGAGGGTAAAAAATAGCAAAGCAGTAGGGCTGGTACGTATTGATAAAACTTTTGCCAAAAAGGAGCCTTGAGTTCCATTGACCAAAACACCAAAGCGAGAATTGCCATTAAGATGCCCAGCACCACGGCTTGGTTTTGTATAATTGCTTCCACAGATTTATGAAATTTATAGGCATTACCAAAGCCTAAAAATAGGAGCTAATAATGAGCTTTTGTAAATTCAGGTATTATTTTCTGGGCAAAGAAAGCAGCGCATTTGCAAAAGAAAGGGTTCGTTTTTTTTGAAAAATGAGGGCGGAGGTATTTCAACAGCAGAAAAGTAGAAACGGGCTGAGTGTGCTTACTCGCTTGTGTCGCCGAAGTCTTGATTCAAAAGGAGCTTTTAAGAAAAACAGCCCCATGTAATGAAGGCTGTTTTTATAAATTTTGCTTTGGTCAGGCAAAGTATTGTTGGAATTTTTGCTTTTAATTTCATTTCTCTAAGCCAATGCCCCAAACTGCGTGAGATGATGGGTGAAATGTTTGACGTGAAAGCGAAGCAGGTCCGTATAGCTCATATTACCGGCATAGATATGAAAATATTCTACTTCGGGGTGGCTCTCACACTGGATAATGAGCTCGTTAATGGCATTTTGCAAATCCTGCTTGGCCGCTTCCAGGTCAGCGTTTTGCAAAGGAGGCTTGCCTTCTTTGAACAAAGGATTGGGCAAATCGCGCATAAAAGGCTTTTCGCTGTAAAAAAAAGCTTTAAACTTCGTCTGTTCTGGTTTTGCCTCCCGGGCGGGGTCCCAGGTTTTGAGTATCGACTTGCGCGTGGCATCGGCCAGGTGTTCTAGCATCTCCTGGGCCTCAAAGGTGCCCCATTGGGGCTTTGTGCTGGCTTCAATCTTGGCCAAAGCCTGGGCTACTCCTTCTTGCAGAAAAAGTTTGTCTTTTTCCCTTTGTTCGGGCGTGGCTTGAATTTCCATACTTGTGTTTAAAAAAAGATACAACCATTTATTAAATTAAAAACGAATGAGCCGAAGGAGGACTGATTTGCGCATTTGCTTTGAAATCCACCCGGCACGGTTCTTTCGGCATTTATCCCGATAATTTTTTCGGAAAAAGCCAAGATATTCAACTTTTTTCAAAGCAATAACAGCATTGGCCGGGTTGAGCAAAATTACGGAACCTTTTGATTGCACTGGTGCATAACCCTTTGCGGGCAGGGGCAAATCCATCGGGCTTATTCAGAAAAAGCGATTTATTTTTCCTGGTTTTGTTGGATAAATTTTTCTAAACGAGCATTCACTTTTTCCCGCACCTTGTTTTTGAAAAAGGAGGTGCCCCCCAAAAGCCAGCCCAGAGGCCCAAAGGCTTGCGTCGCCCAGCGCCAAAAGCGGAAAGTATCTTCGTGAAACTTGATTTTGCCATTTTCAAATTCAAAATTTGCCTGAATGCGGTTGTGTACCTTGCGGCCCGTTTGCGAAAATGTATAAAAGGCTTCCCATTCGGCCTGGCCCCGGTGCTCATCGGCCTCGGCCCGGGTGCAAACCACGCGAAAATCAGGCCCTGCCGCCTGACACAGCATTTGCCACATAGCCCCTACTTCCTCAATGCCTTCCAGGGTAAACAAGGCATCAAAAAAAACGGCCTGCTCGGCATAAGCCGCCCGCATTTTTTGGTAATCTCTCTGATGAAAATGGGTATAAAAATCCCGGATGAGTTGTGCTGTTTTTGTGCATAATGGCTTGTTTTTTTTTGAATGTATCTGTGTTGTTAAAATTTCCTCCCCGGCCTTTTCCACTGGCAAAGCACTTGGCCCCCGCCCGCGGTTCTTGGCTCATCAGGGTTTGATAGCCTTTGTAAAATTCATTTCAAGAGATTGCTCATTGTTCATTGTGCGCGGTTCATTGTCCTTTTTTTTCTGGATAAATCAGCATTTGCGTGCATCGGAAAAGGGCCATTTTTTTATCCGTGTCGCCGTGCCTGAGCAAGACATCCCATACCTGGGTGGTTTTGCCGAGGTGTTCCGGGGTGGCAATGGCCCAGACTTCTCCGGTTTTGGCGGTGCTCAGAAAATTGGTTTTTAGCTCAATGGTAGTGAAACCAACTACTCCGAGAGGAAAATGGGCCACGGTGGCATAGCCCGCCAGCGAATCGGCAAAACCCACCAGACTGCCGGCATGCAGGTAGCCATTGGGGGCATAAAAATCCGGGCGGATGGTCATTTTGGCCTCCAGGTGCTGCTCGCGTACTTCGGTAATTTCCATGCCGAGCAGCGCGGGAAATGGTGCTGACTAATTTGGTTAAAAAAAGCCAGCGTGCGTTCAGGATGAAAAGTGCTCATGAGGGTCGGTTATAGGGTTTGGAATTTTATTGAATATTCATTCAAATCTCTTTTTAAACATACGCTTCATAGCAAAAGCCTTTCAGAACGGGCCAGGGCATTCATCAGGTATTTTTTATCGCCGTAGAGTTTCATCAGCATAATGCCTCCTTCTATGTCCTGCACGGTGGCTTCGGCCAGTTCGAGGGCTTTTTCGGCCTGGTAGTGGCTTTGATAGAGCAGTTGATAGGCTTCTATCCATTCACTGAAAAAAGTCTTGAGTACCCCGATAAACTTGGGAGAAAAAAGCGCGGTTTCCAGCACGGTATTGGCCATTATACACCCGCCCGGGTTATGAAGGTAAAGCTTTTCCATAAATCTGCGAATTTTGCCCAGCTTTTCTGTCTGGCTCAGGCCATTGTCGGCAGCCATTATTTTGAGCTTTTGGGTGCTGATGCCCAGGATGTATTCCAGCACGGCCTCCATCAAGTCTTCCTTATTTTGAAAGTAATAGTAAAAAAGGGACGCTTTTACGCCGCAAGCCTCGGCCAGGGTGGAGATACTGGCCTGGTGATAGCCCTGCTGGTTGAAAACCTGGGCCGCTTTCAGAATGAGTTCGGTTTTGGTGTCTTGATGTTTTTCCATATTGTTTGCAATTATATTGAACGTTCATTAAAATTGCAAGCAGAAAATATTATTTTTTGTACCTAAATGATAATCTGTAAAATAGAGGGGTATTAATTTTTCGAGAAATTCCTGAGTGGCATCCTTATTCGCCCGGGCTTCACCATAACTTTGAATCTTAAAGAAGAATAACATGAAAAAGTACTTTACTTTGGCTTGCTGCTCATTTTTTTGTGGCCCTCTGCGGCAATGGCGCAGAAAAACTTCCGAATTGCGATGGGTTCGTGCAGCCACCAGGACAAGGCCCAGCCCCTGTGGTCGGTCATCGCTCAAAAAAATCCTGATTTATGGATTTGGCTGGGCGACAATGTCTATGGCGATACGGAGGATATGACAGTTTTAGGCCAAAAATATGAAAAGCAGAAAAGCCATCCGGATTATCAGGCTTTGATTCAGAAAACTCCGGTCATTGGCACTTGGGACGACCACGATTTTGGCGTAAATGATGGGGGCAAAGAATATCCCAAGAAAAAAGAAAGCCAGCAACTGATGCTGGATTTCCTGGGGGTGGCGGCAGAGAGCCCTCTTCGGCAGCGGGAAGGGGCCTATTCGGCCCAGGTGTATGGCCAGGGCAAGCAGCAGGTAAAGATTATTTTGCTGGATGCCCGCTATTTTCGCGACCCCCTTGTGCGTGAAAACCGAGTGTACCTGCCAAATGAGAACGGAACGGTGCTGGGCGAGACCCAGTGGCAATGGCTGGAAAAGGAACTCCAAAACAGCCAGGCTTCTTTGCACATTATCGGCAGTGGCATTCAGTTTATCCCCGAAGAGCATCCTTACGAGAAATGGGCCAATTTTCCCCAGGAAAGAAAGCGTTTTTTTGACCTGCTGGCCAAAACCAAAGTAAAAAAATGTTTTACTCATCAGTGGCGACCGCCACATGTCCGAGCTTTCGGCATTTGCGCCCGAAGGCCTGGGCCAGAAGGTGTATGAGCTGACTTCCAGCGGGCTGACCAATACCTGGAGCGAACTCCGCGAAGAGCCTAATCGCCACCGCATGGGAGAAATGATTGTTAAAATCAATTTTGGGCTGCTCGACATTCGTTGGGAAAAGAACAAACCCATCATCCGGGCCAGTATCCGGGGCGAGGGCGACGAGGTGTATCTTGAAGAGGAGTTGCGCTTTGAATAGCAAGAAAAAAGAAAGCAGGCCTTGAAAAAAAACAGGATTCAGGCACCACAACCATCATGAGTATTCAAAAAAAAGGGGCGCGGGAGCTATTAAGCAATTGCGCCCTTTTTTGCGGAGAAATGCCTAAAACACAAGCCTATTACAGATTATCAATTGCGCGAATAGACAAGCTCGTCCAGTTTAAGATTTTCGCCTTTTATACGAACAGTGTAGGTCTGCTCAAGTTCAATGTCGGCAAACTTTATCGTGAGTTGCTCGCCTTCTAGAGCCCAGCTACTTTCCCACGTGGGGGCTTCACCATCCGGCCCTTGGATAAAGAGACGGCCATCTTTAAAAAAGTCCAGGGATTTATCATCCGAAGGGCTTCTCCAGCCATAAGTACCCTCTGGGCTGATAAGAAAAGCCCGGTATTCCGCTTCACTTTTCCCCGTCATTTCTTTCGAAGTTTCTTCGGCATCAGTGGCTTCATTCACGGCCTCCCCCTCCGATTCTTCGGATTGTTCTGCTGTTTTAT
The DNA here is from genome assembly GCA_012031215.1 of Microscillaceae bacterium. Lineage (GTDB taxonomy): Bacteria > Bacteroidota > Bacteroidia > Cytophagales > Microscillaceae > JAAUUB01. The sequence continues at coordinate 14,300 of JAAUUB010000015.1, read as the reverse complement.
ATTTATCTTCTTTTGCCTCGGGATTATTGCCACCCCCACAACTGGCCAGACTCAGGCCCAGCAAGAGGGTAAAATAGCGCACTGTTTTCTTCATCAATCTAATAAAGTTAAATAGCCCTACTCGTTTGGCTTTTCGGATACGGCCCGTTTTTTCTGAAAAGGAGTGTATCAGCCTACTCCATTTTTTATTTTGGCGCAAGTTCAAAATGCAGGTCGCATTAAAGAGGCATCCAGCAAAAATCCCAACTCTTCAGAAATGCTTACCTTTGCAAGTGGCCCCAGGGAGGGCTTTGTTTTTGCAGGAATTAACATTTTGCCAATGAAAATCATTTGTATCGGGCGCAATTATGCCGCCCACATCGCCGAACTCAACAACGAGCGCCCCGAAGAGCCCGTCATTTTTACCAAACCGGATACGGCACTTTTGCGCCATAATGATCCTTTTTATTATCCTGAGTTTTCTAAGGACATCCACCATGAGGTAGAACTGGTGCTGAGAATAAGCAAAGAGGGCAAGTATATAGAAGAAAAGTTTGCCCATCGTTATTTTGATGCGATTGGGCTGGGGATTGATTTTACGGCCCGCGACCTACAAAACAAGGCCAAGGCCAAGGGCTTGCCCTGGGACCTGGCCAAAGGCTTCAATGGCGCAGCGCCTGTGTCGGAGTTTTTGCCGGTAAGCGATTTTCCTGACCTCAAAAATATTCACTTTCACCTCAAAGTCAATGGGCAAACCCGCCAGAAAGGCCATACTGCCCTCATGCTTTTTGATTTTGCTTATACCCTGGCCTATGTCTCACAGTTTATCACCCTCAAAACCGGAGACTTGATTTTTACGGGGACTCCCGAAGGAGTGGGCCCGGTGCAGGTGGGCGACCAGCTCACTGGGTTTATTGAGGAGAAGCAAATGTTTGATTTTAAGGTGCAGTAAGGCTTTTGAAGGCTGCCAGGCAGGGAATAAGGGCCTGGCAAGCTTCTTTATGGGACTTTATCGCCAGACAAAAAGCCAGCGCAGGCCCTTGTAAATGCCCACAAATATGGCTCCGATGGGGCCGGGCCGCACTTTTTTCTGGATGTCGACATAGATGGTGGCCAGGGCCGATTCTTTTTCCAGATGACTTTGCCGCCCTTTGAGCAAGTCTAGCTCCGTATTGAGGCGTTCAAGCTCCCTTTCTATTAGGAGCAAATCCTCTACTTTGCTGGCTTTTTGGAGCAAATCCAGGTAGCGTTCCCGAAGCTTTTCCCCGTTTTCAATGCGCACCCTCAGGTCTTGGTAGGCTTCGGTTACATCTTCGCCACTGATTTGTTTTTGCTTTATTTTCCCCATTTTTTCTATCTCGCTCAAGACCATCTCCAGGCTTTCGTTACGTACCCGCATCACGACGACCTCGGTGCCCGTTTTTTGGAGATAGCCCTGGTGTTGCTCAGCCAGGGTTTGTAACTTCGCGCCCAATGCCTCCGGCTCATCCACGATAAGGGTGAGGGAGGCTGATAAATCAAAAGCCTTTCCTCTTGCTGCTGTCCAGCTTCTGAATAAGGAGGAATCTCGCTTCGGTTGCTTTGAGCGGGATAACTGCTGGCACCACAGGCACTCAGACCAAGTACCAGAGTGGTCCACATAAAAAAATGTTGCATTGGTAAAAATTTTTAAGCAAAAATGAGTAAATACAAAATCTAAATCAGGGCTTACTGTCGTACTTGAGAAATGTAACCTATGAGGTAAAAAAATGCGAACCCTCTTGCTTCGCCCGGGAAAGAGAAAAAGCAAACAATCTCTCTGGCAAGTGGGTTATCCAGTCGTTGTAATCATTCAAAAATAGAATTTAAAAAAGAAAGATTGCTGACAAGTTCAAAACCATCCCTTGAAGAAATCGAGCTCGTTGCTGGATTAAAGCAAAAAAACCGCCGTAGTTTTGAAAGTTTATATCAAAACTACTCGCCCGCCCTGTATGGGCTTTGCCTCAAAGTATTGAAGGCAGAAGAATGGGCGCAGGAGGCCTTGCAAGATAGTTTTGTAAAAATTTGGCGTAAGATCGATACCTATGATGAAAGCAAAGGTCGGCTTTTTACCTGGATTTTGAACATTGCCCGCAACACTGCTATCGATAAATTGCGCTCAAGGGCTTATCAAGACCATCAGCAGGGCCAAGCCCTGGAAAACACCCGGATGGCCGCGACGGAAAACAGCTATCTGGTGGTAGAACACATTGGGCTCGACAGCCTGGTGGCGCGCCTGGCCCCTGAGCACAGGCAGGTGATTGAAGCCATCTATTTTGGCGGTTTGTCGCATGTAGAAGCGGCGCAGAAGTTAGATTTACCTTTGGGTACGCTCAAGTCCCGGGTCAAAATTGCCTTGCGAGAATTAAGAAAATTAACTTAAAAACACATTGAATCTGAAAAATTATTTGGAATCGGGCATAATCGAGAATTATGTGTTGGGGGCGGCTACGCCTGAAGAGGCGCAGGAGTTGGAACGTTTGTCTCAACAATACCCGGAAATCCGCCGTGAAATTGAAGCCAATCAATTTGCATTGATGGAATATATTCTTGAGTGTAGGCAGGAGCCTCCACTTGAACTGCGCGACAAGGTCATTAAGAAATTGGCGGCCCTTGAGGAAGAAGACTTGCTTGCTGCTCCCGTAGAAGCCAAGCCACTTACGGTTGCCTACAAGGCGAGGTGGGGGTCTTTAAAGCCTTTACTGGCAGTGGCGGCTTCTTTGCTTCTGCTGGTCAGTATGGGGCTTAATCTATGGCTCTATCAAAACTGGCAAAAGGCCGAATCAGCACTCCGGACCAGTCTTCTCGGCAACCAACAGTTTGCCCAACAGACATCCCTTCAGCGCCAGCAATTGGCACAAGCCACCCAGGAATTAAGTGTCTTAAAGAATCCGGCCACCCGCCTGGTTTCCCTTGAAGGGGTCAAAGAACACCCTGAGGCCCAAGTCCGGGTCTATTGGAATCCTCAAACCCAGGAGGTGTATTTACAGGTGAAAAACCTACCCGAACCTCCGACGGGCAAACAATATCAGCTTTGGTTTGTAGATGGACAAAAGGTAATGGACGGGGGCGTATTTGAAATGGGAGATTTTGCGGCACAGCTTCAAAAAATGAAAACTGCTCCCCGGGCCGATGCTTTCGTGGTTACCCTCGAGAAAGCGGGCGGAGTGCCAGTTTCTGAGGGTGATACGTATGCCGTAGGCAAGGTCTCTTGAATGTGCTAAACATTTTTTCCTGTTCTTAAATGCTTTCTTCCAAAAATAGTCCCGAAAAGATAAATCTAAGGGAATGTTCTAGCCGTGCTGCCATGCGAGATGAAAGTTTATTAGTAGAAGGATGCCGTAAAGGAAAAAGGCGCAAACAGCGCGAACTCTACGAACATTACAGTCCGTATATGTTTGCCGTAGCGATGCGCTATGCCCCTTCCCGCCTCGATGCCGAGGACATCCTCCAAGAAGCTTTTTTGAAAGTTTTTGAACATATCGGCACTTTTCGGGGCGATTGCCCGCTCGAATTTTGGATAAAACGCATTGTTATTAATACTGCTCTGAATCATAACCGCCGCAAGCACGTGGCTTACTCTTTTCAGGATGTAGCCGAAATAGAAAATCTGGTTCCCGATGTTGAACTTACCCTATCTCACTATAATTTTACCGAATTATTGGGCTTCGTCCAAAAACTGCCTGAACGTTGTCGTTTGGTTTTTAATTTATATGCCATTGAAGGCTACGGGCATCGCGAGATAGCGGAGATGCTTGAAATCACTGAGGGTACTTCTAAATCACAGTATGCGCGTGCCAAACTGCTATTGCAAGAAATGATAAAAGAAAATGAACGGGTAAGCTATGCCGATGCGCGAGGAAGATAAGTTTGCCGATGATTTTAAAAAGGCTCTCGAGGGTGCCAAGATGGACCCTGGCCCCGTAGTTTGGGCCGAAATTGAGAGCAAGCTGCGCCACCGCCAGAAAAGATTTTGGCAGGGAAAGGCTTGGTTACTGGTGATTTTGCTGGGGATAGGCCTAGGGCTTAGCCTCCAAAAGTTTTCATCCCCTCTCAGACGGGGGGCAGCAATGCCGACCCAAAATGGAAAAGTTTTGGTGCCGAACCACAGCGCATCTTTCTGGGGCATCATGACGCAGCCCAGGCTCGAGAAGCATACGGTACCGAGGCAATCCCAAACCGAGCCGCCGCTTTCTTTTTCTCAGAAGTCGCCTCCACCGCCTTTTTCAATAGAATTTAGAGCGAATCCGCCGAAAAATTTTTCTCAAAAAGCGGGAAACACATTTTTGTTGCCCTTGAGGGAGAATAGTGCCCCCGAGGATTACGAAAAGGCACCAGCTACGCCCGCCCCTTCGCAAAACCAGGCCCAATACTTAGCCGCTGCTTTGCCCTCCTGGGGGGCTTTTCCTTTGCCTTTGTCAAATCCGGCTTCAAGGCATTGGCCTCAGGATACGCTCCAAAGCCCAAAAGCACCCAAAAAGCAGTCCCGAATTCCCAAAAGCCCCTGGACAGTTGCCCTGGCTTTTGGCTATCAGCAGTTTAAGCCCCACCTCCAGCAAGACTATGCCCGCTACCTGGCCCGCTACCTGAATGCGCATCAGTTAACCAATATCCCGACTGAGCAGTTTTTTGCCTCTTTAGATGAAAAAACCCAAAGCCGCTTCTCTTTTTCAGCCCTTGTTCAGGTGGCTTACCAAATCTCGACACGGTGGCAATTGCGTACCGGACTGACCTATCAACACTGGCAGATGACCCAGCAAACCAATGCCTACTTTATAGACCGGGCCAGCCAGAAGCCTTACGCCTTCATTTCTCAACTCTCGGCCCAGGACATCCAAACGGATAACCTGGCTCGATCGCTGCGTAGTTTGCCCGGGTACAATCCCAATGGGCTGAATTTGCTCAATCTCAATCATTTGAACGAGAACAAATCACTTCAACTGGAAATTAGCTATCAATATCTCAGTCTGCCGCTGGAAGTGGGTTATGTAGTAGGACGACACCAACGATGGTCCCATAGCTTGTGGGGAGGCACTTCACTGGATTTATTTTTGCAGGCAAAGTATCAAAACCCTCATCTGGGTAGTGAAAAAAGGCTTACCTTGCTCGAGAACAAAGCGTACCGAAATGTGAGTATGTCGCTAAGAATGGCCTGGCAATCCGCGTATCAACTTCGCCCTTCATTGTCATTGTATGCCCAGCCTTTTTTTCAGCAAAGCCTGTTTGCCCGCAATCAATCGGATGCTTATCTTCGCTTCGCACCTTTCAGTTTTGGCTTAGAGGGGGGTATTCAATGGAAGTTTTGATTAAATGTTGATGATAAAATGAAGCAAAAGATTTACCCCTCTTTTTTTGTGTGTGTGGTGCTTACATACCTGGCCAGCTTTCAAGCCATTGCCCAAGACTTTGCCCTTCGCCAACTGGAAAACTCGCCCCGCCACCACGAATGGGTGGAAGTGAAATCCGAAAACCGGACGGTGCATTGCTTTGTGGCCTACCCGGAAGTGGCTAAAAAAGCCCCGGCGGTACTGATTATTCACGAAAACAGGGGCCTTACGGATTGGGTACGCAGCTTTGCCGACCAGGTCGCGGCCCTGGGCTATGTGGCCATTGCCCCAGACCTGCTTTCGGGCTTTTCGGCGGAAAAACAAAAAACCTCGGATTTTGCCAGTTCAGACGAAGCCCGCGAAGCTTTGTACCTCTTAGACAAAACCCAGATTTTACTTGACCTGGATGCCGTCCAAAATTATATCCGCGCTGTGCCTGCCAGTGATGGCAAAGTGGTGGTCGCTGGTTTTTGCTGGGGGGGCACCCAAACATTTCGTTATAGCCTGCACAATGCGGACTTCCGCGCCGCCCTGGTGTTTTATGGCAGCCCTCCGGCCCCAGAAAGCGACTTTGGCCCTATTGCGGTCCCAGTGTATGGGTTTTATGGCGAAAATGACCAACGCATCAATGCTACAATCCCCATCACCGAAGAAAAGATGAAAGCGGCTGATAAATCATACTTTCCCCAGGTCTATGCCGGGGCGGGCCATGCTTTTATGCGCCTGGGCGAGGACCCGGCGGGCACCGAGGCCAACCAAAAAGCCAAAAAAGAAGCTTGGAAACGGTTTCAGGAAATTATGCAGGGGCTTGAATAGAGAAGGAATCGGGGGCGAAAAAGGATAGAAAAAGCAAAAAAAACCTGATGCGGAAGGCAAGCTTCAAATTAACAGTTTGCCTTTATATCTACTTTGGGATTAATTTTTTTGACCAGCCTCCAGGTGCATTTAGTTTCCTGCTGGTCCACTTCTACTTTGTCCATAATTTTATGAACTAGCATCAAGCCGATGCCCCCTTTGCGCCGCTCTTTCACAATGTTTTGCAGAGAAGGGTCCTGGTATCCGGTCAGGTCAAATTGGCTGCCCTCATCATTGATGATTTCGAAAACCAGGTTAGGGGCTTCGTCCCGAATGACAATCTCGATGCTTTTAGTAGGATTGCATTTATAAGTATGGATGATTTGGTTGGCACACACCTCGTCCACAGCCAGGATAAGCTGATTGGTCTCGATATCACCCAGGGGCATTTCAAACAATACGGCTTCCACAAACTTGCGAATGAGCTTTAGATTATCGCGAGAGCAAGAAGCTTTATAATAATGAATCATTCTTTCGTTTTTTTGCGTCCTCTTTGGTGTCCACAATCACTAAAAGTTTATCTAATCCCAGTATTTGAAATACATCTCTTACCTTGTCATTTAAACCATACAAGCAAAAAAACACCGATTTTTCTTGAAAAGGTTCAATGTAAGAAATAAAAACCCCCAGCCCGGCAGAGGCAATATAATGCAGATGTTGGCAATCAATCAGCAATGCCTTCACCTCCTTTTTAAGGACTTTTTCGAGGGTCTTGTCCAGTTCAATGGAGGAGGCGGCATCCAAATCACCACAAATCTCAATGCCAAAATACTCCTCTTCTTCCCATTCTTTGATTTCCATTTTTTTTACGTTTTATACGGGCCTCGGTTCAAAATCTTCGCCAAACTTAATTGAAGGCTTGTAAAAGAAAATAAAGATACAGTAAAAAAAAGCTGGATTTTTTTGCAACCCGGGCAAAAAGTAAGAACCTGCTTAGAAATGTGATTTTTTGCTTTCCGCCGATCCATTGGCCGCATTCTCAAATGTCCATATTTTATTTGGTATTGACGAAAAAGGGCTTCATCGGCTGAGGGCTTGCATTTTTCTTAGCCCCGCTAAAAATCCCAGCTTATATTTTTAATCTTTGTTTTCCTGTAACTTTGCGTCCTCAAAAAAGATTTATCCCGAGCCGAAAATTTTTATGAAAAAAAATATTCACCCCAACTACCGTGAAGTCGTCTTTATGGACACCTCGGCGGAAATTCATTTTATTACCCGCTCCACCATTGATACCAAAGAAACCATTGAGCTGGAAGGCAAGACCTACCCTTTGGTAAAAGTGGAGGTAAGCTCTGAATCGCACCCTTTCTACACTGGCAAAAAAATGTTTTTGGATACGGCTGGTCGGGTGGAGAAATTCAACCGCCGTTTTGGACAACGCAAAGGCAAATAAGGTTTGCCAGGCGGGCAGATTTGAAAAACAGGCCTGGGAAAAGCTCCGGGCCGGTTTTGTTTTGTGGCCCATTGCCGGATTGCGTGTATATTTGAGCCGGTATTTTTTTGCCAATTATTCCCAAATTATTGCTGATGATGCAATTGGTATTGCTAGATGAACCACTGCGCCGGGAAAATCTCAAGCCTTTTACCCTTACCCGCCCCATTAGCCAGATTCGATGTGGAATCTTGACCCTGGCCGAAAAGTGGGCGCATTATCTGGGGCAAAATCCGGCCTATCTTACCGAAGGCTATCTACAAGCCAAATACCCTCATCGGGAAGCCTCCGCTTATCTGCTTATCAATGCAGCCTTGCTGCCCAATCCGGCCCTGGTGGCCGAAATTCGCCAACTGCCGCCCCAATCTGTGCTGGTACACGGGCCGGATAGCCTGGCCTGGCATCTTTCTTCTCCTTTTCGCCTCGAGGACTTGGGCAAACTGCGCACTATTGCCAGTCAGGCCGAAATACAACTCATACAATACCTGCCCGATATTTTTGCGCTCAACGGGGCGCAAATCGCCGCTGATTTTCAATTACTCACGCAGGGACGCCGCTCGGCATTTATTCAAGACCCCCACACGGTTCTCTACGGGGCAGAAAATATATTTGTAGAAGAGGGCGTGAAAATCAAAGCCGCGGTACTCAATGCTGAATCGGGCTTCATTTATTTGGGTAAAAATGCTCAGGTGCAAGAGGGAAGCCTGATACAGGGAAATTTTGCGCTGGGAGAAGGGGCCGTTTTGAACCCTGGTGCCAAAATGCGGGGCGATACCACCATTGGCCCTTATTGCAAAGTGGGGGGCGAAGTGAGTAATTCCGTGTTTTTTGGCTATAGCAACAAAGCCCACGACGGCTTCTTGGGTAATTCAGTATTGGGCGAATGGTGTAACCTGGGTGCCGATACCAATACTTCCAACCTCAAAAATAATTATGGCCCAGTTAAAATCTGGAATTACGCCCAGCGTGAATTTATGGACACGGGCCGTACTTTTTGCGGTCTGATGATGGGCGACCACTCCAAAGCAGGTATCAACACCATGTTTAATACAGGTACGGTTGTAGGCGTGAGCGCCAACGTTTTTGGGGCCGGGTTTCCGCCAAAATTTGTGCCTTCTTTTAGCTGGGGAGGTGCCGACGGCTGGGAAACCTTTGCCCTCGACAAAGCTCTTGAAGTGGCCCGCCGAATGATGGCTCGTCGCAACAGAGACCTGGATGAAATTGAAAGCCAGTTACTCACCGAAGTTTTTGCCCAAGAGACTCCTTCAAAACCATGAACACAAATCCAACTTTCTTTATTATTACGCTGCTCATCTTGTGGTGCCCCCTGGCTTCGGCCCAGACCGCCCGCGATTTTCTCCAGTCGGGCCTCCAAAAGCTGGAAAAAGCAGATTATTCCCTGGCCATTATTGATTTTGATGAAGCCCTGCGGCGCGACAGCACCCTGGCCCCGGCCTATCTCCATCGGGCACGCGCCAAAAGCAATCTTCAGTTTTTTGCCGGAGCCATCCGTGACCTCGACCGCGCCCTGGCCCTGGATGCCCGAAATGTCGAGTGTCTGCGCACCCGGGCAGCCATTTGCCAAATCTCGGGCCGCTATGAAGAGGCGGCTCAAGATTTTTCCAAGATTATTGAACTGATTCCCAACGATTCGGAGGCGTATCGCGCCCGGGCCCTGATTTTGAGTACCCTCGAGGACTACCGGGGTGCCTATCGCGATTATACTACCCTGATAGAAAAAAAAGCCGATGACATTGAAGCCCTCTTTGCCCGCAGTGCCATTAGCTTTCAATTAAAAAATTACCAGGGGGCCATCGATGATTGTGGCCGCATCCTGGCCTTTGACCCCCAAAACGCCAATGCCTACTTCAACCGGGGTAAATTTTGGTTTGTAGTGAGGAAGTTTGGCGAAGCCCTGGCCGATTTTAATCAGGCCCTGCTGATTGACCCCAAAGATGCCGAAGCGTATTATTTTCGGGCCCTGGCCTATCACAACCAAAACCCCGAAACGAATAAAACCCTGGCTTGCGAAGATTGGAAAAAAGCCCTTGAGCTGGGGGTAGGCCAGGCCCAAGAATGGCTCGATAAGCATTGCAATAAATCTTTGATTGCTTTTTTGCATCATCCGACGACCGGGCCAATCTTTGGCCCGGGCCTGAAATGAAAAGGATTCGGGATAGCGCGTTTTCTCGGGAGGTCCTGTCTTTATCAATTGCGGAGCGTTAATTCCAGATTTTTTTACAGGCGGACTTTGCTGAGCTAGTAACTTTTTAGCGTAAAGCCAAAGGACATAATTTTATCTTCTTTTTTTTGATTTTCAATCACAATACTTTCAAAAGTATGAAGATAATTGACCTTAAAATTGAGAAACTTCCAAAGGGGCAATTCTAGCCCTAAATCGGCCTGCCACCGGAAGTTATTTATTTTTTCAATAGAGGGCTGAAAATAGCTCTCGTGGTAAAAGATAATTTTTTTTATTCAAAAAGTGATACTTTCCATAAGCCCACAGGGTGGCACGCCAAGTATTTATATATCGCTGGCCATTGTATTCGGCTTTGTTGAAAGTGGTCTTGGAAAAATCGGTTTCTTCAAATTCGCTTGAAAGGGAAAATTTGAGCCAGTGATTTTTATTGTGAATTAGTTGAAAGGTAGCACCTGCACCCAGTAGATAGCGCAAATTAATCTCTCTGCGAAAATTAGTACTCACAAAACCCAGCACAAACGGATAAATTTTTCGCTCAGGATGGATATACAAAAAATTAAGGCTTAAAATATCTTCATCCGCTTTTTTTTGCCAAAGGCTGATAGATGTAAGAGTTTTGAGTTTTAAAAACCCAGTTCTTCATAAATCTGAAACTTAGACCTGTTTTTCCTCTGAAAATCAGGGTTTCTACATTCCCCGCCTGCCAAAAGCCGGTCAAGGCAAGGTCAGCTTTTAATTTTAAGCTATCACTTTCATTTATTTGGGCATAAAGAGAAATGGGGAAAAGGAACAGACAATACAAAGCCTTTTTCATTTTTTTATTGCAGGTTTGGCAGGAGAGGTTTCACTTCTTTTTACAAAGTTTTTTAAAATTGCGCGCAAAAATCAAACAGTTTGCCAAATTATGGCACAAAATCAAAAAAAAATGTATGAAAATGAGGCTTTTTTAGCTGGCAGTCCAAGCGGCGGGAATTTTCTATTTCACCTTTTTAGATGCTTTTATGAAATAATTAAGTTCGGCGCTGTTTTGTGTTTTTATTAATGCGCAACTGACGCGAACAAGTGCTAATACTCAAGCCTCAAATACTTAAAGCATATTATTTCAGGAGTTGCGGAGGGCTTGTGTGTATAAAAGCGGTGAGACAGGTGGCTATGTTTACCCAGGAAAAGATTTGCCTGCCCGAAGTCGGTACGGAAATGCAAGGCATTGCAAAAAAAACTGGCCAAGTAGGTGAAAGTGAAGTCCGAATGAAAAAAAATATTAATATTTACATGTTGTATTTGGGTACTTAATTTTTTTGGGGGCATCAACAAATTAGCTGATATGAAGAACATCACCGTTTGCTTTTTTAGCATCATTTTTTCCTTTTTAACACTGGCTTCTTTGTTTGCCCAATCAGAGGCTAAATTTAGAATACCCGTAAAACCCGTTACAGAAAAAAATAAAGGCGAAATGCTCTATTGCAACCTGGAAACAAACCGGGTAGAATATAATGAAGCGGCGGCCTGGCGTAGTGCCGAACTGGCCAATTGCCGTTGTGATGTTTTTATATCCACGTATGACGAAACCGAGTGCTTGGGCGTGGAAAAATACCCTGCTGACCCCGAAAGGGCTGTTACGATGGTAGGCTTGAATAATCCGGTTCAGCATTGCATTGTGTGGGTCTGGAATGGCGACGGCACTTTAAGGCCTTTAAATGATTTGCAAAAGTGCCTGACGTTTTTGGGCTGGGCCAATCGTAAAAGGGCTTTCTCGGTTGCAAATTATACCGGAGCCGACCATCAGGTTTGGACATTTGATGAAAAAACCCAGGCCATTGTCAACACCCGCACTGCGCCAATCCGTGATAAAACCAATACGGTGGACCGTTATGCCCAGCTGATTGCCTGGTCATATAATGGCAGCTTCAAACAAACCTGGAAAAGGGCCAGTACCTTGATAGCGGCCGTCCAGGCACACCCCAGCCCTCAGCGCTATCCGGTCAAATTGCTGGTCAATGCCGATGGAAGTTTGCGTGAGCCCGCCTCAGTGCTTGCCGACCGAGCCAAGATGGGGCTCAATCAGCTCATGGCCGCTAATGGACAGACAGCCTTCCAGCGGGATTTTAGCAGCTTTCCCGGAACAGTAAGTTCTGAAAAAGCCCTCACGGAAAAAAGATTGCGGCTGGACATGCAATACAACCACCAGGGGAGGCAGGTTTTGGACAATTGGAAGAGCACAGGAATGTATGCCCCCCCGAGCCAGGATTTCGAGATACGCATCCATAATACTGAACCGGTGTATTTTAAGGTCAGATTTAATCCGCATACGGACAAGCTGCAAACCACCTCGCCCAATATTTTGACGGAAAAAGAATACCGCCGAAGCCCCACGGCCTCGAGTGTGGTCAGTTTATCTGGAAGTAATGAAACCTTTCGCCTGCGCAACGACCTGGGCGGCCTGATTATTATTGAGGCAGACGGCCCCCCTAATCAGGTGCTGGACATTAGCATACGGGCCCTGGAGGCCCCCTATTACAACGGCACTCAAAGCCAAACGGAATGGGAAAGCATGTGCATCCAAGCCACCCCCTAGGGTGAGGTAGAGGGGAAGTATTTTGTGCTGAGTGAAAGAAGCGAAACCTTGAAAAAAAATGAGTGTAGCCCAATTAGACGCAGTCATTCATTATTACGATTCTCTGGTCATTTGTCATGATATTTTATCCGGCTATCCCGACCGGCTGACCTCAGCAAAACACAGATTTACACGTGATATTCAAATTACGGCAGGATATGCACATTCAGGTTTTCCAATGATGACCCAATGGGATTTGGTTAATCCGGTAATTGATCAGATAGATATTTGGGGAAACGGCCATGAGCTCGGGCACAATTACCAAAGGCAAGCTTTTCGCAGCCGCTTTGGCGTAGAAGTAACGGTAAATTTATTCACCGTTCATTCTTTTGAGCGTATGTTTCCGCATCACCTCGACAGGCTGGACAATGTCTATGAAACGGTCTGTAATAAATTCCTTAATGGCTCCCTGGATTATGACCGGGAACAAGATGTGTTTCAGCGACTTATTTTTTGCTGCAAATTCGCCTGTATGCCGGGTGGGAGCCTTTCTAAAAATTATACACAATCTACCGTAACCTTTCGCCTAAGGAAGAGGAGGAAAAATGCGGCACGGACCAAACAAAGCTCGATTTCTTTTATACGCAAATATGTGCGCTTTCGGGAGTTGATTTTACCCAACATTTCGATGCCTGGAAATTGCCACTGTCTTCCAAAGCCAGGGCGGAAGTAGCCAGTTTGCGATTGCCCTCCCCTAATAAAGTGGTCTCCCTGCTTCGCCACCGACCCGTAATAGTATTAAAAAACAGCGAAACCAATCTTTACCTGGCCCAGCAAAATCAGCCCACAGCGGTGGGAATAGCCCAGGAAAATGGAAATCAGAACCGATGGGTGGTTATAAAAAACACCGATAATACCATTTCTCTGCAAAATATGGCGACCCGGCAATTTCTTTATGCTACTGGCAACCGATTTGAAGGCAATCCCGGAAGCGAAGGCGGATGGCTGAGCAGTCCCGAGGTTACTTGTGTGGCGCCAACTGATGACGACCGGGCACAATGGCACCTGATAGGAGGAGGACCGCAATATCAGCTCAAAAATAAAGCAACCAGTCGGCTGTTGTTTTCCACTGGCGAGGTAAATGGGGGCAGTTCGGCGGGAACCGAGGGGCAAAACCCCAAAATAGTGGGTGCAGATGCCAATTATTACAATCGTTCGGTCTGGCAAATACAGGGACTAGAGTGCGGTTTTTGAGAGGCACTCCCCAAAACAAACGAGGCAGATAATGCTATCCATCTCAATCATACAGATGAAGGCAGGATGACATATTAAATGCATTTATTAAACATAGGACTTTCGCTTTATTGCAAAAGTACCGAATGAAATTCTTAAATTAGCCATATGATAAGCAAGAGAGAATATGTAGAGTATTTGTTGAGTACTCCCTTCAATTATACGTGTACGAACCTGTCCGAACATAAAGCCGGGGTAAGTCACAACGTGGTGAGTGATTTTTTAGCCAAATCGTATTTTAGCCCTTCGGATTTATGGAAGTTAGTAGAATCTCATTTGGAAGATAGTCCTACTTCGATCATTATTGTCGATAACAGCGTTCAAGACAAACGCTATTCCCGTTTTATTGACTTGGTCAAAAAGCAGTATTCAGGTAATGTTGGGGGCTTGGTCAAAGGGATCAATCTGGTCAATTTGATCCATTCCTCAGGAAATGAGGGCGATTTTTGGCCTTTGGACTACCGTATTTATCATCCCGAAACAGATGGCAAGACCAAGAATGATTACTTTCAGGAGATGTTTATGCGCTTAGTGACCCACAAAAGGGTACAAGCCCGCACCATTCTCTTTGACACCTGGTACGCTTCGGTGGCCAATCTGAAGCCGATCCATCGCCAGGATTGGGTCTTTTCACCACTT
>JAAUUB010000014.1 GCA_012031215.1 Microscillaceae bacterium | reverse complement strand
CAAATTATCCCAAACGATCTGAAAAATACCCCACTGCGCCACATCGCCATTATCCTGAATGATGAGTTCATTGCTCAGCTTTCGGTAGGGCAAGCCGTGAGCGAAGAAGCGGCCCTTGCTTTTCAGCCGAGGTTTTTTGGCTGCGAAGAAGAAGGCATTCGCTGGATTGCCACAATGCAAGCACTGGCTTAGCGGTTTGATGGAACTCTTGGCTTGCCAAGCATCACTCACTTGTCTCACATTTCTAAATCATAAGCCCGGAACAGGCTTTGTATCTTGAGCTGAATGACCCCCAGGAAAGCCTCGCGAAATATTTTGACTGACATCTTTGACTTGCCCTTTTCGCGGTCGGTGAAGATAATGGGTATTTCTTTGATTTTGAAGCCATATTTCCAAGCCAGAAATTTCATTTCTATCTGGAAAGCATAGCCCACAAAGCGAATTTTGGGGAGTTGAATGGCTTCCAAGACCCGTCGCCGGTAGCATTTAAATCCTGCCGTTGCATCTTCAATGGGCATTCCGGTGATAAACCGCACATATTTGCTGGCAAAATAAGACATTAATACCCGCGACATAGGCCAGTTGACCACATTGACCCCTTTAATGTAACGCGAGCCAATGACCACATCATAGTTTTCTTCGGTACAAGTACGATAGAGCTTTTCCAGGTCTTCGGGATTGTGCGAAAAATCAGCATCCATTTCAAAAATATATTCATACCCCTGGCGCAAGGCATACTCAAAGCCGTGAATATAGGCCGTGCCCAGGCCCAGTTTGCCGGCTCTTTGTGCTAAAAAAAGCCGGTCTGGGTAGTTGTCTTGTAAATCTCGTACTTTTTTGCCGGTTCCGTCGGGCGAGTTGTCATCCACAACCAGGAGGTCAAAAGCTGTTGGCAAGACCATCACTTTGCGCACCAGCGCCTCTATATTTTCTATTTCGTTATAGGTGGGCACAATCACCAGGGCATTTTTCATCATTTTTGACTCCACACGGTTTTGGCCGGGCCATCTTACTTTTTTTTTGGCAAATGTTCTTTGGGCCTGGCACTCAGGGACTTGTTATAAAAAAAGAATTGCAAAAGTACACCCTATTTACGAAATTGTGCAAATGTCTTCCTTTAATGACCCACTTGCCCACCTTTATCCTGGTAGGGATGTACTTTTTTGAATTAAAACAAACATTCTTTTTTTTATCGGAATGTTTTTTGCTACATAAGCCATAATCAAGGCTTAAAACATCTTCAAAATGGAAAATTCCGGCACAAAAGAGTTTAATTTTTTTGAGTATCACACTCAAATCAGCCGCGAAAACATCTTGCTCTCCTACAAAGGGCCACTCACCGATATTTTATTGGCCGAATTCAGCCGCGACATCCGCAAAAAGCTTCAGGCCGAAGACTCCAAAACCGGAAAAAAAGTCTTTGCCATCTTTATGGAGCTGGCCCAAAATGTACTTTTTTACTCCAAAGAAGAAAACCATTTTGGCAGCAACCGCGACAAAGTGGGCACACTGGTCATTATCCAAAATGAGCCCTATTACCAATTGATTACGGGCAATCTGGTGTTTAAGAAAGACATTCCCTTTTTGCAAGAGAAATGCGAGGTAATTAACTCCCTTGACCGGGACGCTTTGCGTGAATACAAACGCCAGCTTCGTAATGCTCCCAAAGGAGAGGAAGAAAGTCGTGGTGCTGGCATTGGCCTGGTGCAAGCGGCCCTCACTTCCGACAATCCCCTGGGCTATCAGATTCAGGAGCTTTCGGGCAATTTTGCCTTTTTTGTCGTAACGGTTACCGTTGAAAAATAAGCTTCTTCTTGCGCACTACTAAAAAGAAAGCCCGGAAAATACGTCCGGGCTTTTTTTATGAATAAGCATTAAAATTTATTCCTAGAAAAGTCGTCCGGGAAAGAAGGCCGTATCGCCCAGTTCCTCCTCGATGCGGAGCAGTTGGTTATACTTGGCCATCCGGTCGGAGCGCGAGGCCGAACCCGTTTTGATTTGGCCCGTGTTGAGGGCTACGGCCAGGTCGGCAATGGTAGTATCTTCGGTTTCGCCCGAACGGTGCGACATTACGCTTTTGTAACGGTTTTTGGTAGCCAAGTTTACGGTATTGATGGTTTCGGTCAGGGTCCCAATCTGGTTTACCTTGATAAGGATGGCATTGGCAATCTGTTGTTCTATGCCTTGCCGAAGGCGGTTGACATTGGTAACGAAAAGGTCATCGCCCACCAACTGCACTTTGTGGCTGGTGAGTTGGGTCAGCTCTTTCCAGCCGGCCCAATCGTCTTCGTGCATTCCATCCTCGATTGAGAGAATAGGGTATTTGTCCACCCATTCTTTCCAATAATGGGCCATTTGTGAGGAGCTGAGTTTGTCGCCCGTAGAAGCAAAAACATATTGCTTGCTCTCTTCATCATAAAACTCCGAACTGGCTGCGTCCAGGGCTATGAATATATCCTCGCCCGGGCGGTAGCCGGCTTTCTCGATGGCTTGTAATACTAGCTCGATGGCTTCAACATTGGAGCTAAGATTGGGCGCAAAGCCCCCTTCATCGCCTACATTGGTAGAAAGGCCTTTGCTTTTGAGCACGGATTTGAGGTGATGAAAAACCTCGACCCCCATTCGCAAGGATTCGGAGAAAGACTCAGCCTTGACAGGCATTACCATAAACTCCTGAAAATCAATGGCGTTATCGGCATGTGAGCCGCCATTGAGGATATTCATCATCGGCACAGGCAGGGTATTGGCATTGACCCCGCCTATGTAGCGATAAAGCGGCATATTGGCGGCGGCAGCGGCGGCCCGGGCTACGGCCAGCGATACCCCCAGGATAGCATTGGCTCCCAGTTTGGACTTATTGGGGGTTCCGTCCAGGTCAAGCATAATTTTGTCAATCAGATTTTGCTCAAAAACCGAATAGCCCACGATTTCTTCGGTAATCACCTCATTAATATGGGTAATGGCCAGTTGCACACCTTTGCCCAGGTAATAGGCCGAGTCGCCATCGCGTAGCTCTACGGCCTCGTGCTTGCCGGTGGAAGCCCCCGAAGGCACCGCGGCCCGGCCAAAATCGCCGTCTTCGGTAGTAACATCTACCTCAATGGTGGGGTTGCCGCGCGAATCCAGGATTTGGCGGGCCACAATGTTGTCAATTAAGCTCATGAGGGTATGGGTTTTTATGTTGTGAATTAATTTTTTGCACTTGCCCACAAACTTAAAAACTATCCCGGCAAAATCCCGATTTTATCAAAAAACTTTCCCCGTCCGTTTACGTCTTACCTAAGCAAACAACAAAGGTTTTGGATATTTTAAACTTTAGCCATATCTT
The DNA here is from genome assembly GCA_012031215.1 of Microscillaceae bacterium. GTDB lineage: Bacteria > Bacteroidota > Bacteroidia > Cytophagales > Microscillaceae > JAAUUB01. Next base: position 34,578 of record JAAUUB010000014.1, on the reverse strand, counting down.
TGTAGTTCAATGGGAGTAAGTTCTTTGAAATATGGGGCCGACTGGCTTTGACGGCAAGCGGTAGCACGAGTAAGCACGTCGGGAGTTGAGAGCATCTCCTGTCAAAAAGGCTTTCAAACAATAAATGGCGAAAAGAATTACGCCCTGGCAGCCTAAGTTTAGATACTAGGTTTTATGTCAGTGTCTCGTAAGCCCCCGGTTCTGTCGGGTTTACATATGAGGCATCGAATCTCAGAACTAGCGGAAGACAAGTCGTGGGTCTTTTTAGCGAAATTCAGCGAATAAGGCTTGGGTTGGGTTCGTGTTGTACCTTCACCAAGCTCGAAAATCCAAACAAAACTAAACGTGTAGAAAGCTCGAGGTTATTCTTGATCGGACGAGGGTTCGAATCCCTCCGGCTCCACCTCTCCTCAAATGGCCCTTCTTCTTGAAATAAAATTCAATGGGAAGGGCATTTTTATTTTATGCTCCCGCACAAAAAAGATACTAATTCCCCCCACCCTCTTCAGGTGAGCACAATCCAATGCTCCAAATAGTTTTACTTTTAAATATTCCCGGATAATCCCCGCCTTTTCCAAATAATCGCTATTTTTACTCGTCATTTAAAGCAACAATCAACCCTTATTCCAATGCCAAAAACCGAAAAACATCTGGCCCTTGCGCTACAGGGCGGCGGCTCTCACGGGGCCTTCACTTGGGGGGTGCTCGACCGATTGCTCGAGGAGGAAACCCTGCATTTAGAAGGCTTTGTGGGCACCAGTGCCGGGGCAATGAACGCCACGGTACTGGCCTATGGCTTGCACAAAGGCTCCCGCCAGGCCGCCCGCGAACTCTTGGAAAAGTTTTGGCACACTGTGTCCACCTACCACGCCCTCTCCCCTTTGCGGCCCAGTTGGATAGATAAATTTTTTGGCTTTGGGAATCTCGACAACACCCCGGGCTTTCAATGGACAGAAATGTTCAATCTTTTTGTTTCGCCTTATCAATCTAACCCCAGCAATTATAACCCCCTGCGCGAAATTTTAACTAAGATTGTGGATTTTGAGGGCCTGAGAGCCTGCCAGGCCACCCGCCTCTTTGTATGTGCTACTAGTGTGCGGCGGGGACGGGCGCGGGTTTTTAGCCTCCAAGATATTAGCGTTGAGGCCGTGTTGGCCTCCGCCTGCCTGCCCTATATGTTTCAGGCTGTTACGATTGAAGGCGAAGACTATTGGGACGGCGGCTACATGGGCAATCCCCCCATTTATCCTTTGATAGATGGGACAGATTGCTCTGACATTATGATAGTGCATATCAATCCCATTGATATACCCGAAACCCCCAAGAAGGCCAATGAAATTCGGGACCGGGTCAATGAACTAAGTTTTAATTCCAGCCTGATGCTCGAGATGCGCAAGATTGAATTCATAGACCGCCTGCTCGATGCCGGAATCGACCTGGGGCAGTTTGAGGGCCGTTTTCGCAGGATTTACTTCCACCGCATTAATCCTGAGGCCGACATTTACCAGCTCAATTTATCGAGTAAGCTCAATGCTGATTGGAAATTTTGCAAACCCTCAAAGCCACTGGCCGCCGCTATGCCGACCAATGGCTTCAGCAAAATTATGACTTGATTGGGCAAAAATCTACTTTTGATTTGCGGGAGGCCTTTTTATAAAGCAGTGCTTATAAATTTAGCCCTTTGAGCTAGCATTGGGCTTTTTTGGTGCGTTGTATATTGTGTGAATTCATGGCCGGGTCGTAGCCGTTCAGTTCTTTTTGGTAAAAGCCTGTGCCATCATAGTTCCGTTTTTCTGAGTGGGCCTGGCAGGCAGTCGAGCAAGCCCCTTCCATTTGCCAGCCACAAGCCTCACACATCGGAAAATGGGCATTGCAAATAGGATTGGCGCAATTGACCATACGGTCGCAGGGGGTTTGGCAAATCTGGCAAAGGGCAAGCACCGTAGGATTGATGTGATTGACTTCGGCCACCACGCGATTGTCAAAGACATAACATTTACCCTCAAAATCCTCGCCGCCTGTTTCCAAGCCATACTTGATGATGCCTCCATGCAATTGATATACCTCCGAAAATCCGTTTTCAATCAAATACGCACTGGCTTTTTCGCATTTAACGCCCCCGGTGCAATAGGTGATAATTTTCTTATCGCGGTATTGCTCCAGTTCTTTTATTTTTTGGGGAAATTCCCGAAAATGGTCAATGTCCAGGGTAAGGGCGTTTTTAAACTTCCCGACCTGATGTTCATAATTGGAACGAACATCGAGCAAAATAACATCCTCGGCGTTTTTGAGCTCTTTAAATTCCTGGGGTTCAATATACTTCCCGGTTTTTGGCGCGGATGAAGATGCCGAAGGCCAGAATGAACAATTTCTGGCTTGACCCGCACATATAGTTTTTGAAAAGCATGCCCCTCATGCAATTCTACCTTGAAATCAAGGTCAGGAAAACGACCATCCGCAAGCAGATGTGCCCTATAGGCAGTGGTATTTTCTGGCAAACCGGAAATCGTACCATTGATGCCCTCCCGGGCAATGATGATGCGGCCCCGAAGATCGTGCGCCAGGCAAAAAGCATGGTGGGCTTCGCGAAAGGCTTCGGGTTCTTCAATATGAGAATAACAATAATACAGTAAAATCTCGTGGTTAACCATGACCAGCACATTTAATACATTCCGGGTGCAAATTTACAAAAAAGGCCCATTGCCACGAATAAAAAAACCAGACCAAAGGCCTGGCATTTTTTGATGATTAGATAAGACACGAGAAATTATTTTGAGCCTCAATGTTCGTTGAGCTTCCAACCTTCCTGTTCGCGCACCACCGCCAGCGAAAGGTGGGCCTGTTGTTGGTAATAAAGCACGATTCGGCCTTCTTCCTGATTGCCCTGATAGGAAAAACTAAAATCCTCTACCCGAAAATTCCCAAATTTAGACAAGAGCACTTCCCGGCCTTCGCGCAGGTTTTGGTTCCAGGTGGTGGGAGGATTAGCCTGAATGATTTTCCTGGAAAAGGCATTTCTGAATTTTTCCATGTCATTCTCTTTGACCGACAAAAGCAAATCTATCAAGGGGCGGGCTTGAATAGGAATAGTGGTCTGGGCTTGGAGTGAGGGGGTAAGTAGGCCTGAGAGTAAGAATAAGTAAAAAGCGTGTTTCATCCGATATTTTGCTTCATTTTCATTTTTTTCTTACGAATTTATACTTTCCTGGTTTCTGTGTTTTAGTAGGTTTTTTGAGAAAAAGCGAAGTTCTCCCTGATTATTTTTTTTAGTTTCTCTTGAAATAATTGTGAGCCATTCACAAAGCATATCTTGTATATTATTTCGTTCTTTGAGAGATTCTTTTCATCTGAAACACCTAAAAATCAAGTCAAAATGCAAACGACGATTCAAAACCTCTTATTAATCTTAGGTTTATTACCCACTCTGGCTTTCCAGGGTGATATGGCCAATGATTGTGTTTTTTATTTTCCTACTCAACCCGGCCATACCTTTGAGATTACCAACTACGATGTAAAAGGGAAAGTAACAGGCCTAGCCCGCCACGCCATTCTCAGCAAAAGCGAAGCCGGAGGGGCTACCGTGCTGGATGCCAGTGTAGAAGTTTTTGAAAACGAAGACGGGCAAAAATTAATGGCCAAAGGCGATTATAAGGTCAAATGTGAGAATGATGCCTTTTATTTTGAGTTTGGCGGCCTCAGCTCCACCCTCAACCAGCAACAGCAGTCTATGAAAGACATGCAAATGAAGATGAAAGCCGATTATCTTGACATTCCCAACAATCCCAGCCCCGGGCAAAGCCTCAAAGATGGGCAAATGACGGTGGAGTTTTTGATGGAAAATGGTGAAAAAATGCCTATGATGGGCGAAATTACGGTCAATGTGAGTGAGCGCAAGGTAGAAGGCATGGAAAAAATCACCACCCCAGCCGGCACTTTCGACTGTGTCAAGATTTCCTACAATGTAAGAGCCAAAATTGCGATTATGAATGTGGAATCGCGTGCGATAGAGTGGTTTTGCAAAGGGGTAGGGATGGTGCGTTCAGAGACCTACAACAAAAAGGCAAAATGATGGGTTATTCTGTACTGACAAAAAGAAATTAAACTTTAAACCAAAAAGCCTTTGCCTGGAACGAAGGCTTTTTGGGATAAGTATTTGTCAAGCTGCTTCTATTGTGGTGCAATCAAGGCCGCATAAGCCAGGTTTAAGATTTTTCTTCGCCAATGCGCTGTGATAAGTTGCGTGTTTTCGGCAGAAGGATGAATTCGGTTAGATAAAAAAACCATCACCAATTGGGTCTTGGGGTCGGCCCAGACCACACAGCCCGTGAAGCCGGAATGACCAAATGACCCATCAGAAGCCGGGTCCGGTATGTAGGAGTAAGATTCCGCATCTTTGCGGTCCCAGCCCAGGCCCCGGCGGTTGCCAGCCAACATAAGAAGGTCTTCCTTCTCGATAAATGGTTTTTGAAACAAACGGGTGGTACTATCCCGAAAAAATACCTGCCCGCCGTAGTGCCCACCCTGAAGCTGCATTTGCATATACTTGGCCAGGTCGAGGGCATTGGCAAAAAGCCCGGCGTGCCCGGCTACCCCGCCCAGCATGGCCGCCCCCTGGTCATGCACAAAGCCATGCACCAGTTGCTGACGAAAGTAGGTGTCCTGCTCCGTGGGAGGGATTTGCTCGAGGGGCAGCCGCTCCAGTGGCAGGTATCCACTGCGGTACATGCCCATGGGTTCATAAAATTGCTTTTGCACAAAACTATCCAGTGAAAGAGGCAAAAATTTGTCAGCAATGCGCTTTAAGATATAAAAACTCAAATCGCTGTATTCATAGGAAAAAATGGCGGACGACGCTTGGGCTTTCGGCTTGGAGACGCAATGGTCCAGCGCCAAAGGCTGTCTTCCAGGCTCTGGTGCCCGTAAAGGTCTTTGGCAACAGCCCGAGCATATTCTTCACTTTTTGTTTTTTGATAATGGCCGGGCACAAAAGCCCCTGTGGCTTTGTTTACGGTTTTTTCCCAGTGGGGTAAATAAGGAACCAGTCCCGCCTGGTGGGTCAGTACGTCTCTTAGCGTAATATTGGCTTTGTCAGTTTTGAGTAGTTCGGGCAGATAAGTGGCCACTTTTTCATTCAGTTTGATTTTGCCCTGCTCATAAAGATACATCAGGGCCGGCAAAGTGGCCGCTACTTTGGTAATGGAAGCCACATCATAAACCGTTTCGGGGCTAACTGGACGCTCCCGGGCATAGGTATGATGGCCATAGCCTTTGTTCCAAACTACTTGACCCTGGCGGGCAATGACAATTTGTACGCCCGGAGTGGCTCCACTTTCAATCATTTGGGCCACCAGTTCATCTATTTTTGCCAGGGTATCGCGGCGCATGCCCACACTCTCGGGCAGCCCAAAGCGCAAGCGTCCCGTTGCGGCCAGCCGCAGGCCCTGGCCCAGGCCAAAGCGAACCGAAGCCGAAACAGGCAATTTTCCTTCGGCAGCGATGGCGCCAAAGAGCAATTGCGGCACGAGTCCCTGCGTGATGGGATTATCCTCATAGGCACACACCAGCGCCGGCAAAGACTCAAAAAACCGCAAACTATAGGGCGAGCCAAAAATAGCTAGCACCACGCGGGTTTTTTGTCCCAGCTTTTGGATAAATTCGCGTTCCTGCCAGGTAAGCCCAAAATTTTCGCGGCTTTTTTTATGCAAATTATGCAGGCTCACCACCACCACCTCGTAGGCCTCAAGTTTTTCCAACAACTGATTGAAGGGATAAGGCAGATTTTTTTCGGCCAATTGAAAGTGCTCAAAAGCAGCATAGTCACTCAGGCGTTTTTGGAAGGCATTGAGCTGGCTTGTACCCAGAGCAACCGAGGCCATTTTGGCTTGCCCCAATTTGCGAAGGGGCAAAAGCGCCTCTTCATTTTGCACTACCGTGAGGGCTTTTTCAAAAAGCCGGGCCTGAAGAGCCTCATCCTGGGGAAGGTGCAAATCGCGGGCAAGCCCGGCTAGATCAATGGGCTTATACTGATGCAAGCCAGCAAAATACTTGGCTCGCAATATTTTTTTAACCCGAAGGTCAATCATCTCCCAGGTGAGCCGTCCGGTTTGTAGAGCCGCCTCAATCTTTGCAACTGCCTGGGGTACATCATCAGGAACCAGGAGGACATCATTGCCTGCCTCAAGGGCCATTACACTGATTTCGCCGGGTGCATAGAATTTTGTAACACCCTGCATTCCCAGTGCATCCGTGAAGATAAGCCCCTCGAAACCCATTTCCTTTTGGAGCAAATCGGTAACAACGGGCCTGGAGAGCGTAGTGGGGCGATTAGGGCTTTGGTCAAGGGCGGGGATTTGCAAATGAGCCACCATCAGGCTTTGCAGGCCCTTGGCAAAAAGGCGGGCAAAAGGATAAAGCTCCATCTGGTCTATCCGGCCCCGCGGGTGCAAAATCACAGGCAGGGTATAATGCGAATCCTGGTCGGTATCACCGTGGCCAGGAAAATGCTTGGCATTGGCCAGCACCCCTTCTGATTGCAAGCCCTCCATATAGGCAATGCCCTTGCGGGCCACATTTTCCTTGTCTTCTCCAAAAGAACGGTCATTGATGACCGGGTTGTTAGGATTATTGTTGATGTCTATGACCGGCGCAAAATTGACGTGGATACCCAAGCGACGGCACTGACGGGCAATGGCCCCGCCCATTTCTTTGACCAAGCTATCCTCCTGGATAGCACCCAGCGTCATTTGACGGGGAAAGCTCATCGTGCTGTCGAGCCGCATGCCCAGGCCCCATTCGCCATCAATGGCCACCAATAGAGGAATACGGGCCAATGACTGATAGCGATTGGTCAATATGGCCTGGCGGTAAGGCCCACCCTGAAAAAAAGTAAGCCCCCCTACTTTATAATCACGCACCAGTTTTTCCACTTCGGCCACGTGCTCCGGCCCCAGGTTTGAGTGCGCTCGCACCGAAAACAACTGCCCTATTTTCTCAGTTTTACTTAAATTATTGAAGACACTATCTACCCAGGCCTCTCGGGCAAACTCATAAGCCGAGCGGGTTTGCCAACAGGCACTCATGGTGAGGGCTACCAGTCCTGCTAAAAGGCTCCATAAAACTAAACTTGCTACCCAGGATGGTTTTTGCATTTGATTTTGGTGTTTTATCTTTTTTTGTCTAAAATAGGGGATAATTTCGAAGTCTGTAAAAGTTTTTCGGCAAAGAAAATTCATCTCTTAATTGATGGAGATTTTAATGTATGCGATTTTTTTCTATACTCAAGACTTCCCGGAATCGTCAGTTTGACTATCAACCCCGGTATTATGACCCGGCCAAAGAAGACCTGCAAAACCGGGTCAAAGAAATAGAGGCCCGCCTAAAGGCAGAAAAGGAAGGAAATGCCCTCGAGGGAGTGGCCCATTACCAAAGCCGTATGGCAAGGGCTTTCCGAGACCAACGCCATCATAAAACACCCTCATTTTGGAAAGGATTTGCCTCCAGTGCGGCTTTTGTAAGGATGGTCATTGCGCTTTTTCTGGTTGGCGGCGGCTACTTTTTTTTAGAATATGGCGACCGCATAGAGCAACTGAGTTTTGTCAATGCGACCCCGCTGAGCATCGTAATTGTAGGATTTATTTTTTTGTATGCCCTTAGCCGATTTCAAAACATTCATCGTCGCCGTTAATGTTTTGTTGGCCTACACGCCCTTAAACTCTTTGCTGGCATGTCAGATATCATTCGTTTATTGCCCGATGCCATTGCCAATCAGATTGCGGCGGGAGAAGTAGTACAAAGGCCGGCTCGGTAGTCAAAGAATTGCTCGAGAACGCCATAGATGCCCAAAGCCGCCGCATTGTGTTGCGGGTCAAAGAATCGGGCAAAACCCTGGTGCAGGTCATTGATGATGGCCTGGGCATGTCGGAAACGGATGCCCGCATGTGCTTTGAAAGGCACGCCACCTCCAAAATTCAAAAAGCAGAAGACCTTTTTAATATTCGGACAATGGGCTTTAGGGGGGAGGCCTTGGCCTCGATTGCGGCGGTGGCCCAGGTTGAACTCAAAACCAAACGTGCCGAGGATGCCCTAGGCACACACATCATCATTGAAGGCTCACAACTCAAAAGCCAGCAGGCGGTGGCCACTCTTAATGGAACTACCCTCTCGGTCAAAAATCTTTTTTTTAATGTGCCCGCCCGCCGAAATTTTCTTAAATCCAATCCGGTAGAAATGCGCCATATCGTGGATGAGTTTTACCGCGTGGCCTTGGCGCATCCTGATATTGAGATGCAACTTTTTCACAATGACCTGGAGATTGCCCACCTGCCCGTCGGCAAGCTTAGCCAACGCATTGTAAGTATATTTGGAAAACACTACCGCAAACAATTGGCCCCCTGCCAGGAAGAAACGCCGCTCCTGCGCGTGAAAGGATATATAGGCAAGCCCGAAAATGCTAAAAAAACCCGGGGCGAGCAATTTTTCTTCGTAAACACACGCTTTGTGAAGCACGCTTATTTGCACCATGCCCTTGTCAATGCTTATGAGCAACTGATTCCGGCAGATAGTCATCCCTTCTATGTCCTTTTCTGGAAATTGATCCTGCACGCATTGACATCAATATCCACCCTACCAAAACAGAGGTTAAATTTGACGATGAGCGAACCATTTACGCCATTTTGCAGGCGGCCGTACGCAAAACCCTGAGTGTGCACCACCTGACCCCTGTGCTCGATTTTGAAGGAGAAACCCACTTGCCTACTTTTGAAAAATTGCAAAAAACCATTGGCGAAAACCCCCTTTATCCGGGCACCAAGCGTATGCCGCCGGCTTTTTCGAAAAACCAGTCAAAAGGCGAATGGGAGCAGTTTTACGCGGGTTTGCAAGCGCAGACCAGTCCCGCTCCGGCTCAAAATGCAGAAGGGCATCTGTTTCTGGACAGCCGGGTCAACCACGAAGGCGCGGGCTCTCAATCCAAAGATTTTACCAGTAGCCGTCCTGTTTTTCAGTTGCATCAACGCTATATTTTGAGTCCGGTCAAATCTGGGGTACTGCTGATTGACCAGCTGGCGGCTTATGAACGTATTCTTTATGAGCGGTTTTTGGTATCAAGCCAGGCCCAGGCCAGTAGTAGTCAGTCTTTGCTTTTTCCGGTCATTTTGTCATTAAGCCCAGCTAACTTTCAATTGGTTTTGGAAATAGCCGTAGAAGTTCGTAACTTAGGATTTGTATTTGATGTTTTGGAAAATAATACGATTCGGCTTGTAGGCATCCCCACGCAGGTGGGCCTCGAGGAGCCAGAAACTGTATTGGAAGAGTTGCTGTCTCAGCACCAGATGGAGGTACAAACCCTCCCTACTACTGACCAGCAAAGCCGATTGGCGCAATCTTTGGCGCGGCGTTTGTCATTGCGATTGTCAAAATCTCTTAGCCCTGCCGAAATGCACCAATTAATTGACCAGCTTTTCGCCACGGTCAATCCGAATTACACCCCTAGTGGGCAAAAAATTTATCGGAGTTTAAGCCTGCCCGACCTGGCGGGGCTATTGTCCGGTTTTGAAGAAGAAGTTTAAAAAAATTATGGGAAATAGACTGACCCCGGTTGTTCAAAATTTACTGCTCCTCAACTTGGGCATTTTTGCCTTAAGTATTTTTATCAAGGAGCCTTCTTTGAATCTACTTTTTGGCCTGCGCTACATCGAATCGGTGCTTTTTGCACCCTGGCAGTTGCTAACTTATATGTTTTTGCATGCCAGTCTGGGCCATATTTTCTCTAATATGTTGGGCTTGTATTTTTTTGGTCCCTGGCTAGAGCATGTTTTTGGCTCGCGCCGATTTTTAGTGTTTTATATGGTGGCGGGCATTGGGGCCGGTATTCTACACGAAGGGGTGCTTTATTTGGAAATGCAACAACAAAAAAATGCAATTGAGGCCTATGTCCAAAACCCCAACCCCGATGCGTTTGTTAGGTATATGCACGACTACGAACCGTTGCTTTATCGTCAGAAAGTAGATGAAATTAATTCGTTCACTGAGCAGTTTGAAGCAAAAGAAAGCATTGAGATAATTCGTGCCAATTATGAGACAAAAATTAATCACGAATACAATGTAACCGTAGGGGCTTCGGGAGCCATTTTCGGAATTCTAATTGCCTTTGCAATGATTTTTCCAAACGTTGAAATGATGCTCATTTTTCTGCCTGTGCCCATTCGTGCCAAGTATTTCGTATTGATATATGTGTTTTATGAATTGTTTGCCGGGCTCAATTATTCTGGAATCAGCAATGTGGCGCACTTTGCGCACCTGGGCGGGGCACTAATTGGTTTTCTGTTGGTTAAATTTTGGGGGTATCAACGTCAGCATTGACTTTAACAAATTAAAAATATGAATGGATTATTTGATGACCTAAGAACGGCCTTTCGGCGGCAAGACAATGCCCTGATTCAGCTCATTCTCATTAATATTATTGTTTTTTTGGGCCTGCTGGTTGTGTTTGCCACGCTTCGTCTCACTGGCCTGGAATCCTTGTACTTTCATTACATCGAGATTCATTTTGAGTTGCCCTCCCTTTTACATAAATTTATTTGGCGTCCTTATACTCTATTGACATATGCCTTCCAACACGCCGGCGTGTTTCACATCCTTTTTAATATGCTTTTTTTGTACTGGTTTGGGATGGTGGTAGTAGAATACCTCAATAGCAAACGCCTGGTCAGCATTTATATCTTGGGAGCTTTGGCGGGCGGGATTGGCTTTTTACTGCTCTACAATACCTTGATTCCGCCTAAATCGCCTTTAGTGGGGGCCTCTGGAGCGGTGTATGCCGTGATGGTAGCCGCGGCTACCATTGCCCCCGATTACACTTTTTATCTCCTGCTTTTTGGGCCGGTGCGTATTAAATATATTGTGCCCGTGTTGGTAATCTTGTCTTATGTAGGGCTGAGCGGAGATAATCCGGGGGGTAACGCGGCGCATCTTGCCGGGGCACTCACGGGCTACCTTTTGTAGTTCAGCTTCGCAAAGGCAATGACCTGGGGGCTTGGATTCACGACTTTATGGACTTCTCCCGGGGCTTGTTTCGCAAAAAATCAAAAATAAAAGTGAGCCACTCAAACAAGAAAAAGAGTAAGGTCTATTCCAATGCTGGTGCCCAAAACTATGCCCGCCCCGAAGCCGAGGAAGAGATGCCTAATCAGGCCGAAATAGATGCTATCTTGGACAAAATATCGGCCTCCGGCTATCAAAGCCTTACCAAAGAGGAAAAGCAGAAATTGTTCAAAGCATCTAAAAGCTAAATTTTTGCCGGAGAATTTTTTATTAAGATGATAAACTGTTAAACCCTTACAAAAAAATTATTATGTCATCCAATCTGCGCTTATTCTTCACTTTCACGGCGGGTGTGGCCGTTGGACTGGCGGCCGGACTCTTACTGGCCCCAGGGCGGGGCGATGAAACCCGGAAAGTGCTGGCAAACCGAGCCAAAGCCTGGCGCGAAGAACTAGGACAAAATGCCTCGGTCGAAAAGCTCTCGGAAGTTGCCAAAGATGCCTTGGAACGCATTAGTGAATATGCGGAGAAAATCCGCCGCGGGCAAAAAGAATTGTTGAACTAAATCCGCTTACCCATGCTCCCGATAGGCCCTCAAAGCACTTGCTACTTCTTCCAGGCTTAAAGGTACATCATAGCGGGCTTGCCCGATTTTTTCTAACAGGCAGGCTTTTATTTGCCCGGCCTGATTTTTTTTATCCTGCCGTGTAAGCGCGGCTACTTGCATTTCTTCCTCTTCTTCCCAAAGTATCTTAGGATAAAGGATTCGCAGATAAGTAGCAATTTGAGTAAATTCTGACGTTTTGAACCCGGTTTTCGACTGTGAAAGCCAGGCCTCCGCCCAAAGCCCCGCTGCTACCGCCTCGCCATGCCTAACTTGCCGGTGGGGAAAGGACAATAGGTAGCTTTCCAGCGCATGGCCCAGGGTATGCCCAAAATTCAGGATTTTTCTAAGGCCTTGCTCCCGGGGGTCTTTGGCTACTACCTCTGCCTTGAGCGCAACAGAATGCAGCACCAAGGGGCGCAATCGCTCTACATCGAGCTGGCCGTTTTGGGCGGCTTTCCAAAAGTCAGCCCCATACATTTTTTGCAAATTATTCCATTGTGCCACATCCCGAATGAGACAATGCTTGATAATTTCGGCAAAGCCTGCGCGAAGCTCATCAAAAGGAAGGGTTTGTAAAAAAGCAGGCTCAATCACTACTCGCTGCGGAAGGGCAAAAAGTCCGACATGATTTTTAAAGCCCTGAAAATCAACACCTAATTTCCCTCCTACACTGGCATCTACCTGCGCCAGAAGCGTGGTAGGGATTTGCACAAAATCAATACCCCGCTTATAAGTAGCCGCACAAAATCCGCCCATATCTCCGATAACTCCTCCACCCAGATTGAGCCAAAGCGCACTTCGGTCGGCCTCGGCCTCGGTAAGTTGTTGCCACAAATACGTGCAGGTGCTCAGATTTTTTTGCGCTTCCCCACTAGCGATACACAGCCGTCTCGCCGAATCTGGCAAAAAGGGCTGTAAGCGTGGCCAGCAGTGTCGGTCAGTATTCTCGTCGGTCAGTACCCAGATTTGAGAATACGCCTGGTGTTGTATCCATTGCCCCAGGGCCGGAAGTGGATTTTGCCAGAGAATGGAAGGGTCAAGCTTTTGTTCCATTTTTCAAAATCATTTTGCCCGCAGAGGGCCTTGCTTTTAAAGACATTCATTGCGCCTTAGCGCCGGATGACCCGGGCAAAGAACAAAGCATTGGCAAAAAACTTGTTCGTGCCATACCAATAGCCCCGGAAATTGGGATTATCCAAAAAAGAAATCACCTTGCCCTGCCCAAAGTGATGCACTGTGAGTGAAGGGGCTTTTTGCATTTGTTTTAGGTTCTCACGCGAAATATAGCCACTCAGCCGGGGCGAATCGGTGTAGCGCAAGGGTGCCGCATACTCGTCTGCCGGCATCTGAGCAAAAAGCCGATTGTCTTTAAAAACGGCCACTTTTTCGTGCCGGAAGCCATACCCGAGTGGATGCGTGGTATCTAGTATAGCTTCAAAAATGGCCCCACCCATTTCCTGTGCGCCTTCATAGTTTTCTTTGTCCAAGTAACGATAAAACCGGGTCGTATCCGCTTTGGAAGTGCTTTTGAAGGTCAGCGTACTCAGGCCATTTTGGGCAGCCCATTGCGCCGAGGAGCCAATACATATCAAAGTATTGCCCTGCCGAATCCAGTCTTTCAGGCGATTTAAGCCATTGCTGAAGTCGGCATAATTACCACTAACCAGGATGAGGGCATGGTATTTTTCCAGGGCGAGACGCTCAAAACTACTTTTGTCCACCAGGGTGAGGGGTATCTGATAGCGTTGGTCGAGCAGGTGCCAGACTTCGCCCGCTTCATAAGCATTAATGCCTGCCCCTACCAAAAGAGCGGGCTGGGCAGCTTGCAAAGGCTCCATATAATTGCTGCCCAGGTCTATGCCTTCTTCGCTCAAGCCTGTGGGCAGGGTTTGGATAGAGAGATGGTTAGTCTTGGCTACTTCGATCAAAAATCCCGGAGTTTCTCTGGCTCGAGCACCTGCCCAGAGGCGGGCACAAATACACTGCCCAGGGAAAGCTGTATGGCAGAATCGGCCACCGGAATTTTGCCAGGGCGGGTGGCCACTTTGGCCCGGATTCCTTTTTGTAGAATCTGATGCAAGGCCCGGGGGGGCAAAATATGCATCCCAGGCAAAGGTATAGCCCGTCTTGGTGGATGGCCCAGTCAGTTCTCCCTTTGGCAGGGCATTGGGAGCGTCGGGCTGAAAGGCCGGAACAGTGCCCAGTTTGGCATAGGGCAGGTCAAAAGCCAAAGGCAAAGTCCAGGCCGAAACATCGTAAAAAAGACTGTCTTTAAAATTACTCACCTTCTCGAACAAAGTATTGACCAGGCGCACCTGGGCTTGGTCTAGGGGCACCACCCAGGCTTGCCCAGCTTTGAAAGAATGCCCTTCCGCTTGTATATCCTTATCCAGCCAGTAGGCTTCAATCTGGTGCTGGCGCAATATTTCTCCGAAATAATAATTGCGCACTGGGTCATAGCGGCTGCCCACTACATAGGCTCCTTTGCCACGCGGGGCTGATTGGTAAAAATCACGCTGATACTTCAGCAGTTTTTCGCGAAGGGCAAGTGCCGCTGTTACCGAAGAGATAGAAGCTACTAATTGATTGCGAATGGCAAAAGCAAAGCTCAGCAAGCCATTGTCGGTTTGGCGAAGGTGTCCTCGGGCACTGGCCTGTTCAAAAAGAATTCCGATGCCCCCATTGATATCCGGATAAGTAGAACCTTTGCCGTAATAAAAATCATCGAAGTCCTCCTCATCATAATACAAGGCCCCAAGGCCATCCAGCATTCGGGCATGGTACTGGGCGATTTCGGCGGTGAGTAATTGATTCTGGGGCGGCGTATTTGGGTTGGTGCGCGAAGGAACACCCGGCTGGAAGAAAAAAGTGGCATCGCTTCCCATTTCGTGGTGGTCGGTCAGGACATTGGGCTTCCAGGCGTGAAAGTGCGCAACCCGGCCCTGCGATTCAGGATGTTGTAACAACAGCCAATCGCGGTTCAGGTCAAACCAATAGTGATTGGTACGCCCATTGGGAAAGACCTCGCTGAACTCCCGGCTGGTGGGTTCGCTTACAGCCTGGTAGCTTTGGTGGGAGTTAACCCAGGTAGAAAATCGCTGAAACCCATCCGGGTTGATGCAGGGGTCCAGCAGAATGATACTCTGCTCGAGTAATTTATCTATTTGAGGGCCCTGCCCGGCGGCCAGGTAGTAGGCCATCAAGGCGGCGGCATTGCCCCCGCTGGCTTCATTGCCGTGCACACTATAGCCCAGGCGCACGACTACGGGCATCTTGGCGATGTCCAGATTGGCGGAGCGGTCTGGGTTGCAAAGCTGCACGTGCTCAGCTTGAAGGCGGGCAATTTGGCCATGGTTGGCGGGCGTGGTGATGGTCAGGGCTATCAGGGGGCGCTGTTCATAGGTACGTCCGTATTCTTGAAGCACGATACGTTCAGAAGCCTGGTCTAAGACCCGCATATAATATAAGAGTTGGTCGTGGCTGAGGTGCCATTCCCCAATATCAAAACCCAGGACAGCACGGGGCGTGGGAATGGCGGGGTCGTATTGCAAACTATCGGGCAGATAGTAGGCAAGTTTTGCCTGCCGATACTGCGCCTGGCTAAGGCTGATGCCCGTGAGCCAGAAGAGAATGAAGCCTAAATAAATTTTTTGGCGCATTTTTGTAGATGGTTTTTGAATAAAAGAAAAATAGTGCCTCTCAGGCAGGGTTTAGTTCACGAAGATAGAGTTGAATGGTGTTTTCTAATCCATAATACAAGGCATCGCAAATGAGCGCGTGGCCAATGGACACTTCCAGTAAATCGGGAATATTTTGTCGGAAAAAACGCAAATTCAGCAAATCGAGGTCGTGGCCTGCGTTTAGCCCCAGCCCTAATTGTGCGGCGTAGGCGGCGGCTTGGCGGTAAGGAGCAATTATTTGCGCGGCCAGGGTGGGGTTTTGGGCAAACTGATGGGCATAAGGCCCGGTGTAGAGTTCAATACGGTCTGTGCCTACCTGGGCGGCTCCTTCTACCATTTCTAATACAGGATTTAGAAAGAGGGAAGTGCGTATGCCCGCTTCCTGAAAGTTACTCAATATTTCTTTGAGAAATTGCGCATGTTTATGGGTATCCCAGCCATTGTCGGATGTGAGGGCTTCGGGGGCATCAGGCACAAGGGTAACCTGAGCCGGTTTCACCTCTAGCACCAAATGAATAAATTCCGGGCTGGGGTAGCCCTCAATGTTGAACTCGGTTTGCAGAATAGGTTTCAGGTCGCGCACATCCTGGTAGCGAATATGGCGTTCATCCGGGCGGGGATGCACCGTAATGCCTTCTGCCCCAAACCTTTCGCAAGCCTGGGCCGTTTGGACAATATCCGGGTTATTGCCTCCGCGTGCATTGCGAAGGGTAGCAAATTTGTTGATGTTGACACTAAGTCGAGTTCTTTGCTTCATAAAATTTGTTTCAAAAGTGTAGTTTTTTTTGCAATTACCATTGAAAATAGCAATCTTTCATTTTGTTTTAGGAATCGATTAAAACGAATCGTAAAAACCATGAGTTTAAAATCAAAAATTGAAAATGACTTGAAGGAAGCTATGCGGGCCAAAGACAAAGACCGGCTCCGGGCTCTGAGGGCTATCAAATCGCTCATTCTACTGGAAGAAACAAAAGAAGGCGGAACCGGGCACATCAGCGAAGAAGAAGAAATCAAGATGCTGAGCAAGGCCGTCAAACAAAGGCGCGACTCGGCCGAAATCTACCAAGCTCAAAACCGGGAAGACCTGGCCCAAGTAGAACTGGCCGAGCTGGCCATCATCGAGGCATATTTGCCCCGCCAGCTCAGCGAAGCGGAATTGGAGAGCGAGGTGCGCGCCATTGTGGCCGCGCTAGGGGCTAGCAGCCCCGCCGAGATGGGCAAGGTGATGGGCGTGGCCAGCAAACAACTGGCCGGGCAGGCTGAGGGAAAAGCCATCTCGGCCATGGTAAAGACAATTCTTTCAAATCTTTGATTATGTTGTTACAAGTAGCCCCCATACCCCAACCCGCCGGTGGCGGTGGCTTTGATATTATCACCATTATTTTCCATTTGCTCATTCTGGCACCAATTGCCTGGGGAGCCTACAAAGGTTTTGATGGCGGAGTACTTTCGGAGCTGGTGGGCATTATCCATTTTGCCATCTTCTTTGCCATTAGTTTTAAGGTGATTGGTTTTCTGCTCAAGTTTGTGCAGCAATACATTTTTTATTTCAATGATACATTATTTCCGGAAGTTGCCTTTGCCTGTTCGGTGGGGGGTTCTTTCGCCCTCTATGCTATTGTAGGCAAATACTTAAAGACCGAAATAGAATATGATTTTCCTGGTTCCTGGGACAATATCCTGGGGGCTATCACCGGAGGCCTGAAATATGCCCTCATTATGAGCTTTTTCTTTTGGTTTATTCACGGCTTTGGGCGCATTCCCCCGGATTTGAAGAATAATTCATTAATTTACGGAACAGTTGAGGCCGTAGCCCTCAAAATCTTTGGGGCCCAAAACCACGACGAACTTTCCATTAAGATTACCAATTCGCTTTAAAAGCCATGAATTATTCCATCAAGCAGGAAAAAGATTTTCGCTATATAGACGAGGGCCAGGGTGAGGTGCTTTTTCTTTTACACGGGCTTTTCGGGGCCCTGAGCAACTGGGAGGGGGTCATTGACCATTACAAACCCAATTATCGGGTCATTATCCCGGTAATGCCTATTTATGATATGCCAGTTAAGAATGCCAATCTCAAACGTCTGACTGATTTCATTGAGGATTTTGTCAATTTCAAACAGCTCAAAGGTATCAACCTGCTTGGCAATTCGCTGGGGGGGCATATCGCCCTGCTCTATACCCTGCGCTGTGAAGAAAATGTGCGCCGTCTGGTCTTGACAGGTAGCTCCGGCCTGTTCGAGAACTCAATGGGTGGCTCCTACCCTAAGCGGGGCAGCTATGAATATGTGCGGGAGCGGGTGGCTTACACTTTCTTTGACCCCCAGGTCGCCAAAAAAAATCTGGTGGATGAAGTGTTCGAAATCACGCGCAGCATTCCCAAATGTTTGCGCATCGTGGCCATCGCCAAATCGGCCCAAAGGCACAACATGGCCAATGACATCACCCGCATCCAAGTTCCGACCCTCTTGGTTTGGGGCCTAAATGATACTATTACCCCGCCCATTGTAGCCTACGAGTTTGACCGGCTCCTGCCTAACGCCACCCTCCATTTTGTTGATGAGTGCTCGCATGCCCCTATGATGGAACATCCCGAAACATTTAACCAGATATTGAGCCGTTTTTTGGAAAAAACCGCTAACTTAAAGACCGTTTAAAGTGCTCACAAATCAAGCCCTATGATTGCCGAAGAATTAATCAATCAAATGATACCTCCCTTAAAGCCCAGCGATTCCGTTCGAAAAGCTACTCAATGGATGGAAGAACTGCGCGTACACCAGCTCCCAGTTATCGAGAATGAGCAATATTGTGGTCTCGTGAGCGAAGAAGCTATTTTTCAAATCAATGAAGAAAATGCTTTTGTCCGCGACCTGGAACTGGTGGGCAGCAATGTTTATGTATTTTATCACCAGCATTTCTACGAAATATTGCGACTGGCAGCCCTCCACAATCTGCAAGTCATTGCCGTCATTGGGGAGGAAGGCAACTTTTTGGGGGTCGTAACGGTGAATGACACCATCAACGCCTTTGCGGAGTTTTCCTTTATGCAGGAATCGGGCGGCATTCTGGTCCTGCTGGTCAATTTAAGGGATTACTCCCTGACCGAAATCAGCCGCCTGGTGGAAAGCAATAATGCCCGCATACTGAGCACTCATATCAATTATGACCGCGATGACCCCTCAAAGATGCGCATTACCCTCAAAATTGATAAAAATGATCTGAACCGGATTACGGCCACCTTTGAGCGCTTCAATTATCAGGTCATCGCCAAGTTTCACGCGTCCGAAAACCCCGAAATGGACAAAGAACGGCTGGATTTGCTCTTTAGATACCTGGATATTTAATTTAGAAATTCATAAAAACATTTATTTCACTAATTTTACCCCCGTTTGGTCTTAGAGGCTTGCGCTTTAGGGGCCGCCAAAGAAGGAAATTACATTGCAACAACATCATTTAGAATTTTTCATCAAACATGAAAGTAGCCATACACGGCCGCTCTTTTCGTAGCGAAGTACGCCACTTTATTGAAGAAATGTTTGATGAATTGACCAAAAGGGAGATAGAAATTCAGATTTCAGAACACTTTCGGGATTTTCTCCAGCAGGTAGGCCTCCAAAAACCCTATGATTCGGTATATAAAAACCGATACGACCTCTTTGAGGCTGATTTTATGTTTAGCCTCGGCGGAGATGGCACTTTGCTGGAATCCATCACCCACGTTGCCGAGCGCGAAACCCCCATTTTAGGGGTCAATACAGGCCGACTGGGTTTTTTGGCTACTATCTCGCCCGCCGAGCTAAAAATTACCATTGACAATCTCTGCAAGGGCTACTATAAATTCGACGAGCGCATGCTCATCAGCGTAGAATCAAACTGGGATATTTTTGAAGGCATCAATTTTGGACTAAACGAATTCACAATTACCAAGCGTGATACTTCTTCCATGATTGTGGTGCATACTTATATAGATGGGGAATATCTCAATTCTTACTGGGCCGATGGTTTGATAGTTTCTACCCCCACTGGCTCTACGGGTTATTCGCTCAGTTGTGGCGGACCCGTAGTGTTGCCTCAATCCAGTAACTTCATTATTGCGCCTGTAAGCCCCCATAACCTCAACGTGCGCCCCCTTGTGGTTTCGGATACCAGTGTGATTTCTTTTGGCATAGAAGGGCGCAGCAAAAATTTTCTGGTCTCACTCGATTCACGTTCGCGCGTCATAGACGCTACGGCTCAAATTGCCGTTAAAAAAGAAAAATTTAAGGCCCGGTTAATAAAATCTACCGAAGACAATTTTTGGAAACGCTTCGCAAAAAACTCAGTTGGGGATTGGACGTAAGAAATTATTAAGCCAAAAATTAATCTGGGTAAAGTTTTTGTCGTTATCCAAGCATCATGCTAAAATAAAATAAGTGTGCATTTTCTCTAAACATATTTTCCTTATGAGCAAAATCAAAACAGGTTTGTTGGTGTTCATCTTGCTAGGGACAGCCTTGCCGAGCCAGGCCCAGTGGATGCGAAAAGAGCGAAGCAAAGGACGACTGATAAGCTACAACAGTATCGGAATACAGGCGGGGGCTATGATGTATTTTGGGGATTTGAACCCCCTGGCCCAATACATCAGCACCGACATCACCTCGACCCGGCCCAGCTTGGGCCTCACATTTAACCATCGCTTTAATTCCCGCCTGACCGGACGGATTGGCTTTAACTGGGGGCGACTTTTTGCCGATGATTTCAAGGCCGCCAATCCTGAAGATGAACGCCACCGCTTTCGCTACGTGCGGAACCAACACTTCCGCAACGATATTTACGAATTGAACGCCATGTTTGAATTTGACTTATTCCCAACCCTGGCCCGTAATCGTTACTACAAATCGCTTAACCGTATTCCCTTTACACCTTATTTAGTGGCCGGAATTGCGGGCTTTTATCATAACCCCCAAGCCAAAACCCCGGCCAACTGGTCGGGCCCCGAAGGTGCCGCCCAGTGGGTGGCCTTGCAGCCTCTCAGCACCGAAGGCCAAGGCCTGACAAGAGGCTCCGACGGAACCAGCTACGAGAAAGCGTATTCCCGTCTCCAGATTGCCATTCCGCTGGGAGCCGGGGTGCGCTTCAAGCTTAGCAACCGCACGCACCTGGCCTTTGAAGTGATTTATCGTTATTTGTTTACAGACTATATCGACGATACGGGTGGTAACTATGCTGACCCCCGTGACCTGAGCAGCGACCTCTCCCGGGCTATGGCCAACCGGACGCTAGAGCCAGTTGCCGCCTTTAAAGGTGAAACGCGCCTGCCTGTGGACCAGGTCATTTCCAATGTCCTTATCAATGATAGTTTTGGCAACCCAACCGTGAGTGGATTTGGCAATGATGGCGATAAACGCGGCGAAGGCAATGAAGACATTTACCTGTTTGCAGGTTTTCACCTTACCTACATCATTGGCCGCGACGATGATGTCTGGTGTACCAATGGCAGAAGTCGTCGTAAGCGTTAGTACCGCATTTTTCTAATTGATTTTTGCAGAAGAGAAAAGCCCCGCGCTTTTCTCTTTTTTTTGAAGAAAGACAAATTGACTTTTGCGAAGTTTTTTTTGGGTTTAATAAATTTTTTCTACTTTCGCCAAGTGGTCTTTATCCTCTCATCTTTAAAAATATCTGCAAATGGCTTCAATAGACAGCACCGTGCTTCACCTGGACGGTATGGCCCAGGCCGAACTTATCCGAAAAGGAGAAATTTCGCCCGAAGAATTATTAACTATTTCCATAGAGGCCATTGAAAGGCTCAACCCTCAGCTCAATGCGGTCATCACGCCGATGTATGAGCAGGCCCGTCAAGCCATTGCTCAGGGATTGCCGGATGGCCCTTTCCGGGGAGTCCCCTTTTTAT
Organism: Microscillaceae bacterium; assembly: GCA_012031215.1. Classification (GTDB taxonomy): domain Bacteria; phylum Bacteroidota; class Bacteroidia; order Cytophagales; family Microscillaceae; genus JAAUUB01. The sequence goes on along the minus strand of JAAUUB010000014.1, from coordinate 13,361 downwards.
TGAAAGATTTGCTGGCCTTTTATAAAGGCGTGCGTTGTGCCAATGGCTCAAAACTGCTGATGAGCTATGTGGCCGACCACGACAGCACCCTCACTTTGCGCTACAAGCAGGCCGGGTTGGTGATATTGGGGCGCACCAATTTGCCTGAGTTTGGTATTTTGCCTACTACGGAGCCAGAGGCCTTTGGCCCTACGCATAATCCTTGGAATCTGGCCCACACGCCCGGCGGTTCTAGTGGCGGTTCGGCATCGGCAGTGGCGGCCCGGCTGGTGGCGATGGCCCACGCCAACGATGGGGGCGGCTCTATCCGTATTCCGGCTTCCTGCTGCGGATTGTTTGGGCTTAAGCCTACACGGGGCCGCAATCCGCTTGGCCCCAGCATTACCGAGCTCATTGGCGGGCTGGTTATGGAGCATGTCCTGACCCGCTCGGTGCGCGACAGTGCCCTGATGCTGGACTGCACCGCCGGACCTGAACCAGGCGATATTTATGCGGCTCCTGCCCCCGAAAGACCATTTCTTGAGGAGGTAGGGCGTGCCCCGGGTCGCTTACGCATTGCCTATAGTCCGGGCACTCCTTTAGGCACCCCCCTTTCGGCTGAAGCCCCAGGAGGCGCAGAAAAAGCCCTTGCTTTGCTCGAGAGCCTGGGCCACGAAATTGTAGAAATGCCCTTGCCCCTGACCCTGCCCGGTGAGAAGATTGTCGAGCTCTTTGTCTTGATTTGGGCTACTGGGGCGACCCTGCCCCTGGGCCTGGTAAAGCAAATGATGGGTTTTGAGCCCAGCCCCCGATGGTGGAGCCGCTGACTCGGGCCATGTATGAGATTGCCCAAAAGGCCACGGCCACCGACCTGGAGCTGGCCCGAACTGCTTTGCAGGGGCTTGTGCGGGAAATAGGCCGAATGTTTGCGAAGATAGATGTCTGGCTAAGCCCAACCCTGGCCGAACCGCCAGTCAAACTGGGAGAAATGGCCCAAAACCCCCATGAACCCCTGGCTCCTTTTCACCGAGCGGCGCAGTTTGCTCCTTTTACAGCTATTTTTAACCTGACTGGGCAACCCGCCGCTTCTCTTCCGCTTTACTGGACCGAATCGGGACTGCCCTTGGGCATTCAGCTAGTGGGAAGGTTTGGGGACGAAGCAACGCTCATACGCCTGGCCGCCCAACTAGAACAAGCCCAACCCTGGGCCGACAAACTCCCGCCCGTAGTCGCTTAAAAAAATCTTATGCTTTCCTGGCCGCCAAAACCCAATGGGTGGCCAGGAGCATGGCCGCAATCAAACTAAAAAAATAGGCCAAATCGCGAGAATCAATTAATCCCTTTCGGATGGATTGATAATGATATTCAATGCCCAATTGAATAAATTGATAAGAAAGCCCTGAGGCATCGTCCAGGCTGGCCAACAGGCCCAGACCCTGAAACAGCACAAAGCAAAGAAAAAAAGCCAGGATAAAAGCCGTAATCTGATTTTCGGTGAGCGAAGAAGCAAAAATACCGATGGAAGTAAAAACGGCCCCCAGTAAAAAAAGCCCCAGGTAAGAACCCATGATTCCAGCCAAATCGAGATTGCCTTTGGGCTCGCCCAACTCATAAACTGAATAGACATAAAAAAGTGTGGGCAGCAAAACCAACAAAACCAGCACCAGACCGGATAAATATTTCCCAACAATAATTTCCCAATCCCGAAGCGGCCGGGTAAACAAAAGCTCAATCGTGCCACTCTTCTTTTCTTCGGCAAAGCTGCGCATGGTTACCGCCGGGATAAAAAATAAAAACATATAGGGGGCCAAGTAAAAAAGCGTGTCTAAATCGGCAAAGCCATAATCGAGCACATTGGTGTCAGGAAAAATCCAAAGAAAAGCCCCTACACCCGTCAAAAAAACGGCCATTACCAGGTAGGCAATCAAACTGCTGAGCAAACCCTGGGTTTCTTTGCGAAAAATTGTCCACATTTTTATACGCAAATTTTTTTGGTTTGGCTTGAAAAATTGAGCTAATTCATTTCAAAATAAGGCAATCGATAGGAAAACTCCGCATAGATTCCGGTTTTTCATTTATATTCGCCGATAAGAAAATAAACTGGAATTGCTTTTCCCCTTTCTTAGCTAGTGATATGCCCCATCAAACTGTTTATTTGCTACGCCATACCACGCCGGCGGTCGAGAAGGGCTTAATTTACGGTCAAACTGACCTAGATGTAGCCGACAGCTTTGCCGAGGAAGTGGCCGAGATTCAAAAAATAGTGCCTCATCATCGTGAACTGCCGCTCTACAGCAGCCCTTTGCGGCGTTGCCAGGTCTTGGCCGAAACCCTGCGGGGCAATCCACTTCGCTTTGACGAGCGGCTAAAAGAAATGCATTTTGGCCAATGGGAAATGAAACGCTGGGATGAGATTGAGGCCGAAAAAAGAAAGTACTGGCTTGAGAATATCGAGACGGCCTCTACGCCCGAAGGGGAATCTAACCAAGCCCTGCAAAAGCGCAGCCTTGAGTTTTGGGAAGAGTTGCAAAGCAAAAATTACGCAGAGGTGGGCTTGGTTACGCATTATGGGGTGATTCAGTCCTTGCTAGCACATCTTTTGCACATCCCCCTGGCCAAGGCCTTTCGCCTCGATATTGGTTATGGAGCGGTGGTGCGTATCCTGATTCAGGAAGGGCAATATTACAAAATCAAGTTTTTGAGATAAGTACCTGCAATTAATTATTTGATAGAAACCTGACAGGTTTAATATGCTGATTATCAGATTTTTGTAACTAAAAACCTGTCAGGTTTTAAAATAAGCTAATTTTGGGCAGGGACTTAGGTTTGAATTTTTTGTTAATAATTCTCATTTTTAGCCCAAGCCCGACTGTGGGGGGCTTGACGTTGCCGGGAGCGCGCAAATTTTGAGGCTTTTCTCACAAAAATTTTAATTATTCGTGATTTTGCCAGTTTTTTGCGCCAAATCACTGGCTCTCCAATCCCCGTCTCAAAGAGGAAGATTTGGCAAGCCTTTAAAGAAAATTTATCCATCATCAATTTTAAATCTGCAATGAACATCCCCGAAAATTTGCGCTACACCGAAGAACACGAGTGGATTCGCCTGGAAGAAGGCAATATTGCCTATGTAGGCATCACAGACTTTGCCCAGGGCGAGCTAGGCGATATCGTGTATGTAGAAATAGAAACCGTTGGCGAAGAACTAGAACAAAACGCGGTTTTTGGCACAGTTGAGGCCGTCAAAACAGTATCTGACCTATACCTGCCCGTAGCCGGAACTATCCTCGCGGTAAATGAAAATCTGGCCGATGCCCCCGAAACCGTCAACCAAGACCCCTACCAGGAAGGCTGGATGATTAAAATGGAGGTGAGCAATCCGGCAGAAATAGACGCTTTGCTCTCTGCCGAAAGCTATCAGAACTTTATCAGTGCCTAGTCGCGAGTATGTTTCTGAAGTTTAATGCCTATCCGCTGGCTTGGGCAGTGTGTATGTTTGCCCTCAACCTGGGGCGGCTACAAAACCTGCCCAACCATCCGGTCTTCTTTTTTATTTACTTTGATAAGCTGGCTCACGGGCTACAGTTTTTAATCTTAAGCTTTTTGCTGACGGTGGGCCTCAGCAAGCAACATTATATTCTGAGCCTCCGCTTTACGGCTATCCGCAGTTCCCTAATCTTTTGTTCGGTATATGCAGGGGTTTTAGAATTAATTCAACTGGTAAGAGCCAAAGAATATTTTGAGTGGGGCGACTTATTGGCCAATCTCATCGGTTGTGGCCTGGGGGTATGCTTGTTTTTTTTCATTTATCGCTATAAATTTAATAATTAATTTGCTTTAACTAAAAATGTAGGTATATTTGTGCCAGGAATTTCTTAACCCAAACTTAATGTTTGTTTGACAGAAACTTTACCGTAAAAAACAAAAAACATGGAACAAAAAAAGAATCCGGAAGCGGACGTGAACAAAAAATCAGGGATGTTTTTCAACATTGGGCTGGTTGTGAGCCTGGTGCTGGTGATTACCGCCTTTGAGTGGAAATTTTATGACGACTTGGAAACCATCGATTTGGGCAACCTGACCGAAGAGGAAACGGAATTGATTGATATTCCCATTACGGAAATGCCCCCCCCCACCCCCCCCCTGTGTTGCAGCAGCCCGAAATTATTGAGGTGCCCGAAGACGAAGAAATAGAGCAGCAGGTAGAAATGGAACTGGATGTGGAAGTGCAGGAAGAAAAGCCCGTACAAGCCCCCGTCAAAATCAATGCTCCCCCCCCTCCTGCCCCCGTGGAGCCACAAGAAGAAGAGGTGTTCCTGATTGTAGAAGAGCAACCCCAGCCCGACGGCGGCATGGAGGCCTTTTACAAATACATCGGCAAAAAAATCGAGTATCCCAAGCAGGCCCGTCGTATGGGTGTGGAAGGCCGGGTATTCGTACAATTTGTGGTGGATAAAGATGGTTCGCTCACCGAAATCAAGGTCTTGAAGGGCATTGGCTCGGGTTGTGATGAAGAAGCCGTGCGGGTATTGCAAAGTGCCCCCAAATGGAAGCCGGGCAAACAACGTGGGCGAAATGTGAAAGTGCGGATGTCTATCCCGATTTACTTCAAATTAAGCTAAAGAGATTCGCTCGCAAAGAAAGAAGAGAGAACTGCTTTTTACCCATTCTTTGAGAAGCCTTTGCCAAAAGCAAAGGCTTTTGTTATTGCTTCCCGCCCGGAGATTCAGGCACTTAAAGGCTTTGCCGCTTGATTTTTAATCTGATTTATATTGTATTTTTGAGAAATTTGAAGTGTTATGCGCAAAAGTTTGAATTTATGGTTGGTTTGCCCCGATTTTATGATTCGGGTCGGGTTTACCAGTTGGCTTTGGTACTGTGCTGCGATTGGCCTGCTTGGGCTTTTTGGGGGCCGAATGGTCATCGCCCAAGACATGCAAAAGGCGAAGGCCGTGATTGACACGCTTTGCGGGCCTGGCTTTCATGGGCGTGGCTTTGTAAACGAAGGCGACCGCAAGGCCGCCCGGTATCTCCGGGGCCAATTTGAGGAAATCGGTTTGCTTCCGCTTGGGGAAGATTATTTTCAGACTTTTACCCTGGCCGTCAATACTTTTCCGGGGCAAGTCGTCTTGCAGGTTGGCAAAAGCCGCCTTCAGCCTGGCACGGATTTCATTGCCAATGCTATTTCAAGGGGTGGTAAAGGCAAAGCCCAGCTTTTGCCCCTGGATACCGCGATATTTAGCCAGCCAGAGGCCCAGACACAGTTTCTGAAGCAAAACTTGAAACGCAAAGCCTTGCTTTTACCCGCCTTTGCTTTTGAACGTATGATTGAATTGCCCCAGGCCCTGATTGATAAGATATACAGTTGCCCGGTAGTGATTGCGCAAAAAGAACAAAAGCTGGTCGCCGCGCTGTCTCAAAAGGCCCTTAGCCCCCCTTATTTTGAGGTCTTGCAAAGCCAACTCGATGCCATCCTGCAAGCCCAGCCGGCATCCAAAATCAACATCAAATACCGACTGGATGCCCAGCTTGTGCCAGATTATGAAACCCAAAATGTGATTGGGTATTTGCCCGGCACTCAGGCAAAAGAGCAATATTTTGTGGTTTCGGCGCATTATGACCATTTGGGACAAATGGGAGAAGGGGTTTATTTTCCCGGAGCGAATGACAATGCCAGCGGAATTGCGATGCTCCTGGAGCTGGCCCGCCATTATGCCCGGCCCGAGAACCGCCCGCCCTTTTCCCTGGTCTTTATGGCTTTTTCTGCCGAAGAAATTGGCCTGCTGGGTTCTTTGCACTATGTCAAAAACCCGCTATTTCCGCTAGAACAAATTAATTTTCTGGTCAATCTGGACCTGGTGGGCACTGGCGATGAGGGGGCCATGGTGGTCAATGGCGGTGTATTGCAAGAAGCCTTTGAGCGACTGCATCGCCTCAATGAGACGCACCAATATTTGCCTAAGCTCGCGCGCCGGGGGCTGGCGGCCAATTCTGACCATTATTTTTTTCAAGAAGCGGGGTTCCGGCCATTTTCCTCTACACCCTGGGGGGGATTTCGGCGTATCATGATGTCTTTGACCGCCCCGAAACACTTCCACTCACTAAATTTGAGGGTTTGTTTGGCCTATTACGCGATTTTATAGACAGTTTTGCGGCCCAATATCGTTAAAGATTGTAAGTTTTACCTGGTTTGATGATTTTTTGGTTTCTTAATGCGCAGGCATGAAAAAACAACACAAGGTGTATCTTCTGATTTCCATTCTTCTTTACGGGCTGTTTTATTTTCCTGCCAGTTTATATGCCTACAACGACAGCACCCGCCGCGCTCCTGGGGAGAAAATAGCCGAAGCCGCCGCCGAAGGCCCCCAGGCCGATGATGAGCTGGCGACCGAATACCGTCAAAATGCTCCTCTTTTTTTCCAGAAAAGCCCGCCTGCCCCTATTAACGCTCCATTAGCCCCCGAAAGCAGGCCTGTGAGCACTTCCTGGACGAAGACCAAGCGCCAGCAGAAGTTTTCGCAAAAAATCTTCGCCAAAAGCACCCCTCCACTACCCGACACCAAAAGCCTTCCAAAAGAAAGCGCGCCGCCTTTGGCTTTGCTTTCTTCAAATGGCTAGAACTGGACTGGTTCATGGTAGGGCTGGTGCTGGGTATTTTTTTAATCTTGACGCTATTGATGGGTTTGTTTCTCTTTACAGCAAGTGTATTAAGCATTTTTGAACTGATTGTATTTGCCTTGGGCTTTGCCTTCGCAATTTTTTCCTATATTTTTCTGGTCAGTGAATCAGACGGCCCTCGGGCGGCCTACGAATTTTTCGTAAAGTATGGCTTATTTAGCTGGCCGGGCATTTTGGCCATCATTGCAGGCTTTGCGGGCCTTTTTGGTGCGGGAGGGAGTTTTCTCACCTACCTGCTCATCGGTCTTCTCTTAGGCGGGATTGCCTTTGTGGTATCCTTGTTTTTAGGCGATAGTATTTTTTTAGGCTATGAATTTCGCAAATTTTGAGCGCGCAATGCATCCTCTCCATTGGTTTAGTTTTCAAACTTTTTACTAGCAGCGCAAATGGAGCTTGGAAGCAAAAAAAGCCAAAGGCAAATCCTTTGCATACAGGTCTATCCGTGCAGATATCGCGTAATTCCTGCCTCAGATTCAGGGTGGCTTGGCCTTCTGTTGAGTAAGAAAAGAGAAAGAAAACTATATTTGCAAACCGGAGTTTGCACATAAATTACCCATATTCAAAACGGCCTCTTGTTTGCTCCGGCGTATCGGGCCAAAATCTATCTGACACTATGCATGCAGGCAATATGAATCGAACTATCTTGGTAATGGCAGGCTTATGGGGGATGACACTTTCCCTGGCTTTGGCCCAGTCGAGCCCCAAAGTGCAATGGGCTTCCAAAGTATTGGGAGTTTCCTCCGAGTTTATCAATTTAGACAAACCTCAATCCAATCAATATCGTGGCAATCAGGTAATTGGCAAGCCCAACAAGCTCCCCGCCGTAGGCCAAAGCCAGTGCGCCTGGTCGCCCAAAAGCCCGGAAAATCCCCTGGGTGAATGGATAAAAGTAGGCTTTGACGAACCAATGCCCATAGAGCAGGTAGTGGTGGCCGAAAATTACAACCCGGGAGCCATCACCCAGATTTTGGTTTATGACCTTGATGACAAAGAACACCTGGTTTACAAAAACTTTAATGTAGGCCCCCTCAGTGTAGAAGGACGTATGTTTCCCATTTTTGTCAAAACGGATTTTATGATACAGGCCGTAAAAGTTGTGCTCAGTACTTCCAAAGTACCGGGTTTTAATCAAATTGATGCCATTGGCATTTCCGACAGCAAAACCCCCGTTGAAGCCACTATCAACCTGGCCACTGACCTAGACCTTAAATCCAAGCCAGAAAATCTGGGTTCCAGCATCAATTCGCCTCACCAAGAAATTGCCCCAATGGTTACCCCGGATGGTAAAATGATTTTCTTTACCCGCTCCAACCACCCTCAAAATGTGGGAGGGCCTGACAAACAAGACGTTTGGTATGCCGAAATTAAGCCGGACGGCTCATTTAGCGAAGCCCGCAATATTGGCGAACCTATCAACACCCCCCATCACAACTCCTCTTTTTCTATCTCGCCCGATGGCAACTCTATGTTGCTCAATAACTATTATAACCCGGATGGCAGTCTGGAGCAGGGCCTCTCAGTAACCAAACGCCTTAGTCAGAATCGCTGGGCCACTCCTCAAAAGGTACTTATCCAAAATTATTATAACCGCGACAAATACTCGGAGTTTTGCCTTTCTCAAGATGGCAAAATCTTGCTGATGACTGTACAACGCAATGATACCTTCGGAGGAAAAGATATGTATTTTTCCCGATTGCAAGGGGATGGCTCTTGGTCCACGCCCGAAAACCTGGGTCCCGTGGTCAATACCGCCGCTAGCGAAACCTCTCCCTTCCTGGCCTCAGATGGTAAAACGCTTTACTACTCCACCAGCGGGCTGAGTGGCTACGGTTCCAATGATATTTTTGTAACCCGGCGCCTCGATGAAAGCTGGAAACGATGGAGTGAACCCCAAAACCTCGGCCCTACCATCAACACGCCCCAATGGGAAGCGTATTTCAGCATTTCGGCCAAAGCTGATTTTGCCTATTATACTTCTTATGCCAATTCGGTGGGCGAAAGCGATATTTTTCGGGTGCGCCTCTCCGAAGAAAACAAACCCGACCCAGTGGTGCTTATTCTGGGCAATGTGTATAATGCCAAAACCCGGGAGCCGATCAGTGCCAGCATCATTTATGAATTGCTGCCTGGTGGCGAAAATGCCGGCAATGCTTCCTCTAATCCCCAAACAGGCGAATACAAAATTGTGCTCCCGCTGGATAAAATCTATGCCATCCTGGCCGAGGCCCCCGGTTATATCCCCGAAGAAGAAAATATTGACCTGACAGGTAAAACGACGTATGAAGAAATTCGCAAAGACCTCTACCTGGTGCCCATCGAGGAAGGGGCCCGGGTAAGGCTGCGCAATATCTTCTTTGAGCGAACCAAGTTTAACCTCTTGCCCGAATCTTTTCCGGAGCTGAACCGCCTCATCAAAACCCTGAAAGACAATCCCAATATGGTCATCCGGCTGGAAGGCCATACCGAGGTATTTGGCAAGCCCAAAGACCAAATGGAGCTGGGCTACAACCGTGTAAAAGCCGTAAAAACATACCTTATCAATCAGGGCAGTATTAACCCCGACCGGATAAAGCTCAAATCTTACGGAGGAACCCGGCCCCTAAGCCGTGAACTGACCGAAGAAGCCCGCGCCCTCAATCGCCGGGTTGAAATCAATATTCTGAAAAATAATGGTGCGGGAGTTTGGCGGCTGTGCCCTCAGCTTGGTACCGGTTCGCACAGAACCTGCCGACCGCAGCGAGCTTTGCACCCAACTGTTATTTGGCGATGCCTATTCGGTAATGGCCCTTTCCCCCGACGAAAAATGGCTACATATTCGTATTGCCGCCGATGACTATACAGGCTGGATAGACCGAGGGCAGCACCTCGCCATTTCCGAAGCAACTTATCGCATTTTGTGTGCTCAGCAACTCCCTTTTGTGGTGGAGGCGGCTTCACGCCTGCACCAGCCCCAGACGGGAGCGTCCCAATGGCTTTGCCGGGGGAGCTACCTGCCTTTTTTGGCTGGCCCGGGTTTGCTGGGGCCAGATGTGCCCCCCTGGCAGTGGGAAGCCCCTTTCTCGCCATCCCCACAAACACTTTCCCAAAAAACCCTGCGCCACTGGGCCGAAAGCTATCAGTACAGCCCTTACCTCTGGGGTGGCAAAAGCCCCTGGGGCATAGACTGCTCCGGTTTTACCCAGATGGTGTTTCGGATGAGTGGTTTTACCCTCTGGCGCGATGCCCGCCAGCAGGCGACTCAAGGCCAAGAAATACCTATCAAAGAGGCCCAAACAGGCGATTTGGCTTTTTTGCCCGCCAGGGAAAAGTGGTGCACGTGGGCATAGTGGTCGCCCCGGAGGAGGTCATCGCTCAGGCGCTTTACCCAGCTCTGCCCAGGCAAGGTGGCGAATATTACATCTGGCACGCCCTCGATCAGGTGCGCCTGGATAAACTGGATGCCCGGGGTATTTTTCATCTCCAAAGGCAGGTCTATACCCACGAACTGCACTCCCTCCGACACTATGGCGCTAAGCCTGAGGACTGAAGCACAAAAAAATCCGGGCCCTTGCCAGCCCCGGATAGCCCCTAAACTGATTATTTGTATTTGATATCAACATTGGCGTTTATTAAGATGCTTGCTTTCAATTTTTCTCAAATAGGCCTACATTTGTAGAGTGGCCTTGGCCCAGATACACCCATTAGCGTCCATTCTTTTGAAAAACGAGGAAATCATTCGGCAAATCAAGCTTTACGGAGCCTTGCTCGAGTTGCAAGGCGAAAACAGCTTCAAGGTACGTTCTTACCAAACGGCAGCTTTCCATCTGGAAAAGCTCGAGAAGCCCCTGGCCGAGATGTCGCAGGCCGAAATAGAAAAACTGGAAGGCATAGGCAAGGCCCTGGCCGCCAAAATAGACGATGCCCGCACCAATGGACAGTTTCGCCAACTGGGAGATTTGCTGGCACAGATACCGGCGGGGGTGGTAGCCATGCTTTCGCTGGATGGGCTGGGCGTTAAAAAGGTACAAACCCTTTGGAAAGGCTATGGCTTTGAAGACCTCACGGCCCTGCTCGAGGCCTGTGAAAACAATCAAATTGCGCCCTTGAAAGGTTTCGGGGCCAAGACCCAGGAAAATATCCGGCAGGCCCTGCTCTTTCGCCTCGAGAACACGGGCAAGGTACGCCTTCCTCAGGCCGAAAAGGCCGCCGCCCAGGTGCTTGCTTTTGCCAATGCGCAAGACATTTCTCTGGAACTAGTGGGACAGCTTCGGCGCAGCCTTCCCGTGATTGAACAACTGGATTTTTTGACCAGCGGTCCCGACGAAACAAAGACTTTTTGCCGCCCTTGACCAGGTCGATTTTTTGGAAAAGACCTCCGGCAAAGCCGCCTCTTTGTCTGGGCGGGCCGTTTTCGGGAAAACCAGCTTCGGGTGCAGGTGCGTTATTGTCCCCCGGCACAGCTCGTGGCGGAGCGGTTTGTAAATACGGCCGCGCCCGCCCACCTGGGATTTGTGGCTCCGGCCCAGACCCAAAGCCTGATGCAACTGGCCCGGCTGCAAAATTTCTCCTCCGAAGCGGCCTTTTACGAAGCCCTGGGCTTTGCTTATCATCCTCCCGAAACGCGCGAAGGTCCCCCCCGGTCGGATTTTCCGCTTGCCCTTCTCGAGACCAAAGACCTGAAAGGCATTCTCCACGCCCACTCTACCTACAGCGATGGCAAGCATCGCCTCGAGGAAATGGCCCGGGCCTGCCAAAAGGCCGGTTATGAATACCTGGGCATTACCGACCATTCTCAATCGGCTTTTTACGCCAATGGTCTGAAAATCGCCCAAATCCAGGCCCAACACGCCGAAATAGATGCTCTGAACCAAGCCCTGGCCCCCTTCCGCATCTTCAAAGGCATAGAAGCCGATATCCTGGCGGATGGAAGCCTGGATTATCCCGAGGAGGTTTTACAAACGTTTGATTTCTTGATTGCCTCGGTGCATGCCAACCTGAAAATGGACCAAGCCAAGGCTACCCAGCGCCTCCTGAAAGCCATTGCCCATCCCTATACCACTATCCTGGGCCACCTCAGTGGGCGAATCTTGCTGCGGCGCGAAGGCTACCCGCTGGACTATGAAGCCATTCTCGAGGCCTGTGCCGCGCACGGAGTGGTCATCGAAATCAATGCCTCCCCTTATCGGCTCGACCTGGACTGGACCTGGGTAGAAAAAGCCCGGGAGAAAGGCATTTTGCTCAGTATCAACCCGGATGCCCACGATATGGCCGGCATTGCCGATGTACGCTATGGGGTACAGATGGCCCGCAAAGGCTTTCTCCCTGCCTCCCAAACCCTCAACACCCTATCGGCCGAGGCCCTGGCCAATTATTTTGAACAGCGCAAACGCCGTATTCAGATGTAATGGTTTTTCTCAAAGCGGCTCTGAGGTTCGAAAGGTCGTGAAACCTTAGGCAGGTTTTTACAAAATAACTGGCCTCTTCACGCTTTTTAAGCGCATATATATTGCATTTTGCCCGCAAAGGCCCTTTTTTGAAGCAGTCAAAAACAAAAAAATTTCGCTTTGCCCTTGTTTTTTTCAAAAAAAGCCCCTAACATTACATCATCATTCTGATATATATCAGAACCAACACGCTTCTTCTTCTCAGTATCTCCATAAAAGAAATTATCAACAAGTCTTTTCAATGAGGACTCCAGTTACAGGTACAACTGTTTCTGAAAGCTTCATACTTGGATGATTTGTATGTCTCCCACGGTCCTTCCGATTACACACAGTTCTTTGTTCAAAAAGTCTTGCGCGAGCAAGGCTTTTTTTTGTTTCGGGCGGGCTAAGAGCCTGCCTCGGCCCTCCAGGTTTCCGAATCCACCACCCAGGGGGCATTGACCAGCACGTATTGCACGTCTAGCACACTGGCATTGACAAAACAGGTAGGGCCTGCCTGCACCGAACCATAGCCTTCGTGGATATGCCCAAAGACGTGCAAGCGAGGCTGTATCCTTTCCAGTTCGCGGGCCAGTGCTTCGCAGCCTACGGCCTGTCCGTGGCGGGTGAGGTCAAGCTGGCCAAATGGAGGTCCGTGAGTAATCAAAATATCCGTGTCCGAAGGAATCATTTCCCAGTGCCGGCGAATGTCATCCCCCCGAAAGCGGTTGAAAGCCCAATCAAAAAACCAGGGCGTAATGGGCGAACCCCACAGGCGCAAACCCCCTATCACCAGGGCCTCCTCCTCGAGATAGTGGGCGTGGGTGAGCAAAGCCCGGGCCTGGTGCGGGTCTTGTTCAAATAGCCAGTCGTGATTGCCCGCCACCACCACCTTGTGAGGGTGTGGCAATGTGCCGAGCCAGTCATTAAAATCGGCAATTTCTCCGGCCTGGCCCCGGCGCGTAAAATCTCCGGCATGGATAAGCATATCGCCGGGAGGAACAAGCACCTGCCGGTGCTGGCCATGGGTATCAGAAAGGCAAATGATGCGCATGTTCTTGTAATTCAATTTTTCTCTTAACAAATTGCAATTTAGCACTTTTGGGCGGGATTCTGAAAACTGAAATAATTATATTTTATATCAATAAAATTAAATTTTTGGGAAATTTTTGGGAAATTTTTTCTTCTATTTGCTTAACCGTTGCCTTTTTTATAATTTTGATTTATTAGCCAGTGGGCCTGAGGCCAAGCCTCATGAAGATTGAAACAGCCTCTTCCACAATTCGTGCAAAAAGAGCCACTATT
>JAAUUB010000183.1 GCA_012031215.1 Microscillaceae bacterium | reverse complement strand
CAAGTGACCAAGGACATTGTTTTTTGGGTCGGTGGCCTTTCTTCACACTTGCAAGCAACTAAAATTACAAAATATTGCGCAAGTATGCTTTGTTTATGCCCTAAAAATCTGCCATTTTTAGCGATATTTCTTCCAAAAATTGTATTTTATCTTCAAAATATTTAATTATGGATTATCAACATCTTTTATTTGCACAAAACGAAGGGGTATGTACCCTCACGCTTCATCGTCCAGCGGTGTATAATGCCATCAATAACCGTTTGGCCGATGAATTGATGCACGCTTTCCAGGCCATTGAGCAGGCTCCTGAGGTGCGGGTGGTGGTGCTCACGGGCAGTGGAAAGGCTTTTTGCACTGGTCATGATTTGAAAGCCCCCGAGAACCAGGAAGGAAGACCCTCTTCCTATACCATCAATCGAAATTATGTGCCTTTGATATTGATGATGCGGCATTTGCCCAAGCCCATCCTTTGCCGCCTGAATGGGGTAGCCGCCGGGGCCGGTTGCTCGCTGGCCCTGGCTTGCGATATGATTATTGCCGATGAAGAGGCTGAACTGATTCAGGTATTTGTCAATATTGGCCTAGTGCCCGACGCGGGTTCGGCGTATTTTATGCCCCGCCTAGTGAGTAGAAACCAAGCTTTTGAGCTGATGAGCAAAGCCACCCGGCTCAAGGCCCGCGAAGCCCAGGCCTTGGGCATTGTTAACCGGGCCGTGCCTGCCTCGGAGCTGGATACCGTCCTCAAAGCCGAGATTGATTACTACGCCAAGGCCCCTACCAAAGCTATCGGAATGATTAAAAAGATGCTTAACCATGCTTACCACGCTGACCTAAGGCAGATGATGGAACTGGAAGCGGTTTATCAGGACCACGCCCACTACTCGCACGACCACCGCGAGGGGGTGCAGGCTTTTCTTGATAAAAGGCGGCCCCAGTTCAAAGGCCATTAAAGTTCAGAAAGGGGCACTATCTCAGGGTTTATGGCGGCCAGGTCGGGCATGGCTTGCCCGGCAACAGCCCCCAGATAGGTAGGGTCACAGACCCAATATTGTGCGTTCTGATAAAGGCAGTAATTTCCTTTGATGGGTTGGCTCAAACGGACGGCGGTGGCCATGTGGCCGGGATAATCCAGCCCCACAACGGGCAGGCCGAGCAAATCGCGCACCAGCCAGGCAAATAAAATCGCCCGGTCTTCGCAGTCAGCATAAGGATAAAAAAGGGTTTCGTCGGAAGTCAGGGGCTTTTCCTGTCCAAATTGCTCCTGGTCGGTTTGGTAGGCCAGGCCAAATTGCACCATGGCCAGCAAAAAATTAAGGGCCTCTTCTTCGGATTTGTCTTTGAGCAAGGGAGCCAGTTGCGTTTTCCAGGAGGCACGCAGGGGTGGCACGTGGGCGGGAACCTGGAAAATATAACCCGAGGACTCGGTGAGCGGATAATGCTGGAAAAAGCCCGGGCCCAGGTCGGTTGATAGGCCAGGGAGAGGGTGTATTTCTTGTTTTTATAAGAAAAGGCAAGTAACCTTAGGCCTACTTCGCCCGATGGCGGAAGGGCCGCCGGGGGAACAAGCTGCATAATTTTTCGCGCCTCAGGATATTTATAATCGGCAATAAAAAGACTGAGTTGGGCCCCTCGAGGCGCTTCTACCACATAAAACAAACCTTCGGATAAGCGGAAGTATGTTTTTTCGAACACCTGGCTTTGGAAAGGAAGCAAGAGAAATATTTGCGCGCCTTGATAGCCTACCCGGGCTTTGTAGCCAGATTGCAGGAGCATAAACCAGGTAAAAAGCACTTCCTCATTGGACTGGGGCGGATAGATGTTTTGCGCGGTTTTTGCAATAGTTGGTAAAAATGCCAGTCCGACAGTTGGAAATCTTCTTTGTGCTGCCAAAGTGCCTGCAAAAGAACGGGGTAAGGCTTTTGCGACATTGCCTCCCAAAAATCACCAATGGCTTTTTCGCTGGGGGTGTCTTGCCAAGGAATGGCAAAACTTGCCACATCGGGCAGTCTAATCTCATTTTCCAAAAAAGAAAATGCACTTGTAAGGACGGGCTTGGCAGGCTTGGGGAGCTGAAGCACCTGCGGAGGCGGGGGCAAAAGCGGGGGGGGCTGTATGTCGGCGGGAGGCAATGTGGGCAATTCTTGGGGGAGCGGCCTGACTGGCGGGGCCGAGGGGCTTTGGCGGGGCTTAGGCGTTTCGGGGGAGGGCGGGGCTTTTTCGGGCCTGTAGGCCGTCCAGTCCTGGCGCAAAGCCTGGGCAAAAGCCTGGTCGAGAGCCCGTTTGAATTTCAGGAAAGCCGTGTTTTGTTCTTCCTCATATTGTAGGAACGCCTGGTTTTGTTCTTGCCAAAAGCGCTCAAATTCTTGACTAAGGGTGTCGGATTGGGCGTAGCCCGGCAAGCCGCCCAAAATGCTCAGAACAAACAAAACGCTAAGTTTTTTCATCATCCATACCTCATTTAGAAAAACAACCTGATGCACTATAGACCAATAATGCCCAGAAAGTTGCCTGGCCGGGCGGTAATGACTTGTTAAGAAAGCATATCAGCCCCAGGAGGAGCTTCCAGGGTGGGGGGTTCGGAGGCTGGGCGGCGGGTTTTGCGGCGGATGTCGCGCATGAGATACCATTCCACCAGGTAATCAATCGGTTTGAGCAAAAGCGCAATGGAACCTTTGAGTAAAAAGCTGATGGCTGAATCTTCCTTGCCTAAGTTAAAGATAGATTCTACCAAGGGCTCTAAAAAAATTTCGGAGGCAAAAAAAAGCAAAATCGCCGCCAGCAAAGCGATGGTGGTAGCTTTTTTACTGATGCGGGTGCGGGTCAGTTCATCAATGGTGTTTTGTAGGAGGTTGTTGGTGGTCTCGAGGAGTTGCCGTTTGCGTTCTATTTCTTCGGCTTTGGTCGTCAGTTCTTCGTGGGCTTCTTTAAGGTCCTCGAGGGTCTGGTTGATTTTATCGTACGCGCGATTGAGGCGGTGATGTAGGCGGTCACTCACATTGGTCATGACCCTTGCATCGCCCAACAACTTTTCATAGTCGCGGCTGAGTGCTTCGTATTCCGTTAAAATAACATCGCGGTCAAAGTCTTCTCCATTTAGAATAGACTTGGCCCGGGTCAGGCTTTCAACCTCTTTTTCAAATACATCTTTGGGGGTTTCCTCCGGCATTATTTGGCTTCCTCTGTGTCCGACTATTTCATCACCAGCTCAAACGCTACATTTATCAATGACTGAAAATCACGGCCCGATTCTTCCATATCCTCGTCGCCTTCGTCGTAATACCATTTTACCAGGGCTTGGTGGCCGTTTTCGGGAAGACGCTCAAGTTTGCGCAAAATGTCCAAGATACATTTAGAAGAACTGGTATTGAAGTATTCCAGATTAAACTCAACAAGGGTTTTGGGTTTTGGTTTTTTGACATAATCGTCGAGCCAGTCAAAAAGAGGTTGATAGAACGAAATGGAGTTTTCGGGAATAGACCGCCCCCCGATGAGTAAGTTGCCCTGATGCGCATCAAAATCTACCTCTGGGGTGCGCCCTGTACCTTCAAGCTTGATATTTTCCATGTAAATGAAGCTGCTAAATGCTTGTTTTTTTACAAATTTAAAGATAGTTCTTGAAAAAATCCGTCATATTTCTACTTTGATCTCAATGCTGTAGAAGCTGGGGCCATCCAGGGTTTCTTCAAAGTCATAGATAATCTTGCCTCCTGACTTGCGGGCCATGTCAATAATACCCAAGCCCGCCCCACCTGATTCAGTGGCGGGATGCTGGCTGAGCACCTCCTTGTAAAAGCGCTTAAGGGCATCCTGGTCTAAGCCATTGACCCGGTCTATTTTTTCTTTCAAAGTAGGGACTTTTTCCGGCTCTACATAATTGCCCGTGATAATGTGATAAGAGGCCTCAGTACGCCGAATCATCAGGGCCGCCGAATGCATCCAGGGATGGTCTAGGCTAAGCTGTTGCTGGTAGTTATAAATGTTTTGCAAACACTCCAGCAAGACACTGAAAACCTTTTTCTTAATTTTAATGTCCTCGTTTTTGTGTTCTAAGCGATCGTCCACCAATTGCAATATAGAAGTAAGGAGGTTATTGGTAATTTCTCCTTTGAAATACAGGATTACATCTTCATCCTGCATTTTTTTAAAATAACTGTAAACATCAATCATACCTTTCTGAGGGTTAGATAATTTGGCAGTGCAAAATTGTTAAAGCCCGGCTTTTTCAAAATACCGGAAAGATATGCAAATGTGGTGAAGAAGTATCAATGGTTGTACGCTCTGCAAAAATCGTTCAATTTGTCGGGCCCTTGATGAGAACGGGTAAAATCTCATTCTACTATGTATTCTCATCACCCTTTGATTAAATATTTTTCAAATCTTATAAATGCTTTAAATGGTTGGTAAAGTTGCAAAAAAATACATTTTTATCAAAAAATTATGGATTACAGTTTATTATTGCGCCTAGTGCAAATCTGCTGGCAGCAAAATCTCCAACACGTCGTACTTTCGCCCGGGTCCAGGGTAGCCCCTCTTGCTTTGGGTTTTATTCGTCATCCTTTCATAGAGACTTCCACCCGCAGCGACGAGCGTGCGGCGGCTTATACCGCTTTGGGGCGAGCCCTGCAAGCTTTGAGCAATCATTATAAAGACCCTCAGGCCCTTGCTTTGCCCTTAGTAGGCTTGGCCTGCACCTCCGGCACGGCGGCCCTCAACTATGCCCCGGCGATTGCCGAAGCCTTTTTTCAGCAGATACCCCTGGTCGTTTTCACTGCCGACCGCCCCCCCGAATGGATAGGGCAGGCCGATAATCAGGCCATCCGCCAGGACAATCTGTATGGCCCCCACGTCAAAGGTTTTTTCTGATGCCGACTAATACCCCACACCCCGATGCAGTATGGCAGGCGGAAAGGATGCTTAATGAAGCCTTGCTCTTGGCCGCGACCCCGCCTTTTGGACCAGTACATCTCAATTTCCCTTTTCGCGAGCCCTTCTACCCGGCCCAAGACCAGGCCTGGCAGTATCCCCCAAGAGTCCGCCTGCACCTGCGCCCGGCTACCCAAACAATTTTGGCCAAACCGGCCTGGGCTGAACTGATGAACGACTGGGAAAGCAGCGAACGTAAGCTCATCGTCGCGGGCCAGCATTTTTCCAGCCTTCTCTCTGCCAGGCTTTGCAGCATTTGCAGGAAGACTATAAAATCCCGATTATGGGCGATATTACCGCCAATCTTTTGACCCAGAATGGGCCGCTTATTCAACACCAGGATATTTTTTGGGCCGAAAAGCCCTGACCTACAGCCGGACTTGCTCATCACCTTTGGCCAGGCCTTGCTCTCGAAGGCCCTCAAGGGCTTTTTGCGCGAGGCCCGCCCCCGGCTCCACTGGCACGTGCAGGTCGCCGCGCCAATTCCCGACCCCTTGCAGAGCCTTACTCACTGGATACCGATGGAGCCAGCGGTGTTTTTTTCACAATTGTACCAAGACCTTGACTTTAAAAACTTGCTCCAGGAAGGCGACGATGAGAATTCGCCATTTTTTAATGCCTGGCAGGAAGCCAATCAGGAGGCGGCTAAATTTTTGCACCGCTACTCCTTTGCCGATGATGATTTTTCGGAATTGCGCCTGGTAGGGGCTATTCTGGAGAAACTCCCGCCCGGCTCTCTGCTGCACCTGGCCAACAGCATGCCCGTGCGTTATGCCAATCTATGGGGGCTAAGGCCAGCAAATCCATCCTCAACACCTACCGAAGTATTTGCCAACCGAGGCACAAGCGGCATCGATGGTTGCCTCAGTACGGCCGTAGGGGCGGCTTTGGCGGAGCCTTCTCGTCTGGTGGTCTTACTCACCGGCGATTTGGCCTTTTTTTATGATCGCAACGGCCTTTGGCATAATGAGACCTGCCCGAACCTGCGCATTATTTTATTGAACAATCATGGCGGCAATATTTTTAGGATGATTGATGGCCCAGCCCGCCAGCCCGAACTGGAAATCTATTTTGAAACCGAGCAAAGGCTACAAGCGGAAAATACTGCCCGCGATTTTGACCTGGAATATCACAAAGCGCAATCCTGGCCCGAAACGCAAGCCACACTGGCCACATTTTTTGACCCCGCCGCAAAACCCAAAATCTTGGAGCTAGAAACCGACCGATATGCCAATGCCCAACAATGGCAGGCTTTCAAACAAGCCTATCGCCAAACCTTTGGCCTTGACTGAGTGTTTCAAAATCATTTAATTTTTGTGAATATGTATGCACAAATACTAAGTTATTGGATGGTTTTGGCTTTGCTGGCCTGCGGCCCGGTGAATACGCAAAAGCTAGACAAAGAAAGCCCCCGCTTTGCGACCACGGATGCTTCCGAACTGTTTTCAAAAATGTACGCCAGATTTATTATGACCTTGAAGTGCAGCCAGCCACTCAATTGCATATCTATCGCTTCAAAAACCGAGAACAAGTCGCTCAGAATCAACCCATTATCAACCTGGCCCTCGTGCACAATTGGCGCTATGACGAAGCCTATATTTTGATTGAACCCAATGGTTTTTTTGAAAACAGCCGAAATCTGGAAATCAACTGGCAAAATGGAAGTAATCCTTCTCAGAAAGGCCGCCTGAGCTTTCAGGCTGGTAATAAAGCCACGCATTTCAAGTTTGCCGTAGAACTATACGAGGCCATCACCCAAAACAATAACCTTTTTATCCGGCAACAAGGCCGGGATTTTCCGATACTGAAAGACGACCGCCAGCGCGAAGCCTTCCGAAGGACGATGGTGGACTATTTTAAGCTCATTGGAGTAGAATAGACCAGCAACAAACGGCCCATCCGCGCTGAATTTCTCCAAAATAAATGTTACTTGTAAGGATTTTATTTGGAAAATGAAGCCGAACCCTGCCCAATTTTTGCCGTATGTAAATGATAAACCTACTCTAATCAAAACCTATATGTTTTCTCCTGAATATCTACTTCTAATAGGCTTGCAGGCGGCAATGGTGGCCACGGTATTGATGCATCTACATCGCCAAAATAGTACCGAAAAAAAGAAATAAAAATTCGGGCATTTGCGCTTTCAGACCGAAGCCACAAGGTGAACATCCCGGATGAAGTGCGCTATACACCCAAAAACAAACAATTCCGCCAAAACTAGCTTTCCAACAACCAGCCTCCCGGTCTTTTGTCATTGGTTTATTTCTATGCTTACAGGCTACTAATTTCTTCTTTGCCTTTGGTATTAATCCCGGCAAAAACTCCCAACTTTGCAAACACTAGGTCCGCCCGGCCAAGATTCCTTTCGTTTGTCAGGAAGGGAATTGGTCGTGTTTAAAACAAAAATCATGAACCCAATCCAAATCACTTTGCCCGACGGAAGCGTACGAGAATATCCTCAAGGCAGCACCGGGCTCGACATTGCCCAAAGCATCAGCGATGGCCTGATGCGCAACACTTTGTCTATCAAAATAAAAACCCAAACCATGGCCGCCGCCGAGGTTTGGGATGCTACCCGGCCCATTGCCGAAGATGCCCAACTCCAGCTACTGACCTGGAATGACCCAGAAGGCAAAGCTACTTTTTGGCATTCTTCGGCACACCTGCTGGCCGAAGCCATCGAGTCGCTCTATCCCGGCACCAAATTTGGCATCGGCCCGGCCATAGAACAGGGCTTTTACTATGACATTGAGCCCCCTGCGGGCGTAGTGCTCTCGCAAGAAAATTTTGGGGAGATAGAGCAAAAAATGACCGACCTGGCACGCCAGAAAAGTGACTTTGTGCGCCAGGAGGTAGCCAAAGAAGAAGCCATTCGCTATTTTACCCAAAAAGGGGATGAATACAAGCTTGAACTCCTCGAGGGCTTGCAAGATGGCCAAATCACGTTTTACCAACAGGGGAACTTTACCGATTTGTGCCGGGGACCGCATATCCCCAATACTGATAAAATCAAGGCCATTAAACTGCTCAATGTGGCCGGGGCCTATTGGCGGGGCGACGAAAAACGCAAGCAGCTTACCCGCTTGTATGCCATTGCTTTTCCGCAGGCCAAAGAGCTCAAAGCGTTTTTGGAAATGAGGGCCGAAGCCGAAAAACGCGACCACCGCAAACTGGGCAAAGAATTGGAATTGTTTACCTTTTCGGACAAGGTGGGCAAGGGCCTGCCCCTTTGGCTGCCTAAAGGGGCGATATTGCGCGAACGCCTGGAAAACTTTCTCAAAAAAGCCCAGGTGAGGGCGGGCTACGAACCGGTCATTTCTCCCCATATCGGGAGCAAAGAACTTTATGTTACTTCGGGCCACTACGCCAAGTATGGCCAGGATTCTTTTCAGCCCATTCACACGCCCGACGATGAGGAGGAGTATTTGCTCAAACCGATGAATTGCCCGCATCACTGCGAAATCTATAAATCCAGGCCCCGCTCTTATCGGGATTTGCCCATGCGCTATGCCGAGTTTGGCACGGTCTATCGCTATGAGCAGAGCGGCGAACTGCACGGACTGACCCGGGTGCGGGGATTTACACAAGATGATGCCCATATTTTTTGCCGCCCCGACCAGGTCAAAACCGAATTTGCCCGCGTGATTGACCTGGTGCAATATGTGTTCACGGCCCTGGGCTTTGCCGAATATACCGCCCAGGTTTCGCTTCGCGACCCTGATAATCCTGCTAAATATATTGGCCTTGAGGAAGACTGGGCCCGGGCCGAGCGCGAAATCCAGGAAGTAGCCCAGGAAAAAGGGCTCAATACAGTGGTAGCCTATGGAGAGGCGGCTTTTTATGGCCCTAAGCTCGACTTTATGGTCAAAGATGCCATCGGGCGCAAATGGCAACTGGGTACTATCCAGGTAGATTATAACCTGCCCCACCGTTTTGAGCTGGAGTATGTGGGTGCAGATAATCAAAACACCGGCCCGTGATGATTCATCGGGCTCCTTTTGGCTCTATGGAGCGGTTTGTGGCCATCCTTATTGAGAGCACGGCAGGTAGATTTCCCCTTTGGTTGGCCCCGGAGCAAATCGCCGTCTTGCCCATTTCGGAAAAATACCACGAATACGCCCAGAAAGTGTATCGTGAACTGCTGGAACTCGACATCCGTGGCTTTTTAGACGACCGCGACGAGAAAATAGGCCGCAAAATCCGGGATGCCGAGGTCAAGAAAGTGCCTTATATGCTCATTGTAGGTGAAAAGGAAGCCGCCGAAGGCCTAGTCTCTATCCGAAAACAGGGCGAGGGCGACGTAGGCAGTTTGACGGTAGCCGCATTTGCTGATAATTTTCGTAAGGAAATCGCCACAGTCTTGGATTTTCAGGCTCAATAATCAAACCTGTTGTCATTGAAGGTTCAATACTTTTTATTGGACCTTTTTTTCAAGCAAGAGGGTTCTGCAAGTCAATGATAATCAGTATGTGGGGCTTTAAAAATTCCATAAAGCCAAAGCAAATCTGGTGTCAAATGGCTAATTTTTCTTTTTCCCGCATAAACTCCAGGTTTCGTCCGGGTGCATATACCTGCATCAGTGATGCCTCAATAGCCAGCCCCGGGCCAAAAGCCATACTCAGAATGTGTTGCTGGTGTTGGGCTTTTTGTATTTCTTGCCAGAGTTTTTTCCAAACAAAAAGAATCGTAACCGAAGACATATTGCCATAATCACGCAAGACTTCATAGGCCAAATGGTTTTGTGCTTTGCTGATATGCAGGCCTTTCTCGATGGCTTCCAGGATTTTGCGCCCCCCCGGATGAATGGCGAACTGGTCAATAGCAGAAAGTGGTAGCTCAATTTGATTCAGCATTTGGCCAATCATAGGGGCAATAGCGCCCTCGAGCAGGTGCGGCACATAAGTAGAAAGACGCATGGAGAAACCTGCATCATGGATATGCCAGGCCATTTCGGTTTTGCCCTGCGGCAGGAGGCTGCTGGCAAAATTAGACAGGCAAAGATTTTTTTGCCCCTGTGGGTGGGCCGAAAGCAATACTGCCCCCGCGCCATCGCCAAAAAGCGAATTGGCAATCAGGTCATCTTCTAAGGCTGATTTTTGCAGGTGGAGCGTGCAAAGTTCTACCCCTACGATGACGTGACCCTGGCTTCGGGCTGACTTTGGCAA
>JAAUUB010000182.1 GCA_012031215.1 Microscillaceae bacterium | reverse complement strand
CATAGCCCAATTACGCCTTCAATTTTGTCTTTGTCTTTATGGATATTGATGCCATTAATCTCTACTGCGCCAGAGGAAGGCGACTCAATGCCGGCCAGTACATTGAGCAGAGTGGTTTTACCGGCCCCGCTCCCTCCCATAATGCCTAAAAGCTTGCCCTGGTTTTCGGAGATGCTCACATTTTGGATGCCAATGGCCCCATTAGGAAAACGAAACTGCAGGTTGCGCACCGTAAAAGAGAGCTTGACATCTTGCAGATTTTCAAGAAAAATACTGACAATATCTCCGTAGTAAAGGGCAACCCCTTGAGGGGTTTTTACGCTGCTGCCATTAGAAAACAAGGTAACTTGATTGCGTTTCATCACAAAATTGTTGAAACGCACTTCGTCATTGCCCACATATTTGACAAAGTACAGGTCCACGCTTTTGACCCGCTTAAAAATAATTTCACCCGAGAGGCCTGCTACGACATAATGCTTCACATCGGGGCTTATCAAGCTGGCACTGGCACTGGCCACGAGCACGTCGGGGTCATCAATCTTGGAGGAGTCTTCACTCATCACAAAGTTCTCGATGGCCCCATAATCATCTTCAATATGAAAAGCCTGCGAAACAGTGTCGATGATTTGCCGTCTTTGGGCGGTGAAGTTTTTATCGGAGGCCACCAGTTCAAGCAGTTTCACCAGGATGATTACCTTCTGACGCTGCTCCAGGTTGCTGTTGATTTGGCGACAAAATTTGAGGATACGTACCGATTCTTTCATAGAAATCGGCTTGGCTTCCTGGGTTATGCCAAACTCGGATATTTCGTCGTAGAGAGAAGTATAAATATTGACTGAATCAGGGTCAAGTTCTTTTTTGAAGTATTCGACCACAAAATCACGCTCTACCTGAGTAGCACCACCATCTTGCTTGGTAATAAGACCAAAAAGTTGTGTAAGGGCACGTAGGATTTTTTCACTCATAAAATAGAAAAAAAGGGCGCAATCTCAAATGATTATTGTATTGAACTTGTCTTGTGCTGATTCAGCCCATTGTTTGGGCAAGCACGATTGCCCAAAGCGATACCGAGCCTTCCCTCCCTCAGGAGGCTGGGTTTAGTAAGTTTTGAATTCGAAGGGGACTTCTACAAGCTCGGAAAATTCTGTTCCGGCCTCCTCCATATCTTCATCATCCTCGTGATAATACCAGGAGATGCTTGTGTTGTCGATGTCTTCCAGTTTGGAAAGAATATCGAGAATAAGTTTTGAAGAAGCGGTATTAAAGTATTCCAGCTTAAAGATGAAATTGGTTTCCGGATTCGGATTTTTACCATACTCATCAAGCCAGTCTAAAACCGGCTGGTAAAACTCCGCCGAATCTTCCGGCAGTGAACGGCCCGAGATTTCAAAAATACCATTGTTGCGGTCCAGAATAATTTTCGGAGTGTCTTCCGTTCCATCCAGATTGATAACTTCCATACACGTAATATAATTAAGATTTACTGACCATTTCTGCGAATCACCAGTTTTTTAAAGAGAAAAAGGAGATATTGTCATTGATTGGTTCAAAATCAAACTGGAGCTTCTGACCCGATTTGCGGGCCATGTCAATAAAGCCCAGGCCTGCCCCTCCTTTGGGCGATAAGCCTTTGCTTTTTTTGATTTTATCCTTGTAATAGGTTTTGAGGCCTTCTTTGTCCAGGCTGTTGATGTATTCAAGCTTAGATTGAAGGTGCTCAATTTTATCATTGGCGACAGGGTTGCCCGAAGTGATGATGTACTTGTCGTCTTGCTTACCAATCATGAAGATAGCTGAGTTTTTATCGGTATAAATCCCATCTTCTACCTCGTCCGAGTGTTTGACAATGTTTTGCAAGCACTCTACCATTACGTTGAAAACCTTGCGCTTTACGGCCGAATCTTCGCCAATGGCATCCATGTTGCGCTCGGCCATGGCCAAGACCGACTTGGTGATTTCTTGAGTAAACTCCCCTTCATAGACCAGGATTAGGTTCCGGGCCACCATCGTCTTGTGAAGCTCATAGATGTATTTCATAGGACCTGGGTTGTTTTAAACATTTGACTTTGGCTTTTCCTCATTACTGGCCATGCTTCATTATTGGAATTTGGAAAACAGACAAGACGTAGCCGAAACCGGGGCAAATGTATAAATTTAATTTTACAATTTTATACCAATCATGAGAACATCATCCGTTTGCTTGTTATTCCCGCGCCATTTCTCAAACTCCTCTTCCAGCACCCGATTTATCTGACTCAGGTCTTGTTCTTTGTTGTCTTTGATGATGTCGCGAATGCGGCGGGGCGAAAACTTTTTGTTTTTTGTGCCCCCAAATTGATCGGGAAAGCCATCCGAAAAGAGATAGATGGAATCTCCTTCGCGGTAATTAATCATCGTATTGGTAAAATGGCTCCGGTTCTTATACTGTGCCCCCGATCGGGAATTTATTACCTTTGATTTCGTGCAGTTCGCCGTCGGTCAAGTAATAAAGCGGACGGTGCGCCCCGGCATATTCTACCTGCATTTTTTTCTTATTGATTTTGCAAAGGGCAATGTCCATCCCATCTTTGGCAGAGGCATCGCTTTCATCCTGGCGCAGGGTATGGGTTACGGCTTCGTCAAGTAGATCGAGAATCTCCCCGGGGCTGTCGGCTCTCTGGACATTGACAATATTGTTAAGTAGAAAGAAGCCAATCAAAGACATGAGCGCGCCCGGTACTCCATGACCTGTGCAATCTACGGCGGCAATGTAGAGGCTTTCATCTTTTTGCAGAAACCAGGGAAAATCGCCACTCACCACGTCCCGGGGCTTATACAAAACAAAAGATTGATTGAGAAACTGACGGATGAAGCTGGTATCGGGCAAGATAGCATCCTGGATGCGCTTGGCATAATTGATACTTTCGGTGATTTTCCGGTTTTTTGCGATATTTCCAGCTCGATGATTTTGCGTTCGGTAATGTCGTGCGAAACCAGCAGCACAGATTCAAGGGAGCGCTGGTCATTATATTCCGGGATAGCATTGACCTGCATGATGCGCTCGCCCATGATGGAAGGGAAATCCATGTCCACGCTAATTTTCTGGTTTTAGACATCACATCCCGGATGATGTCGTTCCAGGAGTCGAGTACTTCGTGGCTCAGTTCGAGTTCTTTGAGGTGGCGCTGGAGATAATTATCTTTATTTTTCCGGTATAGATTTCAATGGTGGGGTTGATATAAAAAACCGTTCCTTCCTTGCTAATCCGGGTGATAAGGTCGGGCGAGTTTTCGGATAGGGCCTGCATTTGGCCCCGTAGGCGTTGCTCGCGTTCGGCGGCTCGGCGCTCCGTGATGTCGCGGGTATTGAGAACAATCCCTTGTATGGCGGGGTCGGCCAGGAGGTTGGTGCCGGTTGCTTCCAGCCAGATGCGTTCGCCCGATTTGGTATAATAGCTAAACTCCACCGTTACGCGCTCGTCAGGCCTCTCAATCAGGTCTTTAAACATTTGCTCATAGGCATCCACCCCGCTGGGATGCACGTAGGCAATGTCTTTGAAGCCAATCATTTCATCCTGGGTATAGCCCAAGATTTTTTCTACCGAGGGGCTTATATAACGAATCGTGGCATCAGCTTCATAGATTGTGATAACTTCGGAGGCGTTCTCGAGCAAAAGGCGGGTGCGGTCGGTTGCCTTTTGGACCTCTTTGATTTGGTTTTGGAGTGCCTGGTTTGTAAGCTGAAGTTGCTCCTGGGTAGCTACCATCACTTCGGCGTTTTGGCGTAATACTTCCTGGCTGCTTTGCAATTCCCGGCTGATTTTTTGAGATTCCCGCAGAAGCCGCTCCGTGTTTTCTTTTACTTTGATGTTAAAAACAGTTCGGGCAATCAGCTCACTGATTTCCTTGACAAACTCCACCTCCCTCGAGCCAAATCTTTGGAAGCCAGCAAATTCAAGCACCCCATACACGGTTTCATTGGTGATGAGAGGCGTAATGAGCAGGCATTTCGGCTTTTTATCTCCCAACAAGCCAGAGGAGATGGTCAAATAATGGTCAGGGATTTCCGTGCGAAGGATGGAATCTTGCTCGGCGGCCGCCTGCCCTACCAGTCCTTCGGCAAAGCGAAAACTGGCTTGCAGATATTTCTTTTTATGGTAGGCGTAGCTGGCGTTCATTTCCAGAAATACCTGGCTTTTATCGTCATCATTGACAGTATAAAAAGCCCCTTGTACGGCCCCAATCTTATTGGTAACATACTCACAGACCAGGTCGCCAAGCTCCTCGATGGTGGTGATAGAAGGTAGGAATATCCCCGATTTCGGCCAGGCCCGTTACAATCCAGCCCCTTTCATCGTCGCGCTCAGCCGATTGGCGAATACTATCGCGCATACTGAGCAATGACAGCCCCAGGATATCGCGGGCACTGGCAGGTTGAAACTCGGCTTCAAAATTTCCCTGCCCGATTTGATTGGCAAAGTGGGCGGTTCGTCGGAGGTTATCCACCAGTTCATTGAGTTGGCGGCTCATCTCTCCTATCTCGTCTCTTCCGCCCTGGGTAAGTTTGGTGGGCAATGTTCCTCGGGAAAGTAGGTTGACAAACTCGCGTAGGCGCAACAAGGGCCGGGTGAGCAATTGCGAAAAAAGCAGGGCGAAAACCAAAGAGACCAGCACCACGATAAAGCCATAAAAAAAGAGTAGAAAAAGGAGTTCGCGCATGGGGGTGGCCAGTTCCTCGGCCTGAATCTGAACACTCAGCCCCCAATCAACCACCGGAACGTTTTTCCAGATGGCCAGTACGGTGTTTCCATTCAAATCTTGCACCATTCCCTCTCCCTCTTCGCCTTTGGCCGAGGCCATCAGGTGCTGGC
This sequence comes from Microscillaceae bacterium, assembly GCA_012031215.1. Classification (GTDB taxonomy): domain Bacteria; phylum Bacteroidota; class Bacteroidia; order Cytophagales; family Microscillaceae; genus JAAUUB01. The sequence goes on along the minus strand of JAAUUB010000182.1, from coordinate 5,344 downwards.
CCTGGCGTTGGCCTAGCTTGAGGGTGCGTTTTTGGCTAAAATCCACCCAATTTTCCTTTCTTCCAGGGTTGAGCCGTAGTCCTGTATTTCCAAAATCTTTGGTAAGTTGTAGTTCGCCTGTTTTGCCTAAACCAGTGGTATCCAGCGCCGCCTCATAAATATAGCGCAGGTCTATGTCATAAATCAAAACCCCCAACACGTCCTCAGGCTTGTTTTTATCCCGCACTGGTGCCGAAGCAAACAAATAGGCCTTTTCCCCTTCAAAAAACACATTGCTGAAATAAACCGAATCTCGCCCTACCGCGATAGTATTGCCATCTTTGTCCAGGTTACTAAAACTTTGCCCAATAATGGCTTTCTCACGGTTTTTGCCTTCTACAAACAGCAAGGTTCCTTCGGCATCGGTCAGGTAGATATTGTTAAGGTTATAATTTGTGAGCAACTTACTGAAAAGGGACTCCAAGTCTTCGTTTTCATTCAGTACCACTTCTTTGATTTGGGCCACCTGCTCATTGGTAATGAGGCTTAAGGTATCAACGGCAAGCAAAAGCGAATCATTCGAAGCGCGGACAGAATCGGCTGAGGAGGCGTTGGTGATTTGCCGAATGAAAGCATCTTTGACCAGGGGTGAATCCTGGAGTATTTTTTCACGAACCGCTTTGAGTTGAGTGCCAAACTGGATATTGACCGCGAAGGCCTGGAAGAAAGTCTCAATCTTACGGGATTTCAACTCGGCCACGGCCTCGAGCGATTCTCGGTAGCGTTGCTCAATAATCCTTTGGTTATAATCAAAAGCAATCCAGCTAATTGCCGAAACGGAGAGAATCACCACCCCCAATACCAGCAAAACGATTTTGAACTGAATGCCTATTTTTATCATGCTTGGGTCTTTTATGGGTTTTTGCTCCGAAAAATAGAAAGCTTCTTTGCGATGGCTTAAAGGTTAAGGCTTTGGTATTCATTGGCCTCAATTTCCTTAGCCAAAAGTAGTGCCACTTCTTGCAGGAAAACCTCTTCCTGATGATTCAAGCGTTGGAAGGAGGCCAGCTCTAAAATACTTAGGATTTCGTTTTCGTCATTCTTGACCGGAAAAATCATCAAGTGCTTCGGGGAGGCCTTCCCCAGTCCTGATACTACCTCCACATACCCCTCCGGGATAGTATCCAGTTGAATGGCTTTGCCGTTTTTGGCCACCTGGCCCACCAAGCCTTGTCCAATTTCGTATTGCTTGTGGTGTTCGTTGGGGTTATAGTAGGCATAGGTACTAAGCACCTCAAAATAGTTACGCCCTTCTAGGGCACGGCCTAGATACAAAACCCCGACAGAAGCTTCTAGTTGTCGGCAGACATTTTGTAAAAATTCATCCAGGAGTTGTTTTTTATCATACTGGTTTTCAATAATAATGCGCTCCACTTGGCGCACCGAAAACTCGCCTGTTTGGCCGTAGGCATCGCTGGTTTGCCCATTAAAAGTAGAGCCATCCAGGGTATTGTGCCCGAGGCGGCCCCCGGCCGGATTATCCTGAATATAAATTACATCAATATTTTGCTTTTGAGACACAAAAAGCATGATAATAGCCAAAAAACCACTAAACATCAAGCCCCCCAGGAGGAGTATCAGAGTGGTATCCCGTAGCCAACTGTCCAGAACCGAGAAGTTGGCCAGTAAGTAATAGGCCTGCCCGGCAACAAAGCCAATGAAGCACAAACTAAAGAAAACACCCAGTTTTCGGTAAAAAGCTCTCATACATGCTCAAATTCTATTTTGCTTCACTTTTCGGTCTAAACTTAGCAAAAAATCAATAATATCATCAACATTCAGGACATGGTCAATGGGGGTAATATTCAGGGCGGCACTTGGCATCGTGTCAATCAAACAATCACTGGGGTCTTGTACGACGGTCAGCCCGCCCTTTTCGTGGATGGCTTTCATTCCTTGCGCTCCGTCGCGATTGGCCCCCGAAAGCAATATGCCCACTAGCCTCTGGCGGAAGGCATACGCCGCCGACTGAAACATAAGGTCAATGGCTGGGCGGGAATTGTTGACCAACTCCTCGGTGCTTAAAGCAAAAGTATTGCCTAATTCTACATTTAAATGATAATTTGCCGGAGCCAAGTAAAACTTCCCTTTTCGGATGGGCTCTTTGTCATAAGGTTCCTGAATAGAAATACTGCTTTTGATGTTGAGGGCTTCTACAAAGCCATGCCGCACGTGCCGCAAGCGATGCAAACACATCAGGATGGGCGTTTCAAAATCACCGGGCAACTGGCCCAAAATTTTGCTAATCACCTGAAAACTGCCTGCAGAACCACCAATCACAATGGCTTTATAATCTTGTTCTATTTTGAAAAAACGCATAGGTTAGCAATAAGCCTCGTTGCTTAGTCTTTGATTTTTTTGTAAATTTTCTCCTCATTGTTGACTACGGCAAACTTATTGGCTATTTCGCACCAGATAAGGGACTCTTTGGAGCCCACGGCCAGATAACTATTTTTAAACAGGCTTTCGTGAAAGACCTTCAAGACCTGGTTTTGCAATGATTGATTAAAGTAAATCATCACATTACGGCACAAAACAAGGTCAAATTTTGAAAAAGCACTGCCACTGACCAAATTATGCTCTCTAAACATCACATCCTTTATCAAGGTTTTATCCATCAGGGCTCTGCCTGCCTTTTCCTCAAAATACTGCGAAAGTTCTTGTGTTCCTTTGGCCGTTTCGTAGTTTTTTGTGTTCAACTCCATGTTTTTCATAGAATAAGAAGCTTCCCGGGCTTTTTTGAGAATGGCCGAATCGATGTCCGTCGCCACTATGCGCGCCCGGTCTAGCATCCCCATTTCGCGCAACACAATGGCCATCGACACTACCTCTTCTCCCGAGGAGCATCCGGCGTGCCAGATGCTGATATTGGTATTGAGCGAAAAAAGCTCGGGCAAAATTTTCTCTCGTAGCTCTATCCAGAAAGTAGGATCACGAAACATTTCGGTTACATTGACCGTGATTTCGGAAAGAAATTCGTGAAAAAACTCCTGATTGCCCAGGCTGAGTTTTTGCAGCAGATTTTCAAAGGAGTTAAATTTATACAGTTCCAAAATACGCTGGATGCGTCTTCGGAAAGAAGACATTGCGTAGTCAGAAAAATCATAATCATATTTTTGTTTCAATAGCTCGGTCAGTGCCCTCAATTTGATTGATTTCCAGTTCCTGCATATAATTTGGGTTTAGGCGCTTTTCTTTTTGATTTGGAAGGAGCAAATTAGCAAAATAGTTTGGATAAGTTTTCATTCAGTAGCTTGCTTTTTCCGAACTTAGCCCCGGAAACAAGCCTGTGTGTGAAACTATGAAGAAAAACGCTTTTCGCTTGTTCCACTATCGGCCAAATATAGTTTGAATTGTCGGAAACCAAAAAGAACCCAATGCCACCTTGGCCCCCAGGCTTCTGCGCTTTGCTTTCGTTTTCGGATTACGGATTAATTTTTAACTTTGTTATCTCAATTTCAAACTTCCTGCCTAAGTTGGCAACGGAAAATTTTTGTTGTTTTAAAATATGAAAGCAATTATTCCGGTGGCCGGCATAGGCGCCAAGCTTCGCCCGCATACACACACCCAGCCCAAAACCCTGGTTCCTATTGCCGGAAAGCCTATTTTATCCCATATTGTCGATTTTTTGATAGAAGGGGGTATCCAGGATTTTATCTTTGTATTGGGGTATCTGGGCGACAAAATTGAATCCTACATCAGTGCCCGGTATCCTGAGATTCGCACGGAGTTTGTCAACCAAGAACCTCGGGAAGGCTCCGCCCACGCCATCTGGTGCTGCCGCGAACTGCTCAAAAATGAAAAAGAAGTCTTTATCATGCTAGGCGACACCATCGCCAGTTTTGACCTCCAGGCCGTACTCAAAGCCGAATACAGCACCCTAGGGGTCAAAAAGGTCTCCAACCCCTTGCATTTTGGCATTGCGGAGATAGGGGAAGATGGCTTTATCAAAAAATTGGTGGAAAAACCCCGAATTCCTAAATCTAACCTGGCCCTGGTGGGCATTTATAAAATCAATCAAGTAGCTGGCCTGCTCGAGGCCATTGATTTTTTGATGAAAAACCACATCAAAACCAATAACGAATATCATCTCACCGATGCCCTGATGCGGATGATTTATCAAGGGGATAAGATGAAAAAAATTCAGGTGGACAATTGGTTTGATTGCGGCAAGAAGGAAACCCTCCTGATGGCCAATGCCATTCTCCTCAATACCCAACGCTTTAAAAAACAAACCGCCCTGCACCAATATCCCGAGAGCATCATCATTCCTCCCGTGAGCATTGGCGACAATTGCCGGATTGAAAAATCTATCATCGGGCCCAATGTGGCCGTAGGCGACCATACCATCATGACCCGGGCCATTGTGCAAGATACCATCATTGGCTCCTACAGCGAATTGAATGACGTAGTCCTGAAAAATTCTATCATCGGCAACGATACTTCGCTCAAAGGATTAGTACAAAGCCTGAACGTGGGCGATAGCACCGAAATCAACTTCAACAAGTAATTCGGATACAAAAATGCCTTTTCCATCAAAAGGAAAAGGCACTTTGGCTTAGTCTATTTAGAAAAACTAGAAATTAAACGTAAGGCCTACGGTAGCCAAAAACATATCGGTTTTAGAACGCTTGGGGGCGGCATCGGGGGCGTTCAGGTCTAAATCCTCAGGATTGGGATTATTCGGGTTGAAAGCCCCAGAACCCGTAAAAGAGATGGTCCAGTCCTGGGTCTGACTCCGGTCAAAATATTCGGCTTCGCCCCCCAGCAGGTAAATACCCCGTACATCCAGGCTCACTGTTTCACCCAATCTGATTTGCATCCCCAAAGCTCCGCCATAGCTGAGCACAAAAGATTGCTCCTGTGTGCTGGCATTAATCACATTAGAGCCGTCTGGGTTGTCGCAAAATAAGCAGGGCTGGGTTTCATCAAAGACCTTGGTGCGGGTGCTTAGGTAATTAAAGCCTACCAGACCATCCACATAAGGCTGAACCGTGGCCAAGGGTGCTTTAATACGCAAAACAGCGTGCCCATTGAAGAGATTATTGTTGGTACGCACCCGGAGGTTAATCGGGATGTTTCCTAAAATTAAGCCATTGGAAGCCTGAATGAGCAGGTTCTCATTAATACGCTGGGTATTGCTGCCATAGACCATATACCCAAAGTCTAAACCAAAAAAAACGGGCACATTAGGGGCAAAAAGGAAAAAGAAAAGTCCGGCTTTGACCCCCAGCTCCGACGGCATCCGTGTTTTCGCGAAAATCTCCAACAGGCACCCCTACCTGAGCCCCAAAGTTGAAATGTG
>JAAUUB010000181.1 GCA_012031215.1 Microscillaceae bacterium | reverse complement strand
TCGGCTGAGCAAAATTACCGCTCTACCCAGACCATCGTGGAGGCCGCCAATTCGCTCATTGCCAAAAACCAGCTTCAGCTACAAGAAAAAGTTTGGACGGCCACGACTCCGGCTTGCCCATTCGGGTCATTCGGGCTGTATCGGATAATGATGAAGGGCGGCAGGTGGCCCAGCGCATTTTGAAGAAAATCAGACATCATCAATATCAAAACCGCGACTTCGCCATTTTGTACCGCACCAATGCCCAGTCGCGGGCTATGGAAGAAGCCCTGCGCAAGCTCAATCTCAAATATCGCATCATCGGGGGGCTTTCTTTCTACCAAAGGCGCGAAATCAAAGATTTAATTGCTTATCTCCGCCTGACAGTGAACCAAAATGACGAAGAAGCCTTCAAGAGGGTTATTAACCTGCCCAAGCGGGGCATAGGCGATACGACTATTGCCAAAATTATGGTGCAGGCTTCCCAAAACCGGGCTTCGCTATGGCAAACCCTGAAAAACAGCCGGCTTTTTTTAAAAGGGCGCACCGTTTCGGCTATTGAAGATTTTGTAACACTCTTGGAATACTTTGCCCAGCAAGCCCAAAGCCAGGATGCCTACACGGTGGCGGCCGCCATCGCCAAACAATCGGGCCTGCTAAAAGAACTTTATGAAGACAAAACCATCGAGGGGCTTTCGCGCTACGAAAACGTCCAGGAATTGCTCAATGCCATCAAAGAATTTGTGGATAATCCCGAAAACCAAAGCCCTGGCCTGGCGGCTTTTTTGCAGGAAGTATCTCTCCTGACCAGCGCCGATGAGGCTAGCGACGGCGACAATGATAAAATCACGCTGATGACCATCCACGCGGCCAAAGGTCTAGAGTTTAAGCAGGTTTTTGTGGTGGGGATGGAAGAAGAACTTTTCCCTTCGGCGATGATGCTCCAGAGCCGGGCCGATTTGGAAGAAGAGCGGCGGCTTTTTTATGTCGCCGTTACAAGGGCGGAGCAAAAACTTACCCTGACCTATGCCCAAACCCGCTATTATTATGGCCGGCTCAAAAACTGCACCCCCAGCCGCTTTCTGGGGGAAATAGATGCTCAGTTTTTGCAAGATGCCCGCGGCACTTTCAGCCAATCTACCAGCAGCCAGGCCTCGCTGGTGGCCCAGCTCAAGCCCCGGGCTTCGCGGCTGGTCAAAATTCCTGCTTCAAAAAACACCGGAAGCACCGACTTTGTGCCCAGTGATACCAGCGGGCTTAAAGTCGGCATGAAAGTTGAACACCTCAAATTTGGCTTGGGGATGGTCTTAGAAGTACAAGCCTTTCAAAACGACCGCAAAGCACGGATTGATTTTGAAGATTATGGCGAAAAAACTTTACTTTTGAGCTTTGTTAAGTTAAAAATTCACGCCTCTTAATTTTTTTTTGTTGCCCATGCATAATTTTGAATACAATAGCCAACTGCCTGACCTCATCCTGAAAGAATACGGGCGTAATATCCACAAACTGGTCGATTATATCGTCAAGATAGAAGACCGCGACGAGCGCACCCGCTTTGCTCACAACCTTATCGAGCTCATGCGCCAAATCAATCCCAATACCCGTGATTCGCAAGACACCCAAAACAAACTCTGGGACGACCTCTACATCATGTCTCATTTTAGCCTGGATGTAGAAAGCCCCTTTGCTATGCCCGAGCCTGACAGCATCGGCAAAAAACCCAAGCACGTAGGCTATAACAATCACGAAATCAGCTTCCGCCATTATGGCTATAATGTAGAACTACTCATTGCCCGCATTTACGAAACCGAAGACCCAGAGCAATACTATGACGGGCTGATGCGGGTAGGCAAGCTGATGAAATCTTTTTACCTGACCTGGAACAAAGATAGTGTGCAAGATGAGGTCATTTTGGCGCATCTGGAAAAAAATTGGCGGGCCCCATTCGCCCCGAAGCCCGGGAAAGACTGGTGCGAGAGAATGCGCTTGAGCTGGCCCAGAAAGAGAAAAAACCGCATACTCAGAACCAAAACCAAAACCAAAACAACAACAATAGGAAAAAGAATAAAAAGAAAAAATAAATCGCCCTTGTTTTAACCAATAATTATGGCTTCCATTGAAGTAAAAGGTGGCATTCCCCTGCGGGGTACGATTGAGCCTCAGGGGGCGAAGAACGAAGCCCTGCAAGTCATTTGCGCGGTTTTGCTCACCCCTGCTCCTGTTATCATTCACAAAGTACCGCTCATCCGGGATGTGCTCAAACTGATTGAGTTGCTGGCGGATATGGGGGTTGCCGTGCACGAACTGGGCCCGGGAAGTTATCGTTTTGAGGCAAGCCAAATTCATTTAGACTATCTCGAGAGTGAGGCTTTTCGTCAAAAGGGAGCGGCCCTCAGGGGTTCGGTGATGGTGTTGGGGCCTTTATTGGCTCGTTTTGGAAAAAGCCGAATTCCCAAGCCGGGGGGGGATAAAATAGGCCGCCGTCGGCTGGATACGCACTTTCTAGGCTTTCAGCAATTAGGGGCCAATTTCATTTATGATGAAAAAAACAGCCTCTATGACATTGATGCCTCCCAGCTAAAAGGGGCTTATATGCTCCTGGATGAGGCTTCGGTTACTGGTACTGCCAATGTGATTATGGCCGCTGTGCTGGCCCAAGGCAAAACCACGCTCTACAACGCGGCTTGCGAGCCTTACATCCAGCAACTTTGCGCCATGCTTAACCGAATGGGCGCCAAAATCACGGGCATTGGCTCTAATCTTTTAGAGATAGAAGGCGTAGAAGCGTTGGGTGGTACAGAACACACCCTTTTGCCCGATATGATTGAAGTCGGAAGTTTTATCGGACTGGCGGCCATGACCCAATCCGAAATCACCATAAAAGGAGCCGGATTACCTTATCTAGGTCCTATTCCTACGGTCTTCCAGAAGTTGGGTATTCAAATGGAGTTTCGGGGCGATGATATTTTTATTCCAGCCCAGGCCCACTATGAAGTGGATACTTTTATCGATGGTTCTATCCTGACCATTGCCGATGCCCCCTGGCCTGGATTCACCCCCGATTTGCTGAGCATTGTGCTGGTTACGGCTATACAGGCCAAAGGCACGGTGCTTGTCCATCAAAAAATGTTTGAAAGCCGCCTGTTTTTTGTGGATAAGCTCATTGATATGGGGGCTAAAATTATCCTTTGCGACCCACACCGGGCTACGGTCATTGGCCTGGACCGTCAGATTCAACTGCGGGGCATCCGAATGACTTCGCCCGATATCCGGGCCGGCGTAGCCCTGCTGATTGCCGCCCTTTCTGCCGAGGGGGTGAGTATTATTGACAATGTGGAGCAAATCGAGCGTGGCTATCAGTTTTTCGAGGAGCGGTTTAGCAACTTAGGGGCGCGTATCCGGCGTTTGTGATTACCTTAAAATGAGAAAAGGCAATGAATCTCTTCTGGCAAATCCGGGAAAAATTTAAAGACCTCAGACTGGTTTATAAGTTTTCAATTATTTTCTTTCTGTTGGCTTTTCTAACCCTGATTTCAGTCGGTTTTTTTAGCTATTATCAGTCTCGCGAGCTTCTTCTGCGGAATTCATTCCAGTATCTGGAAACCCTCACCCGGCACAAAAAAATCCTGATTGAAGAATATTTTCAGGATTTGAAGGGCCAAATGCTGGCCGTTTCGCAAAACCCTAGCACTATCGCCGCACTTCGCGCTTATCAGGAGGGTTTTGCCCAGCATCCTCCCCTGGCTAACAATGAAGAAATGCAGTCTTTGCATCAATATTACGAGGCCGAAATCTTACCTGAACTGGCCTTTCGCAAAGTAAACACCATCAACTATAAAGATTTCCTCCCAAAATCCGCCCTTACGGCAGCCCTACAGCAAAAGTACCTCCAGCAAAATCCCAATCCCCGGGAGTTTAAATATAAAATGTTGGCCAGCGAACCCCAGCGACAGCCATATGACCAAATCCACGCCCGTTTTCATCCCGCTTTTGTCAACTACTGCGAAGAGCTAAAGATAGAAGATGTTTTACTGATAGACACAGAGGGCAATGTGGTGTATTCGGTCAAAAAAAGAACGGACTTTGCCACCAACCTTCATCAAGAACCTTACAAAAGTGGGCCTACCGCCCGTCTTTACCGAAGGTTGCAGCGCCGTACGGTGCATGATGTCAATGAAGAAAAGGTGGATTTTGAAGATTATGATTTCTATGAACCGAATTTATATGAACCAAGTGCCTTTGTGGGTACGGTCATTTACGACCAAAGCCGGGGCCTGAGTCAGAAAATTGGGGTTTTAATATTTCAAGTCAAAAATGAGGTTTTAGAAAATATCCTTGTAAATGATAAAAACTGGCTACAAGATGGGCTGGGGCTTACCGGTGAGACGGCCATCATTGGCCCTGATTACCTGATTCGAAACAATACCCGAAGATTTTTGGAAGACCCCCTCGTATATGTGCAAAACCTACTGACCTCTGGCGTAGATTCACTGACAGTTTTGCGCATCCAACGCCTCAAAACCACCAAGCTCTTGCGGCAATACAAGATTGAAGCATCCGTGCAGGCACTGGAAAATGCCAAAACAGGGAGCCAAAATCGTATTGATTTTTTGGGTGAAGCAGTCTTGGATATCTATGCGCCAATCGACATCTTGGGTACGCGCTGGGCCATTCTGACGGAAATGAACGCTTCGGAAATTTTTGCCCCGGTGGCTAACCTGCGAAATCGTATCATTGCTATCATCTTTGTTGTTTCGCTTAGCATTGGCGGCCTGGGCTATTTGCTGGCCCGTAGCCTGTCGAGGCCTATGCTCAAGGTACGCAATGAGGTGTCTATGCTGGCCCAGGGCGTTTTTCCCAAGCCCAGCCAGCGTCTCTATAAAGATGAACTGGGGGAGATAGATGAGGCTATGAACCAGTTGATTGCCAATATGCAGGAGGTGGCCCGATTTGCCGAAAGCATTGGGCAAGGTAATTTTGATTTTCCTTATCGCCCGGTAAATGACAAAGACATCCTGGGCAATGTGTTGTTGCAAATGCGCGACAACCTCAAACGGGTCAATAAAGAAGAAAAAGAACGCAACTGGATTAATACGGGCACGGCTCTGTTTGGCGAAATCCTGCGAAACAACAGCAGCAGCCTGCAAAGCCTGAGCAACGCCAGTATTGCCGAGCTGGTGCATTATCTGGGGGCCAACCAAGGGGTGTTTTATTTCTGGAACGACCAAACGGAAAGGCTCTGGCCTCTCAGCTCTTTTGCCTATGACAAGTATAAGTATTTGCAAACCACCTTTGCCCGAGGAGAAGGCCTGGTGGGGCAGTCATTTATGGAAAAACAAACCATTTATTTGAAAGAAATCCCGGAAAACTACCCTAAAATCCTCTCCGGCCTGGGCCAGGCAGCGCCTCGGTGTATTTTGTTAGTCCCCATCCAAACGCCCGAAAAAATCTATGGCGTTATGGAATTGGCCTCTTTCAAAATATTGGCCCCCTTTGAAATTAAGTTTGTAGAAAGCATCGCCGAAGACATTGCCACCACCCTGCAAAGCATCCAAATCAATGAAGATACCCGCCGCCTGCTTATAGAATCACAAAAAGCCACCGAGCGGCTCAAGCAACAGGAAGAGGAGATTCGTCAAAACTTTGAAGAATTGATGGCTTCGCAAGAAGAAGTGAAACGACAGCAGGCCGAACTCGAGAAAACCCTGAGCGGGCATTTTCCGCTTCGTACCCCCTCAGAAGTGGCCCTTGAGAGCAATGAAATCACCCTGCACATTAGCAATGACCAACTTGACCTAAAAGTAAAAGAAGCCATCCAAAGACAAAAAAATCTGCTGGAAGAGGCCCTGGACACCAACCGAAAGCGGGAGGCTTTGCTACGCACAAAAATATTGCGTAATCACGTATCGGAAGCCCCTCCCCGAGAAAATCCCTAATTGGTAAAAGGAATGGCTACTACTTGAAAATGGTCTTCGTAGATTATTTTGCCCGGTTTTTCCACTTCCAGCACCTCTACTAATACTTCATTTTGCTCTAGTATTTGGCGAATGGCCTCCATGTGGGCGCAATGGGTCTCTGCTTCGGCTTTGAGCCAGGTCATGGGGTTGTCGATGGCATTTTGGTCTTGGGCAAATTCAGGGCGGCGGGGCAGGTGATGTTCTAACCAACTCAGATGCTCCAGAAGGCTTTCATGTTGGGCCGCTTCCATAATGCCTTCCTCACACAATTGGCGGGCCGTATTCAAAAAGCCACTTTCTTCGTCCTGCTCTTCTTCGTAAAGTACCAGATATTTCACAAACATAGGCTACGAAGGTTAGTGGGATTTTCACGTTCAGTCATAATGGTAAATGCATAGCTAAATCTACAATTTTTGCACAAACATCCCAATTATTTGTCGTTTTTATTTCAAAAAAGACCCGCAGATTCTAGCTTTTTATTGTGCTTGTGCGGTGCGTGCTTTCAGCTTTACTTACACTCAAGAATCCCTGGGCTTAAGGGCTGTTTTTTTTATTTCACAAAATGAGCTTTTGCCTTTTCTTGCTTGCCCAAAGCTTCGTATGCCAAAAGTAATTCTACCCCAAAAACCTTCACTAGTTGCGAAAATCAAAGCGAAAGGCTTATTTTGCGCTGTTGTTGTCCGCAATGGGCTTATTTATTCTTATTTTTTCAAAGATTTTTAATATGAATTTCAAAAAATTATTTCTTTTTTGTTTCTGTTGGATTTTCCTGCTTTCGGCTTGCGGGGGCGGAGGCGAGGTCTCGCAAAAAACACGCCCGATTCCCCGGATACCCTGGCCACATCCTCCCCCACCCCTGAGGTTAAAATTGATGAGATGGCCACCATCCGGGCCAAAATCATGGGCGGGGTGAAGGTAGAAAACCCCGGACGCTATGATTCCCTTTTGCAAAGTCCGCTTACCCAACAACATTATGCCGAATTTAATCGGCAATGGGCCAAACTGGACAGCGCCCGATTGTCTAAGATTTTGCCCTGGCGCGACCAAGAACTGGCCGAACTCCAAGCCGATGGAAATAATCTATTTTACCCATTTAGCGGCCCGGACTTTTTGAATGCTTATTTGTTTTTTCCCAATTGCGAAAACTACCTCATGTTTGGCCTCGAACCCAATGGAAAACTGGTAGACTTGGACAATATGCCGCCCAACTACCTGGCCAGTTTGCGCAATGCCCTTCAGAAGATTTTTGAGCGCAATTATTTCATTACCAGCTACATGGGCGGCGATTTATGGGGCAAAGGGGTGCTGCCAATTGTCAATATCTTTATGGCCCGCACTGGCAACCAAATCGTACAGATGAAACGCTTTTACCTGGACAAAGAGGGCAAGGCCGTCTTTTTGAACTAGAAGACGAGGAAAAAGGCAAAGGCAAACTAGAAGGTATCATGGTGGAGTTTTTGAACGAGAAGAAAACCAAGCCCCAGAGAATGTATTACTTCGGAACGGATGTGGAAGACGGCAAGATGAAGGAAAAAATGGAGTTAGTTGCCTTCATCAAAAGTTTTCCAAATAAATTAACCCTTATCAAATCGGCTTCTTACATCTTACACAACACCAATTTTGTGCTTATGCGCGACCTGGTACTCAACGAAACCTCGGCCATCTTGCAAGACGATACCGGGGTGAGGTACGAAACCCTCAAAGAGCAAAACTGGCAAATCCAGCTTTATGGCAAATATGCCCGCCCGGTGGCTGATTTTGGCAGCTATACCTTTCAGCCCGCCCTCAATCAGGCCTACCAGACGACCAAAGACATCAAAAAACTCAATTTTACCTATGGCTACCACTGGAAAACGGACAATACCAGCCTGATGATTTGCCGAAAGCCCAAAAAGTAAAGTCTCTTTGGGTAGCTTCATAAAAAAAGCCTTCGCTTAGCGCAAAGGCTTTTTTTGTGAATGGAGGTTTTTTTTAGCGTATTCTTGAAATGACATTAACCCAAACTTTCCAGGTACGCTCTCAAATTTTGGGGCAAAATTGGGCTTTGACGGATTTTATCCATAAGCACTGCGTTATGGGGCTCAATGGTGAGCCAGCGGTTCAGTTCCAACAGGCCCAAAGGATACTCAGCCGCAGTAATTCTGGTAAGGGTATCGCCGGCCCGCAACACGCCCGGCTTCAATACTCGAAAATAAATTCCTGGCCGCTGGGCTTTGTGAAAATATTTTACGGCTTTGGGCTCATCCAGGCGAAGCCCTAGTTTATAGCAGGGCTGGCGAGGCTGAATGGCCTGAAGATGTGCCGTGCCTATTTCAAAGACATCGCCCACCTGCACCTCGGCTTCCAAGAGGCCTTCCAGCACCAGGTTTTCGCCAAAACTGCCCCATTCCAGCATCGGGCGGCTGAGTTTCTCACACCAATAGGGATAATGCTCGGCAGGATAGGCATACACCGCTTTGTCGGCCCCGCCGTGGTAGCGCAAATCGGCTTGGGCATCGCCCGCCAGATTGAGAAAATCTAATGCTACGGGGCCCTCCACGGGATACTTGAAAATAGAAGTAAGCACTTCCTGCCCTTTCCAGAATCGCACCTGCGGCTGGCCCACCAATATCTGAATAATTTTCATGCCTCTCTTATTAAAGACAATAGCCTGGCCAGCCAGGCCATTTATCTGAAACTTACATCCGCTGAATAATGGCTTCGCCAAACGCAGAAGTTTTGAGCAGGGTGGCCCCTTCCATGAGCCTATGAAAATCGTAGGTTACCTGTTTGGCGGCAATAGTGGCTTCCAGCCCTTTATAAATCAAATCAGCGGCTTCCTGCCAGCCCAGGTGTTCGAGCATGAGGGCTCCGGATAAAATCACCGAACCCGGATTGACTTTGTCTTGTCCGGCATATTTGGGGGCGGTTCCATGGGTGGCTTCAAAAATGGCGTGCCCGGTCATATAGTTGATATTGGCTCCGGGGGCTATGCCGATACCTCCCACGATGGCGGCCAGGGCATCCGAAATATAATCGCCATTGAGATTCATAGTAGCAATGACATCATACTCGGCGGGGCGGGTCAGGATTTGCTGCAAAAACGCATCAGCAATCACATCCTTGACAATCAGTTTGCCTGCCGCAACGGCATCGGCCTGGGCCTGATTGGCGGCGGCGCTGCCTTTTTCTTCCACCAGGCGGTCATATTGTGCCCAGGTAAAGACCTTATCCCCAAATTCGCGCTCGGCCAGGGCATAACCATAGTTTTTGAAAGCCCCTTCCGTAAACTTCATAATGTTGCCTTTATGAACAATCGTTAGGGAAGGGCGCTTTTGCTTGAGGGCATACTCGATGGCGGCGCGAATCAGCCGCTCAGAGCCTTCTTTTGAAATAGGTTTGATGCCGAGGGAGGAAGTTTCGGGAAACCGAATTTTATCTACCCCCATTTCATTGATGAGGAAGTCCATTAATTTTTTGGTGCCCGATTCGCCGTTCATCCATTCTATGCCCGAATACACATCTTCGGTATTTTCCCGAAAAATAATCATATCACAAGTAGAAGGGTCTTTGACGGGTGAGGGAACCCCCTCAAACCAACGCACGGGACGCACGCAGGCATAGAGGTCTAGTTTTTGGCGCAAAGCCACGTTCAGCGAGCGAATCCCGCCACCCACGGGGGTAGTCAATGGCCCTTTGATGCCCACCAGATAAGTATCAAAAGCATCCAAAGTGGCTTGGGGAAGCCATTCGCCGGTTTCATTAAAGGCTTTTTCTCCTGCCAACACTTCTAACCATTCTATTTTGCGCTGGCCTGCGTAGGCTTTCTCTACGGCGGCATCAATCACTTTTTCGGAAGCATTCCAAATATCCGGGCCTGTGCCGTCGCCTTCGATGAAAGGAATAATGGGATGATGGGGTACTTGAAGTACGCCTTGCTGAATACTGATTTTTTCTCCACTCATTATACTAGTAGGTTTATTGTTGATAAGACAAGGAAATTAATGAGAACTTGACAAAAATACACAGTATTTTGGAGAAATAACCAAGAAACCAGCAAAGCAAGCGTCAAGCTTTTTTCACAAAAAAACCTCCCCAAATCATTGGAGAGGCTATAATTGAAAAAGACGATAAATCTTGAAAAGAGGTCGGTTCAGACCTGAAATAGGTCATGAATTTTTTTGTAGGTCTGGCGGCGGAGGCGGTTTTTGTCGCGCAGATTGATATAAACACCCAATAGCAGCGAACTCACAAGGGAAAGGCCAAAAAACAAAGGATAATCGTGCAAGGAAGGAAACAAAA
>JAAUUB010000180.1 GCA_012031215.1 Microscillaceae bacterium | reverse complement strand
TAAGAATATTTTATTGTAAGTGAAGACAGGAAGGTTTTTAATGTCAAAATTAAGAAAAAATTTCCTGTATCTTCTCATTTTCAGGGGTGTTATTTGGTAAATATTGCAAAAATGTGCGCAAAAGTACTTTTAAAATGGGCAGTCTTAGTGGGAGGGTTTCTGCTCTTATTTTTTTCTGTTCATGCCCAAAGCCCTTCCCGTCCATTGAGCGATACCACCAAAATCCGTTTCAAGCAATATGTGTTCAAAAAATTTCCTGATGGGGCGCAGTGGACGGCGGGCTTATACTGGCAAGACAGCCTGCTTTTTCGTGTCCAGGCACCCAAAGCCAGCCATTTGCAATATGTTGCCATCGATGGGTTGGCTTTTCAGGACATCAACCGGGATACAGTGCCCAATTTTATCTTGCAACAATACGTGCCGGGGGAAAAAGAGTATACCTGCTACTGGCACATTTTTGCCCTGGGCCGAACCCAATTTCGCAAAGAAGCCGAAATACAGGCCTTGCAACATATTCCCTGGCTGGCTGATTTTGACCGGGATGGAATTTTTGAAATCGTGGTGAAAGACTATACCTTTTTGCACTGGAATGCTGATTTTTGCAAAGTCCTTATGAACTCGTGCCTTTGCGTTTTCGGGAAGGGGCTTATACGCCCGACCTGCACTTGCCCCGCGACAGCCAGTTGGATTCTCTTCCCGAACTTGCCGATTCTATACGGGCTTCCCTCGAACAGTTTTACCAGGAAAGCAAGCAGGCCTATCCTTACACCGTAGAGGTGCTGGGTGGTGTGCCCGAGCAACGCTGGGGTTTTGTGCCTCCCCGTTTGTGGGCAACGCTTTTGCGTTTGTTTTACCTCGGGCGGGGTCAGGAAGCCTGGCCTTTTGTGGAAGCCTGCTGGCCCGAAGCCCTGGAAGGGCGCACGGCTTTTTGGAACGATTTTATGAACCGCCTACGGCAAAGTCCCTTTTGGCAAGAACTGGCAAACCTCAATCAGTCTTTAGCAGAAGACTGAGAAGCAGGGGCAAACGTGGCTAAATTCTGAAAATTGGCCATATCTCCCGCATCTACCTTAAGGTGCACATCGCGCTGTGGAAAGGCAATCACCAGGCCTGCTTCCTGAAAAAGACGATTGATTTCAAGGCGGATTTCGCTTTTGATGATATCAACATTCCAAATGTTGCGGGTCCAGAAGCAAAGCTCAAATACCAGGCTATTGTCCCCAAAATCTCGGAAATACACCAGCGGGGCTTCTAAATCTTGGTTGATTTGCTGCTTTTCTTCGCTGCTTACTTCCTGAATTACTTCTGGATGCCGGGCCGCCGCTCGCAAGTTGGCCATCACCAGGTCCAGATTGCTGCCATAAGCCACTCCTACCAAAATGCCAAATCTGGTGATTTGGGTGAGGCCGCTCAGGTTGGTAACCTTGTCCACAATGAGTTTTGAGTTGGGTACAATCAGGGTGATGTCGTCCCGGGTCTGGATAACGGAATGGCGCACCCCTATCGAGAGCACCCGCCCTACTTCGCCCTCCAGGCGAACGATGTCGCCCACTTTTACACTGCCCTCAAACAGCAATATCAGGCCTGAGCTTAAGTCATTGAAAGTTTGCTGAAGACCAAAGCCCAGCCCCACAAAAAGCCCGGCAAAACTGGTAAATAGCACCGTGCCGATGTGCAGCCTATCGAGTAAAAGGGCCATAGCCAGGCCATAAACCAGGTATTTGGAAATTTGCAAAATGGCAAATCGCTTGCCTTCATCTACCGATTTAAGGTAGTAGAATTGTCGATTGACAATCTTTCGGATAGACCACAAGGCCAGGCGGGCCATCAAATAAATAAGCAGTAAAAAGGCCCCATCCAGCAACAAGCGTGAAACGGTCAGGGTGGCAAACCCGGGGATAGGGGTTGCGCTTAAAATTTCGTGCCAAGAAAAATTCATCTCTTTTGGTGTCTTGGAGCCAAGAAGAAGCCCTAAATTATAAATATTTTCTGAAAAAACCCGCCATTGTTCGGGCGGGCCATTTTCACAGTTTCTTTTCCGCAGGATATTTTTACATTTTATTTTCTTACTATAAGTCCATAAAAACTTATATTTGTACAAGTTTTTTGATTAGGCGTACAAAATATTTCTTTATCCTCTACCTCATAAAAAAATGGCGAAGCCCTATCCTGAATTGGTCAGCGTGTTTGATATTTTTAAGATTGGGGTAGGCCCTTCCAGTTCGCACACCATGGGTCCCTGGAAAGCCGCCCGTCAGTTTTTGCTTGATTTTGAGGCTTTTATGCCTTTAGAAACGATACAAAAGCTACGCATTTTCCTCTTTGGCTCCCTGGCCAAGACGGGCAAAGGACACGGTACGGACTTTGCTATACTGCTGGGCCTGCAAGGCGAAAGCCCCGAAACCACCGATACGGCCCTGATTCGTGCGCGGGTTGCCCAAATTAAAGCCCAGCAGCAATTAAGCCTGCTTTATCGCCACTCCATTCCCTTTTATTATGAAACTGATTTGCGCTTTGTAGGTCAGGAAAGCCTGCCTTTTCACCCCAATGGGATGCGCTTTGAAGCCGATTATGGTGGCGAGATGCCTTTTGCCCAGCAGTATTATTCCGTAGGGGGGGGCTTTATTGTCAAGGAAGGCGAGCCCCCTCAGCGTCGGCTAAGTGGTCAGTTGCCATATCCTACCCAAACTCCCACAGACTTACAAGACTGGTGTCTCCAAACCCAAAAACCGATTTCGGCGCTGGTTTGGGAAAATGAACGCTACTGGCGCAGCGAAGAAGACATTCGGGCAGGGCTCTTGCGTATTTGGCACACCATGCGTGCCTGTATGTATCGGGGGGGCCATGCCGAGGGAGAGCTTCCGGGTGGTTTGCGGGTGATAAGGCGGGCCGCACAAATGAACCTTCGTTTGCTTGAGGGAAAATCGTGCGCAAGCCCGGAAGAATGGCAGGCCACGCTGCAGGGCTTGGGGCCTGATTTTCAAAAGACCCTGCGTTGGGTTTCCTGCTTTGCCCTGGCCGTCAATGAAGAAAATGCCGATTTCGGGCGGGTGGTGACGGCTCCCACCAATGGGCCGCGGGGCGTGATTCCGGCGGTTTTGATGTATTATGTCTGCTTTCACAAAAGCGTGAGCGAAGAAGATATTTGCAAGTTTTTGCTGACGGCGGGTGAAATTGGGAGTTTGTTTAAAAAGGGGGCGACTATCTCGGCGGCAATGGGCGGCTGCCAGGCCGAAATTGGGGTGTCTTCGGCTATGGCGGCGGCGGCACTCACCGAGCGGCTGGGGGGTTCCCCTCTCCAGGCTTTGATGGCGGCTGAAATTGCGATGGAGCACCACCTGGGGCTTACCTGCGACCCTATCGGGGGGCTGGTGCAGATTCCCTGCATTGAGCGCAACTCCATGGGAGCCATCAAGGCCATTACTGCCGCCCAAATTGCCCTAGAAAGCGACCCGGCCGGCCCGGGTTCGCTGGATGCCGTCATCCAAACGATGATGCGAACGGCCCGCGACATGAGCGATAAGTATAAAGAAACTGCCGAAGGGGGACTGGCGGTGCAGATTCCTATCAATGTCATTGAGTGCTGAATGGTGGGGCATTAGGCCATCGCGTTTTCAAGCACCGGTTTTTCCCGGGCTTGGGCGTGGGGCAAAATGACGCTGAAAGAAGTCAGATTTTTTTCATCGCTCCGGAAGTAAATCCTTCCGTTGAGTTTCTCGGTAGCTTTTTTGACTAGGTACAAGCCCAACCCATTGCCCTGAGACCGTTCCGTGCCTCGGAAAAACATGTCAAATACCCGCTCTTTTACCTCGGGCGAAATTCCGATACCATTGTCCGTGATTTTCAATTCAATAAAATTATCGTCGGCCTTCATCTCGAGCTTGATGACCGAAAACACATCCGGGCTTGGGTCGCGGTAATGGATAGAGTTCTCGAGCAGGTTTTGAAGAATAATGCCCAGCAAAATCCGGTCGGTAAAGACAAATTCGGGGTAGTTGGGTGGGATAATCAAATAGACATCCTTGAAGCTGGGTAAGAAAGAAAGGCTTTTTCTGATTTCTTCCAAAAAATCACGCAAGCACACCTTTTCATATTGGAGCGGGTCGCTATGAATGACATGGATATTGGTAAGCTTCTCGAGCATATTGTCCATCTTTTGGGCCGTAAACTCCAGGAGGCGCAGGTGATTTTGGATGGCTTGCTTGTCGGGGTCAATCCGAATCAACTGTACCAGCCCGATGAGCCGGGAGATAGGGCCCCGTAAATCGTGAGAAGCCCGGTAGATGAAAGTATCCAGTTCTTTGTTGGTTTGGAGCAATTGCAGCAAGGTAGATTTGAGCTTGGCGGTGCGTTCTTCCACTTTGACTTCCAGCTCGGCATTGCTTTGCTGAAGTTGAAGATTTTGTTGTTGGATTTGCTCTTTTTGGCTAGAAATTTCTTCAAAAGCACTCTCGAGTTCGCTTTGTTGGGTCTGAAGGGCTTCGGTTTTTTCGGCGACCCTTTTCTCCAGGCGGGCATTGGCCTGCGCCAGGCGGTAGGTTCGCCAGCGAATGATACCAAAAGTGACAAAAGCCATCAACAACAAAAAAAGCACATAGGCCCAGGGCGTTTCCAAAAAAGATTTGCGAATTCGAAATTCCAGCACAGTTTCCGCACTTTCCTGGCCAAAAATGTTGCGAGCCTTTACGCGCAAGCGATACTTGCCACCCGGCAAGGTAGGAAAGGGCAAATCCCGGTTTTTGTTCCATTCCGACCATTCCTTGTCCAGCCCCTCGAGGCGATACTGAAACTCCCAGTCATTTTCTTTGAGGTAATGAGTGGCCGAAAGCTCGAAGCGCAAAGCCCTGGCATTGGCCGGCAAAATCATACCGCCCATAGGCATCCTTTGGCCACGCAGGAAAGCCCCCCGGATTTCGGCCCGGAAAAAAGTTTCCCGCGCTACATAGGCTTCGTTCTGGATGCGATAGATTTTCTCATCGGCCACCACCCAGAAATTATTTTGCTTGTCAACATAAATATCTCGTATCTGGCCAAAAAAAGCCAGAAAACGTGCCGATTCTTCCAAGCCTTCGCTGCCGCCGTTAAGATTGCGCCAAGCCTTGCCCGGGGGGCGCGTCCAGAAAAAGCCCGGCTGGCGATATACGATGCCTGTTTGGGGATTGAAGAAAACCTGCTGGCTGGTTGCCAGTTCAAGCTTTTTGCGGTCTTCATCTGGTTGATAAAATCCGGTAGAAAGGGCAAAAATGAGTTGATTTTGATAAGTACAAATCAGGGGCGTTTCGGCATAATTATTCGGGAAATCATACACCCTTTTTTGCCCCACTTGGCCTTGTGGGTCTATCTCCACCGCAAAGGCATGGTTAGAACCCGCCAGCCAAAGCCGGGCCTCTTTTTCGGCCACGGCATAGATGGGTTCCTGCAAGTCCTGGATTTCCAGGAAGGTGAGCCAGTTTCTATCGGTATCTTTGCGCAGGGCTTTCACTCCCTGATTAGTGGCTAAATAAATCACATTTGGAAAACGCTCAGAGATGGCCAGTGAATAGACATATATGCCTCCCTGCACCAGGCGGGCCTGGCGAAGATTTTGGATTTCGTAAAGACCCTGTGCCGTAGCCACCAGAATAGTTTCCTGAAAAGGCAAAAGTTGCAGGGCTTTCACCTTGATACCTTCAATCGGATTATACAAAAAGGGAATATCAATCAAAGGATTGCTGGGGGCGGGGTCAGGCTCAGAAGGTTGGCGAACAATCTGGGTGGTGGTTTGGGTTTTGATGGGCGCAGCCACCGTAGTAGTTTCTTTGACCTGTAGCGTATCGGGGCGCTGGGTTTGGGGCGAAGCCGGGGTTTCCTCAGCGGCAATGTTTGGGTTTCGGCGTTCATCGCGTCGTTTTTGTCGCTCCAGGCGACGTTTTTCCTTTTTGCTTAGGCTTTCGTCCTTGTCTAGGCTTTCTGAGGGCCCTTCCTTGGGCTCGGACTGAAAAGGATTGGAAAGCACCTGTAGCGTTGTTTGAATGTTACGCTCCACCACCTGCACCTCGCGCTGTTCCTGTTTGATAAGGGTTACGAGTTGTTCCATCTTATCTACCTTGGCCAAGTAAAAAACCCCTTCGCCAGTGGCCACATACAAGGTGCTATCCGTTTTGAGCACCGCGTTGATGTTTCCCCGGAGGCCCGGGTAATTGGAAAAATTGCGAATGGGCAAAGCCAAGTCGGCCCGCGAAACCCCTTTGGCATGGCCAATCCATAGCCCGCCGTGCTGGTCGCGGGCCAGGGAGATAATTTCGTTATCGGGCAGTCCGGTTTGGGAATTAATTGTTTGATGGATATGGCCATTGGCTTTCTCGACCACAATACACCCGCCCGAGAGGGTAGCCAGGACAAAATATTTCTCCGAAAAATCTATCCCCCCGGTGAGCAGGTTATCCGTCAGGTAAGCGGCATTGCTCAAGGCATAAGATTTGAAATTTTGCCCATCAAATTCCCAGAGTGAGTTATCATCCAGGCCCAGCAAGATTCGGTCATCGTTCAGGGGCATAGCTGCAAGCAGAAGGGCTTCTTGCCATTCGGCCTGGCTTGGGAAAAACTCCAGCCGGGAAGATTTGACCCGATGCCAGCCTTTTTGGGCTACCAGGAGATAAAGCTGCCCTTTGAGGGCAAATATCCCCCCAAAGGGTTGGTTTTCGGGGGCTTTCCACTCTTGTTTGATTTGAAAGTTTTCGGGATTAACTTGAAAAAGGGTTTTTTCAGAATAAAAATATACCCAGTTATCAATCGTAAAAATCTGACGAATGGGGGCTTGGTTTTCGGGCTGGGCAATAATTTGGTAGCTATATTGGCCGAAGATATCGCGCTTGAGATACCCAAAATGGTTTTGGCAACCCACCATTACCAAACCCTGCGGCCCCAGGGCCAGGCTATAAGGGGTGCTTTTGGTGTGGATTAAGGCCCATTGACTACCATCATACATCATCACCCCCCGGGTATTGGCAAAAAACATTTGCCCCAGGCTATCCTGTAAGATGGCTTGGTTTTGGGCCTCGGTATTGGCCAGGTTGACCGTATAATTGTATAAATAAAAATTGCCTGATTGGGCAAAGACCGCCTGTGCGAGCATCCCTGCCAACAGACTCAAAATAATGCGCATTTTGTGGGCTTGGGCAAAAATTTTTAAAATAAAAGACAAATTCAATGCCTAAAAACACCTTTACCCTCTCTTAGCCAGCAAAGCATCGGCAAACGGATTAAAGCCTAGCACCAATACATCATCAACCTGGGGGCGAGTGGCCTTCCAATCGGCAAAAGTTTGGGCCAGGCAGGCTTGTTTGGCTGGCCCGGGTAGCCCACAAAGGGCTTGGGCAATAAGACTTAAAAAGCGGGCGCGCAGGAATTTTTTGTGCTGAGGCCCCCCAAATTGGTCTAAATAGCCGTCTGTGCTAAGGTAAAGTTCTGTGTCAGTTGGAAGCAAAAGCCTATGATTGTTAAATTTCTTTTCTCCTTTTGCAAACCTCCTATTCCATAACGATTGCCCGGCTGAAAATGGCTTTTCCCCCCAGTGACCCAGTAGAGGGCATGGTTGGCTCCGGCAAAGACGATTTCGCGGGTGCTCGCATCAATCCGACAAATGCCCACATCCATGCCGTCGCTTCGCTGGCTGCGGGGGTCATCTTGTTTGAGGGCCTTCACAATGCCCTGGTCGAGCTGATGTAACATTTGGGCAGGGTCCAGTATATTTTTTTCGTTAACGATTTCGCTTAACAAAGCGTGCCCAATCATACTCATAAAAGCCCCGGGCACGCCGTGTCCAGTACAATCAGCCACTATCACCAAAACATATCCATCTTTCTGGGCTACCCAGTAAAAATCACCGCTCACCAGGTCGCGGGGTTGGTAAAAGAGGCAATAATTGGGTAGGAGGGACTGCAATTCGGTTTCAAAGGGCAAGATGGCTTCCTGAATTCGGCGGGCATACCGGATGCTGCTGGTAATGTCCCGATTTTTTTGGCAATCTCCTCGAGGGCCACTTCCAGTTGTTGTTTTTGGGTAGCGATTTCCTGGGTTTTGAGCATAACTTTATATTCTAAGCGATTTTTAGCTCTTTGCAGGGCCAAAGTCCGAATAGCCAGCAGCCCGGCCCCCAGCCCAATCAGTCCCAGCGCGCCCAACAAATAAAACCAACTTTGCTGCCAGTAGGGTGGCTTTACCCGAAAATCATAGGTCAAAATCCGGCTGGTTTGGCCCAGGGCATTGCGGGCCTGAAGATAAACCCGATAGCCCCCCGAAGGTAAAATCGGAAAGCTTACCAGCGGCTCACGATTCCAAACCGACCACTCCGACATAAAGCCCTCAATCCGATAGCGAAACGACAAAGCCCCCTCTTGCAGAAAAAAAGGCGCGGCCAGTTCTATCCGAAGGGCATTATCCTGATAGTCCAAGACCAAGTTTTCCGGTTGCAGGGATTTTCCCCGCCGGTTCTTGACGGCCCGTAGCAAAAGAGGAAAACCCTGGCCTGGATAGGGGCGGGCAAGGGCCTAAGCCGATACAGGTTTTGGTGGGTAATGAGCCAGGTATGCTGGTTGGGGTCGGTATAAATGCCTTGTAAATCTTCAAATAGATTGAGATAGCGGGAGCTTTCTCCTGCTTTGGCCGATAAACAACGCCATTGCCCGCTTTGCTGGAGCCAAGTTTTGCCATCAGAGGCTATCAGCACCTGGGCCAGATTTTGCCAGCGGGGCAAACGAGACAATTGCCACCGGTCTGCCCGAGCATCAAAGCCATAGACCTGCCTTCCGGCAAAAACCCAGGGCTTTTGTTCAAAAAAGGCCAGTTCTATTTTCTTTTGCGCCAGGTCGGGGAGAAGGTAGCGGCGCATTTGGCGGGGGCGGCCCTGCGCATCAAGGTCTATTTCATAGATTTCCTGTTCTCCTCCCAGCCACAAAGCTTTGCCTTGCCCGGCCAGGCTGTGCAGGCGGGCACGAAGGGCTTCGGCTTTTTCAAAATTGCCAGAGCCGGCATCTGCCTCAAAAAATAAACCTGCTTGGGTAGCCAAATAGGCTTGGTTTTGGGCATTGTGCCAAATGTCCAGCACTTCCTGGTTGCGCAAAAGCCAGGCCGCCTGCCCATCCTGGATTTCAAAATACCCCAGGTTGGTAGCCACGCCCAGGCGCGCCCCACGAGCCAGTATTTGATTACACTTTCCTTTTACGGCGGCTACCTGCTCAAAAACAAAAGGAATGGATTGCAGGGCATAGCGAACGGACATTTTCTGGCCGTCATATTCGTAATACGTTTCGGTTTGGGTGGGGCCTTCGGTACGTTCTCTGGTCAGGCTCGAGGAGCGCTCAGTGGTGGTGAGGGGGTCATCTTCAAGGCCTTTGGCGGTGTCAGCCAGGTTGGATTTTCTTTTATCCTGCCTTTCTTGCCTTCTTTCTTCTTTTTTTCGCAGCCTTTCGGCTTTTTTTTGCTGATCTGGGTTGCCAAAAATGGTGCGATAAAGCCGCTCGGTGCGGCTGATCTCCTCATATTTGGTAATGAGCAGTGTACGGTCAATGGTGGTTTTGACCTCCGTGAGTTTTTCTTCGCGCTGGCGCACAAGGGTGATGAGCTGGCGAGGGTCTTTGACGGGGCGCAATTGAAAAAGCCCAAGGGTTGTGCCCACATAGAGGGTGTTTTGATGCCAGGCTACGGCAGTAATTCGGCCCTCGAGGCCCGGAAAATCCCCAAAATTCTCGATAGGTAGGCTTAGGTCGGCTCGGCTGATGCCATATTCGGTGGCCAGCCACAGGCCGCCGTATTGGTCAGGCCCCAGGGCTTTTACTTCGTCATCGGGAAGCCCCGTTTGGTAGCTAAGGGTATGGGCCACTGCCAAGTTTTTTTTATCAAGCAATAAGCAACCGCCCGTCAGGGTGGCCAGGGCAAAGTAGGGCCCGGGTAAATCGCGGCCTCCGGTCAGGATATTTTCCTGCAAATAGGCTTCGGCCTCCAGGGGCAGGGCTTGTAGGTGCTGGCTTTCAAAGCTGTAGAGTTGGCTGTTCGTGGTGCCCAGCAGGGTTTGGGAAGGGCTAAGGGAAAAAGCGGTGTTGATATAGGCCAGCTTTGGCCAGCCCTGGGGCGAGGCTTTGACCATTTCATTGCCCGCCAAGCGGTGCAGGCCTTTGTTAAACACTGGCACAAAGACCCGCCCCCGGTGTATAAAAATACCCGCAAAAGGGTGCGCGGGGCGGGCAATCCAGATTTTTTCTACCTGCCGGGTA
>JAAUUB010000179.1 GCA_012031215.1 Microscillaceae bacterium | reverse complement strand
CCAGGCTGGACGAAACCGAACTGGTGGTGCTTTCGGCCTGCCAGACCGGAGAGGGCGAAGTGCAAAACGGGGAAGGGGTCTATGGTTTGCAGCGGGGCTTCCAACAGGCCGGGGCGCGGGCCGTGCTCATGTCGATGTGGAGCGTGGCCGACGAAGCCACCCAAAGGCTGATGAGCCTTTTCTACGAAAACTGGCTGGGCAAAAAGCAAAGCAAGCGCGAGGCCTTCAAAAATGCCCAACTGGCCCTCAAAGCCGAATATCCTGAACCTTATTTTTGGGGGGCTTTTGTGATGGTGGGAGAGTAAGCCCTTGGGGCATTGTTGAAAAGGCTTTCGGCGGGCAGCTTGTCCCAACTTGAAAATCCTGGCCTTTGCGTACTTGAAATACTCGGTTTTATGGCCAAAAGTTTTTTGGCAACATATTTATTGCGTTTCCAGTGGCTTGGTTTTGTGGGCAAGTTTTTCAAAAAATATTTAATTCTCTGACTATTTTTGTGCGAGTAAAGCCAAATGGCCGGGTTCTATTTAAAGGACTGCGACATGATAGCCAAGTGTAACAAGTTAAAATCGGTACTTGCAGCGTTTTCGCAAAAACTGTCAATCAAACTGGTTTTTCGCTGTTCCCCTTATCATTTTGCGTCGTGCTTTCCTAGCCTTTGCTACGTGCCACCTCTTGTATGGGGCTGCCCACTAGTTGCTTTGTTTTGATATAAAAAAATCAAAAGCTTATCTTAAAAAATTTTTACTCATTTTATTTTGCATTTCTTATGGCAGATGTATCATTTGAAGACCAAGAAAAAATCAAAGAAATTCTGAAGACTTATTCGCGGGTGCATTATCTGGTTACGCAGGAATACGGCATTCCATTAGAAGCCGTGCTTTCGGTGCGGGTAGATGGGGAGAATGGGAAGATTGATGTAAATACGGCTGATACGATGCTGCGTTTCAAAGCCAAAGGAAGCGAAAATGCCCTGGTAAGCGACCCTGAAACGGGGGGAATGAAAATGGTATTTGACCCGGCCCTGGCCCAGGCCATCTTTGAGATTATACAAGACTATGCCCCTGAAGCCTAAGCAGGCTTGCTTCAAAGTCTTTTTCTAGCTGTTTGTTTCTTGGTCGCCGGGAGCTAGGGGACGAACCTTGCGGGTAAGAAAGGTGAATGATTCCAGCATGTTCTCAAATAGTTCCAGGAAAACCTCCATATACCGGGTATCTTCGGTGTAGTACAAATTGAGATTGCCCCGGTCAGTATCTTCCCAAAAAGTGCGGCTTTGGTTTTGAGCCTTTCTCCGGCAGCACTTACTTCCTTGCGCAGGGTTTCGCGGTCCATAAACTCGTGGTCGTTCAGAATGTCAATGATGATGCTCTCGGCCAGGGATTCTTTATTGGTACTGAGGTAATACAAGGCCAGGGAAATCTGCATACCCCGAATGCCGCTGCTGAATTTACGCCCTTTGAGGGGAGTTTCTTCGTAGGCATCGGAGAGGTTGTCAATCTTTAGGAAGTAAGACAAGATTTCTTTCTGTTGCTCTATGTCAATGCCGTTTTCGTTGAGGGCAATCAGTACCCGCTTGAACTCCCAGGTAAAGACATCTACCAAAAACCCAAAAGAGCGCTCTTTGCGGCTATGCTGGTAGATTTCATTGATATAAATATTGAGATAGCGGCAACTTTTGTCGATGAGTTCCCGATTTTTAGATTCCACGATAAAGCGAATAAACTCGCAGTAATGAAAAATGGCATTGTAAAGATTGCGCGCCTCTTTGTTTTTGAGGCCATGCTTGATGCCAAAGCGCAAGAGGGTATTGAAGCGAATCAGTACTACGTTGATAAGGGAAAGGTCTTCATATTTGATGGCGGCGTGGCCACATTCGGCCAGTTCGGAGGCACAAAGCGAGGCCAGGTCAAAATCTTCGTGTTCGATTAGCTTGATGTAGGCATTGCCCAAGAGCCGGAAGCCTTTCTGCTCATAAAAAGTAGCCCCTCTTTCCATTTCGTCAAACTGGCCCGTCATGGTCTTGAAAGAAACGTCTTGCCGAATGCGCGGACTTATCAGAAAAAAATCAGGGCAATGGACCTTGACCTGGGCTTTGATGGCCACATATTCCTGCAATAGCAGGCTGATTTTATTCATAATATCGCCTTTGGGGTCTTTGAAAGACACATACTCGAGCAAATCATCGAGTTGGTTGAGTGATTCAAACATCTCAAACTGAATCCTGTCGCGGAGCTTTTTGTCATGAAGCAGGCTTACCGCCGCATATTTGGGCAGTTCGTGGATGCGTCTTATATTATCTTTAAAAATTTTATTGATAACGTTGCTGGTCTTGGTATAGCGCAGGATATACAAAACATAGGGCACTGCCAATAACAAGGCCAGGGGCAGCATCAGATAGGTATTGAGCAAAATATCACTGAGTACTTTGCCCGGCCCAATGGTAAAAGAAGAGCTGTAGAGCTGGAGGGTCATATTATGCACTGAACCCACCACAATGTACCAGATATACCAAAGGCTGGTTTGGTCGCCGGTGTAGAGGTCAATCAGTTTGGGGGTGCTTTGTGAAGCTACCGAAATGACAATGATAAGCGTGCCCAATACCAAGCCCAGAAGGCTGAGCCAGGCCTCGGGGGCAAAGGATATGATATTGCCCCCCTCAATCATTTTGCGGGTTTTTTCTACATCAGAAAAATAAACAGTCAGCAACGGGCGATAAATAAACTGATAGAACAGCAAATCGGCGATGACCACAATTCCAATCACTAATACCAGGATGAGGCCGGATTTGTAAGTTTTAAATAAATTAAGCCAGAAAATTTGCGCCCGAATGTTCTTCATATCTTTTCTTTCCAAAAAAATAAGTTGCCTCAGAAAGGATGATTTTCTTGCCTATACAAGAAGCTTTGACTTACAAAGATGGTAAAATTTTGTAATTTTTCGTACTTTACAAAATGAATCCCCAAACCTTGTACCATCCTAGAACCGTAATGGGAAAATATTCAAATAAAATATTTAAAAACCGCGTTATCAACGGCATTTGCGCGTGTTTAAACTTCACTTATGATGATTGCCCAAGCAACCCGAATCATCCTTATTAGCCCGGGCGCAGTCAATGGCGTGATTTTTTGCGCTGTTTTCCCCTTCAGGCGCTGGGCGGGCCGGTCCAGGCAGCCTTTTCGCATTATGGCTTTCCTATCCCTTTTTTTGGCAAGAACTAGCCCAGAGGGGCTGGCCCAAAACGTGGCGCAGGAAGCCAATCCGGGGTATGTGCGCGAGATTATAGAAAAATGTGCCCAATTGCACGAGCAGATAGAACACCGCGAACTGCATCTCAATCAACGGCTCATCAATGCTTCGCGGCTCAACCGTCATCTGCCCGACTACTTTCAGTATTTTGAGCAATATTTTTACACATTTGACCCTCGCAACGCTGAGCCCGTCCCTTTGCTCCGGGCGGTGGTCTTGAAAAGGGAAAGGAAAGAACTCCTGCTCTACCGGGAATTTGTGTATGACCTGCAAGGCCAATTGATTTTTTATGAAGAAAGAGTGGGCAACGAACAGCAAAGCCCTCATTTTATCTATAAATTATTTTTTCGGGAAAATCGGTGTATCCACATTTTGCAGGATGAGGCACAGGTGCAATTTTTTGGTCGTCAGAGGCCTCTTCCCCAAGCTGCCCAAATTCAGACCGAGGCCCAAAATTGGTCGCGTCGTTTTCAGGCTGGTTTCAGCGATTTTCAAGAACCTTAGCCCTGGCCACGAAAAAAGGCCTGCTTTGTCTTGAAAACCACTTTTCTGCCGGGCCCACACAAAGGATGATTTTTTTGCCTTGCTTTTTTAAGCAATTTGTGGCATTTTTGCCCCGCATGGCAACATTATTGCCCACATATCAGATAGCTAAACTCATCAACGATGCGAGAAAGAATCATTGAAGCCCTCGAGAAACTAGAAAAAGACCAGGAAATCAAAGTATTATACGCTTGTGAGTCGGGAAGCCGAGCCTGGGGATTTCCCTCTCCTGATAGCGACTACGATGTGCGATTCATCTATGCCCAGTCGCCCAAGCGCTATCTGTCCATCTATGACCGCAAAGATGCCATCGATTTGTTTCTGGCCGAAGACCTCGACTTTATCGGTTGGGATGTGCGCAAGGCCCTGCGGCTTTTTCATAAGTCCAATGCTTCGCCCTATGAATGGATGCAATCTTCTATCGTGTATAAAGAAGTGCCCGAATTTATCAATCCGCTTCGCCAATTGGCGGCTACTTATTTTTCGGGGCGTACCAGCCTGCATCATTACATCGGAATGGCCAAACATACTTATCTGGGGCATTTGCAAGGCGAACAGGTGCGCATCAAAAATATTTTTATGCCTTGCGGCCCTTGCTTTGTGCTGTCTGGATTGTAGAAAAGCACACTTATCCGCCGATACGCTTTCGGGATTTGTTTGCCGTAGTACAGCATAACAAAGAACTGATGGAAAACCTCGAGGGCCTTATCAAGCGCAAAGAAAACAGCCTTGAGAAAGAAGACATCACCCCTATTCCGTTTTTTCACGATTTTATCGAGGAGGCCATTGCTAAATGTGAAGAAGCCGCTCACGATTTCCCTAAGCCTAAAACCGATTTTGAACCACTCAATGAGCTTTTTCGCGCCGTTTTGATTTAGCGCCTGCGGCGCGGCTTAGGGCTGTCGCCAGCTTCTAAACCAGCGCTTTATCAGGCGTACCGATGGCAAAAATGGCAAATCGGAGACTGGGTCTAAATCGCCTCGTGGGCTAAAATGAATTTTAAGCTTCACCCGGCTGCCCTTACCCAGCCTCAATTCTTTGACAAGCTCCTCGCGGGGAATGATTTTTTGGGGAGAAATAAAAGGCCGGACTTCCTCAGTCTCCTGAAGCCACTGGGCGGCTTGGGGCACTTTTTCAAAAAAACGTACCTTGACGGCAATGCCCAAAGCCCCAATGAGGGAGTAGAGCAGGGAAATGCTCCGACGCTCAATCGGATTTTCGGGCTTTACCACGGCCAGCTGCATCTGCCCTACTATTTTGTAAAACCGCCGCATAAAATAACGGGTAAACCATTGCCGGCCTGGGTCGGGATTGTTTTGCATATCGCGTATCTGAAACAATATGCCAGGCCGGGGCTCCTGCTTGGCCCGGCGCAATACCTGCAAAAAAGCCTGGCGATAATCGCTTTTTTTGATTTTGCCTACCATCTGTACCAGAAAATAGGCATCGTCGATATCGGCCAGCACCAGCACAGCCTTATCAGGACTTTCATATATTTTTTCCATCCCGGATTTGGTGTCGTTTTGGGATTATTTCTTTTTAACTTATACAATTTTCGGATTGGGAAAGTTGGCCAAATGGCAAAAACTTTCTTTCGCAACAGAAAAAATTTTCACTAAGAGAAAAATACCCACTTCTGCAACCAAATTTTCGGCTTATTTTCACGAGCAACCTAGCCCTCCGCACGAAAATATTGCCTAGATTGCCTTCCTAAACACTATTTTTCTTATTTTATACTTTCAGAAATATGACAACAGGAGAAATCCAAACCGAAAGAGGCACATTGCAGGTGCAATTCTATGATGCCGACGCGCCCGGCACAGTGGCCAATTTTGTGAAATTGGCCAAAATGGGCTATTACGATGGGCTTAGCTTTCATCGGGTCATCCCCCAATTTGTGATTCAGGGCGGATGCCCCAATGGCGACGGGCGTGGAGGCCCTGGCTATACCATTCCCTGCGAGCTGACGGGCGAGAACCAATACCACGACCGGGGGGTCTTGTCAATGGCCCACGCCGGACGCAATACGGGCGGTTCGCAGTTTTTTATTTGCCTGAGCCGAGCCCAAACGGCCCATCTCGACCGACAGCACACCTGCTTTGGCAAAGTAACCGAAGGCCTGGAAGTGATCGACCAAATTCGCCAGGGCGATATAATTACCAAAGTACTCATCCACGAAATAGAGGAGGCCTAGGCAAAGTGCCACAAAAGAAGTCTTTGCCCTGGCAAGGGCTTCTTTTGCAAATCAGGGCATTTTTCAAACCGACCCGCAGTTTGTCCTCATCCCAACACTTTGGGCTTGCCCTTGTTTTCTATTTCACATTCCCTTGAATATGCTCAAAATAGCCTGGGACGAAATCTATGTCCACCCTTTGCCACCGCAGCATCGTTTTCCGATGGAAAAATACCGGCTCTTGCCCGAACAGTTGCTTTATGAAGGCACCGCCCGCCCCGAAAACTTTTTTGCCCCTGCGGCCCTGGCCGAAGCCGATATTCTGGCCGTCCACCACCCCGACTACTGGCACAAACTCCAGACCCTGCGCCTGAGCCAGGCCGAAATAAGGGCCACGGGCTTTCCCCTCAGTGCTGGGCTGGTGCAAAGAGAAATCACCATTGGGCAGGGCACTTTGCAATGCGCCCGCTTTGCGCTGGAGTTTGGTATTGCGATGAACATGGCCGGGGGCACACACCACGCATTCACCAACCGGGGCGAAGGCTTTTGCCTGCTCAACGACCAGGCCATGGCCGCCCGCTACCTGGTGCAGCAGGGGCTGGCCCGGCAGGTGCTCATCGTGGACCTCGACGTACACCAGGGCAATGGTACCGCCGAAATCTTTCGCCACGACCCACAGGTCTATACCTTCAGCATGCATGGCGAAAAAAACTATCCGCTTCGCAAAGAGAAATCTGACCTGGACCTGGGATTGCCCGATGGGGCCGAGGATGCCTTCTATCTTCAGGCCCTCAAAAATACCCTGCCCCACCTGCTCGATACCGTGCAGCCCGATTTTGTATTTTACCAGGCCGGGGTAGATATTCTCAAAACAGATAAGCTGGGCCGCCTGGGGGTCAGTCTGCAGGGCTGCCGTGCGCGCGACCGTTTTGTGCTTTCGCTTTGCCAGCAAAACCGCCTGCCCCTCGTGGTGTGTATGGGAGGAGGCTATTCGCCCCGCCTGGCCGATATTGTAGCAGCGCACGCCAATACCTTCCGCCTGGCCCAGGAATTATTCTTTTGACGCACCAAAGGATAGCAGTGCCACCAAAGGAAAAACTACGTCCGTTTGCATAATTAAGGGCGGCATCGTTATTTTGTTGTGCAAGCCCTGGGGCTTGCTAGCACGAGTAAAGTGTCATACTTTGCCCGAGAGCGGAATCACAAGCATCAGCCATTGGAAATTTGGGCATTTATGGATATACCTTTTCGAGTAAAAAAAGCCTTTTGTAAATCCTGAAGCACTGGGTAAAATATACATACTATATGCGTGGACTTAATAAAGTAATGCTTATTGGCAATTTGGGCAATGCACCGGAAGTAAAAACCCTGGAAGGTGGGATAAAAGTAGCGCGATTTTCACTGGCTACCTCGGAAAGCTATAAAGACAAAAACGGCGACACACAAACCGAAACCGAATGGCACACCCTCATTGCCTGGCGCAGCCTTGCCGAAGTAGTTGAGAAATACCTACGAAAGGGCAGCACCATTTATGTGGAGGGAAAAATCAAAACAAGAAGCTATGCAGATAAAGACGGTGCCAAACGCTACGTTACGGAAATCATTGCCGAACAAATCATTATGCTGGATAAGCTTCCTATCTCCTAAGAAAATATTTTGAGAAAGCAGTTTGCGATTTCATTTTCTCGGTCTATATTTGGGTATGTAAAATCAGCACAATGAGCATCCAAATTTTTCCACTTTTCTACAAAAATGAAGGCAAAAAGATAGGCATACACCCTTATCCCGATGCTTTATTGAAAGAAAAGCTCAAAAAATGCGGAGAACTGAAATACAGCAAGACCTATCGCACTTGGTACCTACCCTACGACAAAGCAGTATTTGCCCAACTCAAAGCCCAATTTCAAGACCTACAAGTCCTCCCAAGCAACGAAACAACCCGGACTGAGCCTAAGGCTCAACATACCGACATAGCAAGTCAGGTTTCGCAAGCAGAAACAGAAGCTACTACTTCCGAACCTCAAACACGCACAGACTTGCGTATAGTTGCCCACGAAGATAAAGGCTGGTTGGTCAATTGTGAGTATAGGATAGGGCAAAAAATCAAGACTGACATTGAGCGGGCTATCTGGATAGGCGCGCAAAAACAATGGTTTGTACCGGCACGAAAAGGAAATTTTGCACGACTTAGGGCTATTACGGGCTTGAATGTGCCTCATTTGAAATCTCAGAAAAAAGATTTTCCCAAAAACGCCCTCATCAAGCCTCACCCGGAAAACAAAGATTGGGCGTTGGTGGAATTGCCGTACAACGCTATGGCGTATCAAATCATTAAAACGACTAAGACGCGCTACTACGACAAAGGTAGGAAATGCTGGCGGATATTGAACCAAAATTCTATCCGCGAAGGACTGATCAGTCGGCTCGAAACGGCCAAAATAGCCGTAGAAGTATCGCCGGAAGTTAAGCACAATGTAGTGCGGGAAGGAAAGTATAGCCAAGTAAAGCAAAATGAAGACTGGGTGATGACCTTGCCTGCCGACCTACAAGCAGTGATGATGCAATATACGGATGCGCTGATGCTGAGGCAATATAGCTGGAACACTATCAAAAACTATCGCTTCGCGCTGAAAGAATATTGTGAAGCCTTTGGCAAGCAACATCCCGAGCGGATAAGCCCTGATGAGGCAAAGCAATGGCTTACGAGGCAGGTAAAAGAAGGATGGCGTGAAGCCTCTTTGGTTACGATGATTTGCGCCTTACGATTTTATTACATTCAAATCCAAAGACGCAAAGATTGGGAATTTCACCTGCCTTTTCCGCGCCGTGCCGAAACCCTGCCCAAAGTGCTGAACCTATCGGAAGTGCAGGCTTTATTTGATGCCGTAGATAACCTCAAGCATAAAATGATGCTCCTGATGGGCTACGCGGCGGGCTTGCGGGTGAGTGAGGTAGTGAGTATGCGGCTGAAGGACATAGATTCGCAAAGAATGGTCATCCATATCAAAGCCGCCAAAGGCAAAAAAGATAGATGTGTGATGCTTTCGGAGGTGTTGTTGGAAAATCTACGCAGCTATTACCAAGCCTATAAGCCCAAAGAGTGGCTCTTCGAGGGGCAAAGCTATGATTATTATAGCACCCGAAGCATACAAAAGATATTTCAGCGTGCCAAGCAAAAGGCGGGCATACTGAAAGAAGTAAGCTTTCACGCCTTGCGACACAGCTTCGCAACGCACCTGCACGAAGCAGGGACAGACATTCGTATCATTCAGGAACTTTTGGGACACAATAGTTCTAAAACCACGGAACGCTATACGCACGTAAGCAATCGGACTATCCAAAGGGTGCAAAGCCCCTTAGATACGCTGATGAAATCGAGAAATGCGAACTAAAGTGCGTATAAGTACATGTTGTCATCAATTTTAAACGAAACTTAAACATTAAAAATATGGCTTTACAAGAAGTTTTTTCTCACAAGTTGGCAAACTTGTACTTTGACAGCGAAAAGTCTTACTTTGAAGAACGTTGGAAAACAGATACAGAGCAAGCAACTGATGAAGATTTTATGTCTTATCAATACGAAAAGATTGAAGTTGCGAAACAGTGTCTTCCTAAATTATTTCTCTGTGATACACGTGATTTTAGGTACGTTATTACAATAGAAATGCAAGAATGGACAGATAAAGTTGTAATGGGGTTTTGGGATAGTAGTACCTTAGAAAAACTTGCATTCTTGATGAGTTCTGAACTTGTATCACAACTTTCAATAGAACAAGCAATGGACGAAACTACACATAAATATCCGATTCATTACTTTGGAAATGAAAAAGAAGCGATAGAATGGTTGAATAGATAACGATACAACAGAAAAACTGATGACAACATTATGTTTGCGAAAAGGCGGGCTAATGTGCGTAATTTAGGCTTTTGTACTTTCTATAAACATTGTGCGTAGGGCAAGGGAAGTGCTATTTAATCCCGCCCTTCGCAAACATTTTTCCGTTGTGCGTTACCTTAAAAACAACAAAACAGAACAAAAATGGACTATATCAAATCTAAACTTGAACGAAAAATTCGTTTTATAGAGGCTAACAATGACGAGGCAAACTTGAAAATTTACTATCAAGTTCGTATTGAATATTCTCTCATTTTTCTTTTGGGCTACTTGTGGAACAAGAACCTTGACAGAGTTGAA
Source organism: Microscillaceae bacterium (assembly GCA_012031215.1). Lineage (GTDB taxonomy): Bacteria > Bacteroidota > Bacteroidia > Cytophagales > Microscillaceae > JAAUUB01. The sequence continues at coordinate 234 of JAAUUB010000179.1, read as the reverse complement.
CTTGACACAAAAGAGAATATTTATCAAAATATTGGCAGACCTTCTATTGGAACGATAGTAAATATTTGTAGGAGTTTAGACATTGACAAAGAAGTATTTAAAAATAGGAAGGTTAGCGAGGCTATTGACAAATATCCTGTTCTAAGAAAACGAAAAAATTGGACACGGATATGTTTTTGAAAGTGGTGCAAAAGAATTCTTACAAGCAATGAAAGAATTGTATGACGCAATAAA
>JAAUUB010000178.1 GCA_012031215.1 Microscillaceae bacterium | reverse complement strand
CCGGACAAGATTGAAAACCTAAGCCAGCAAATCGAGAAACAAATTGATGTTTTGAAAGCAGAATACCATGCCGATGAAGAAGTGATTTTCAGGAAGTGGCTTTGTATAAAGTGTCCATTGGGGCATTTCTGCCAACGCAGTCTATTGAGCAACTGGTGCGCGAACACCACGCCCGCATCATTGCCGTTGAGCCAGAATTTATCTTGATAGAAAAAAGCGGCCACGAGTGGGAAATATCGGAGTTGATGGAAAAACTCCGGCCTTTGGGCCTTTTGCACTTTGCCCGCTCGGGTCGGGTGGCCATTCCCAGAACCCACGTCCCGCTGGAGATGGAATGAGCTAAGCGGGAATTTTTCAAAACATTTTATCATTCATCAAAAACAAATACATTATGGCAAAAATCAATTTTGGCGGCGTATTAGAAAACGTTGTTACTCGCGAAGAATTTCCATTAGAAAAGGCCCGCCAAATTCTTCAAAACGAAACCATTGCCGTGATTGGCTACGGTGTACAGGGGCCTGGTCAGGCCCTCAACTTACGCGATAATGGCTTTCACGTAATAGTGGGCCAGCGCAAATCGGCTTCTTATGAACAAGCCCAACAAGATGGCTGGGTGGAAGGTGTAGATTTGTTTGAGGTGGAAGAAGCGGCGCAGCGTGGCACTATTCTGTGCAATCTGCTTTCGGATGCCGGCCAAATTGCCCTTTGGCCTACTTTGCAGAAACACCTTCAGCCCGGCAAAACCTTGTATTTCTCCCACGGATTTGGCATCACCTACCACACCCAAACCGGCATAGTGCCCCCCCCAGCGGTAGATGTGGTGTTGGTGGCCCCAAAAGGCTCCGGCACAAGCTTGCGTCGGCTTTTTTTGGAAGGCAAAGGCTTGAACTCCAGCTATGCCATTTTTCAGGATGCCACCGGAAAAGCCCTGGACAAAGTATTGGCCCTCGGCATTGGGGTTGGCAGTGGCTATTTGTTTGAGACTACTTTTCAAAAAGAAGTATTTAGCGACCTCACGGGCGAACGCGGGGTATTAATGGGTGCCTTGGCGGGTATGATGGAGGCCCAATACGAAACCCTGCGGCAAAACGGCCATTCCCCTTCTGAGGCTTTTAATGAAACCGTAGAAGAGCTTACCGAAAGCCTCATAAAACTGGTGGCCGAAAAGGGCATGGACTGGATGTATGCCAATTGTTCTACTACGGCCCAACGCGGAGCCTTAGACTGGCGCCACAGGTTTAAGGCGGCTGTTTTGCCCGTTTTTCAGGAATTGTACCAAAGCGTGGCCAGTGGTCAGGAAGCCCGTATCGTGATTGAGGCCAACCAAAAGCCCGATTACCGCCAAAAACTGAACGAAGAGCTGCGCGAAATCCGTGAATCAGAAATGTGGCAGACCGGGGCACAGGTAAGGCAATTGAGACCGGAGCACGCCAAAATTGCCCAAGAAAACTAAGCCCTCAAGGACTCAGTCCCCCCAAAACCGGAGGATGCGCCCCGCTCAGGCTTGTCTTCCGGTTTTTTTTGGCATTTTGCCAAATCCTTTCCCAAATATTTGGAAGCCCGGAAAGAGTAACTATTTTCACTCTACTTTGGTCTAAAAATCTTCCCCGACATCCTTGCAGGTTTCTTCACTCATCAAAATTGCCATTACGGGCCCGGAATCCACGGGCAAAAGCCAACTTTCGGCCCAACTGGCCCGGCACTTTCAAACGGTGTTTGTGCCCGAATTTGCCCGTTATTATTTGCCCGAGCTGGCCCGCCCCTATGAAGCCCACGACCTGCTCTCAATTGCCCGGGGCCAGTTAGTGATGGAAAAAGCCCTGGAATCTCAAGCAAATACGCTTCTCTTTTTGGACACAGAAATGCTGGTCATAAAGGTATGGCACGAGCATGCTTATCACTCCTGCCCAGAATGGATAAGCCAAAGGCTGGCCCAGCAAGCTTATGATTTGTATCTGCTGATGGACATTGACCTGCCCTGGCAAGCCGACCCCCTGCGCGAACACCCCCACCTGCGGACTTATTTCTTTGAAAAATATCGGCAACTGCTGGAAGCCTCTGCATTTCCTTACCAAATCATCTCGGGGCAGGGCCCGGCACGCTTTGACCAGGCCTTTGAGGCAATTACCCAGCAATTCCCGCACACAAAACCACCTAATTCTTACAAGGTAAGAAAGAAAAAAAACGCTGGCTTAGCTTTTCAAGATTGTTTTAATTCACTCAAAATCAGTCTTTTTTATGCCAATTGGCGTTTATGAATTTAGCCAACATTCAAATCTTCTTACTCAGAGGCTATTCGCCACATTTTAGCACTGTGTAAGCGAAAATCGATTTATGAAAGTCCTTCGTTTTTGGACAAAAAGCAAATAAGCTTTTTTGTGTAAGACACCAAATGTTTCTTCAATATGATTTCAAAGCAATTCTTGAAATGGTCTTGTCTTAGTGTGCTTGTGTGCAGTTCTTCTTTCCTTCTGGCCCAAAGCCCTTTACCCCAACAAACGCCACGAACTTACACAAGCCCGCCCCGCCTTACAGCGCTGGAATCTGCCACGCCAAGCGAAAAAGAGGAAAAAAACCTACCCGAGGATTTGCGGGGCAATTTTCTGAAAGCTATGGGCGCGGATTTGTACATTCAGTCGCTGGCCGAGATTCCCTTTGCTACGGGTGCCGATTTGCTCCATCCCAAAACCCAGAAACAACTCAAAATCTTAGTGGATATGCTCCGCCGGGACATCAACCGGCACCGCCTTCAGAAGCCCGAGGAAACTGCCCTGGTGCTGGTAGAGCTAAAGGGCTATAGTGATGCCCAGCCCTTCTATTGGCAACAACCCACTTGGGAAAGAAAAAAACAAAACCACCTCTTGTCCCTGCGGAGAGCCGAGGCCGTTCGCCAATACCTTGAACAGCATTTGCGGGGCCTGCCGGCGGAAATAGAGTATGTCGTACAGGCCGGCGGAGAAGCCTACCCCTCCCCGGAGTTACAATACCGCGAACAGGATGCCCGCCGTAGGATATGCCAGGTATATGCCCTGCTCTATAGTGAATACAAATTGGAAAGCTTCCATTCCAATTGAGAAAAGCCTTTTAGAATCTTATTTTTGGCGTACTTTTGAAGCCAAGCGGGCTCATTGCCTGCTGGCTTTTTTTATTCACCAATTTTTAAAGGCATGAAACAATTTTTTGACACAATGCGCATCTATGCCGAGGCTTATGTGCCCCGGGTTTTGCTGGCCTTGATTGTTCTCTTTGTTGGGCTTTGGCTCATTCGCAAGATTGTGGCTCTGACCCGTCACCAACTCCACAAAACCGAGGATGTTACCTTATCAAGCTTTTTGTCCAGTTTGCTGAGTATGTTGCTCAAAGTGCTTCTGGTGATTAGTGTAGCTTCTATGGTGGGGGTAGAAACCACCTCCTTCATTGCCGTACTGGGGGCGGCTTCGCTGGCCGTTGGCCTGGCATTGCAGGGAAGCCTGAGCAATTTTGCCGGTGGGGTGCTGCTGATTTTGTTTCGCCCTTTCAAAAAAGATGATTTGATTGAGGTGCAGGGTTTTCTGGGAACCGTACACGAAATTACGGTTTTCAACACCGTGTTAAAAACCCTCGACAACAAAACCATTATCATTCCCAATGGCCCACTGGCCGGCGGCAACATTGTCAATTATTCTACTGAGCCCGAGAGGCGGGTAGACTTATTTTTTGACATTAGCTACGAAGAAGACATGGAAAAGGCAAAGACATTGATTAGCAGCATTATTCAGCAAGATGAGCGGATTTTAACAGGTCCGGCTGACCGTGAGCACTTTGTGCGGGTAGGCGAGCTGGCCGAAAGCTCGGTAAAAATTACGGTACGGGCCTGGTGTAAGTCATCTGACTATTGGGGTGTTTATTTTGACCTGACCGAAAATGTCAAAAAAGGCTTCGATAAAGCAGGCATTACCATTCCTTTTCCACAGCTAGACCTTCGGGCCCAGGTAAGAAGCTTATCCAAATCCTGAGCAAAAGTCTTTAGCTTTTTGAAATAGTATCCGGAAGCTCATTTTCATCATCTTTTTGATAAGGAAAATGAGCTTTCAACTTCTCTCCGGTTTGAGCGATGCCCTTAAGCAATCCTTCTGTGAAGCGTTTTTCTTGAAAAGCGGCCTGCATTTCGTTTCGGATGCTGTCCCAAAATCCATCCGGTACTACTTGATTAATGCCCTCGTCGGCCACGATGGCAAATTTATGGTCGGCCAGGGCCAGATAAAACAGCACCCCATTGCGTTCGCGGGTCTGGTGCATTTGCAGTTCCTGAAACACCGCCAGGGCGCGCTCAAAAGGGTCTTGATGAGGCAATTTTTTCTCGATATGCACCCGGATTTCGCCCGAGGTATTTTTTTCGGCCGCCTGAATGCCTTGTACAAGGGCTTTTTCCTGAGCGGGGCGCAGAAATGGTTTGGCTGGCCATAAACGGGTCAAAAAATTATTTTTCATTGCAAATTGATTTGTGGTGATTGGTCAGCGCCAGCCTCCATTTTAAAATAGGCTTTTTCATCAAAACCCAACAAACTGGCCGGAAAACGCTTGATGTAGGCATTATAATCCGACACCGCTTCATTGAAGCGTTTGCGCTCTACACTGATACGGTTTTCTGAGCCTTCTATTTGCACCAATAAATCCCGAAAAGCCTGATTGGCACTCAATTCAGGATTTTTTTGAGCCAGGAGCAGTAACTGATTGAGAGAGGCCGACAATTCGGCCTGGCCTTTCTGAAACTGGGCCAGGTCTTCACCAGAGAGCTTATCGGCATCCACACGAATAGCTTGCAAGCGACCCTGGGCTTTGCTAAGTTTTTCCAAGATTTCCCTTTCAAAATTGGCGGCGGCCTGCACCGTTTGCACCAGCTTTGGGATGAGGTCGGCGCGTCGCTGATAGACATTTTCTACCTGGGCCCATTTTTTGGCTACTTCTTCGGCCTGGCTCACGGCCGCATTATTGGTCAGGATGTAAAAAATAAGCATCAACAAGAAAAAGCCACCCGCTACGGCTCCTATCACGATGCGACGCATTGTTTTTGACTGGACGGCTTGTTTTTCCCCCTCCCGCAAATCGTTGAGTACGCCAATGGTCTGGGCGTGGCCCGGGCGGATTTGCAAGGCCCGATTGGCATATTTTTCGGCCATTTCTTTGTGCGCCGGGTCGCGTTTTTCCATCCAGTACCCTTTGTAGGCTTGGGCCAGGGTATAATTGGCCTCCAGGCTATTGGGCATCAGGGCATTGGCTTGCTCTAAATCACGGGCAGCATCGGCCCAGTTGCCAAAGGTCAGATGGCCTTTACCACTCTTGAGATAACCCTGGGCCGCTTCCTGAGAGGCTTGCCAATCAGATTCGCTCATGCCCGACTCTAAGGCAATTTGTTTTAGTTCTTCATCGCTCAGTGGTTTTTCCCGCTGCGCATCCTGAAGCAACATCATTTTGTTGAGGTATCTTTGTAAGCGGTCGTCACCGTAATCCATATAGGTAATGAGGATAAATTCGCTTGAAATTACAATTATTTTTTAAAATAATGTACCAAAAATTAAATACACAAGTACTTGCTTTGCCCATTTGCGCAATCCCTGCCGCATGGTGTAGCAAAATATAAGCTTCTCAAATTTACACTTCCAGCTTCACTTTATCAACTGAATGGCTTATCTGCTTTGCTTTAAGAGATGGGCATTGAATCATGAAGTTAAACCATTTTTCATAACAAAGCACCATTTTTTCATAATCAACTTTACTTTAAAGGACTAATCCGATAAAAACACATTTTTTTTAGTTTTTTGCGCCAAAATAACTGTCTTATTCTATTGCTATTCTATGGATTTTAAAGACCATTTTCTACCCAGGCCGAGGGCTACGCACAGTTCAGGCCTGATTATCCTGCCGAATGGTACAGCTTTTGCAGACAAAAGTGCAGAAGAATCAACGTGCCTGGGATGTAGGCACAGGCAATGGACAGGTAGCTTTTCAATTGGCGGCATTTTTTGAGGAAATATGGGCCACGGATGCCAGCGCCGCCCAAATAGAAAGAGCCCGGCCCCACGAAAAAATCAGGTATGGGGTCAGTACGGCGGAAAATTCAGGTTTGCCCGATGCTTATTTTGATTTGATTACCGTAGCCCAGGCCCTGCATTGGTTTGAAGCCGAAAGGTTTTATGATGAGGTACGCCGGGTGGCCAGGCCAGGCGCCTGGGTCGCCGTTTGGGGTTATAATCTGGCTCGTATCCATTCGGAAATTGACCTTATTTCCGATTATCTGTATGAAGACATTCTGGGAGAGGCTTATTGGCCCCCGGAGCGCAAAATTCTGGAAGCTGGCTATCAAAGCCTGGGGTTTCCTTTTGCCGAAGAACCCGTGCCCGTTTTTGAGATGCAAAAAGAATGGGATTTGGCGCAATGGTGTGGCTATCTGGAAAGTTGGTCTAGCGTGCAGGCCTATTGGCGGCAAAACGGTCAAAGCCCCTTGGGGCGCATCTGGACCGCCCTGAAAGAGGCCTGGGGAAACGAAAAGGCCAAGAAGCGAATTTCCTGGCCTTTACACATTCGGCTTGGCCAGGTCTATGCCTGAGCCAGGTTTTTTTCTGGGTTAGTGAGTGGGTAAAATCTCTCGCAGTGTTTCTTCGTGGGCCACAATGATTTTGTCAATATGGTCATCTGTAAGGGCCGTAGAAAGAAAAAGGCTTTCGTATTGCGAAGGCGCCAGATAGATTCCCCGCCGGAGCATTCCCTGAAAATAGCGTCCAAAAAGCACCGTATCGCTGGTTTTGGCATCCTCAAAGTTTTGCACCGCCTTAGACGTAAAAAAGAAAGTGTACATTGAGCCCAACTGATTCACAAAAAAATCCTGCTCCAGCTTGTGCAAGGCTGCCTGAAGGCCTTTTACGACCTTCGTGCTGATGTAATGCAAGTGTCGGTAAATCTCAGGATTGGCGTGCAAATGGCGCAAGAGGGCCAAACCAGCCGACATCGCTACGGGGTTGCCGGATAATGTTCCGGTTGATAGACCGGCCCGGCGGGCGATACCCAGTCCATGATTTCCTTCCGCCCCCCGTAGGCGCCCACGGGCATTCCGCCACCAATGATTTTTCCCAGCGTGGTCAGGTCAGGTTTGATGCCAAACAATTCTTGTGCTCCACCGGGCGCAAGACGAAAGCCCGTCATTACTTCATCAAAAATCAAGACGATGCCTTCGCGGTCGCACAAGGCCCGCAGCCCTTCCAAAAATCCAGGCTGAGGAATGACCAGGCCCATATTGCCCGGCACGGGTTCCAGGATGATGGCGGCAATTTCTTTTGGGTTGGCCTGCACCAGGGTCTCAACAGCCGCCAAATCATTAAAAGGAGCCAAAAGCGTGTCTTGGGCCGTGCCGGGGGTTACACCTGGGCTATCTGGGTTTCCCATGGTGATGGCGCCACTACCGGCGGCAATCAAAAAAGAGTCACCGTGGCCATGATAGCAGCCTTCAAATTTAATGATTTTGTTTCGTCCGGTAAAGCCCCGCGCTACCCGCAGGGCACTCAGGCAGGCTTCGGTGCCCGAGTTGACCATTCTTACTTTTTCTACGGAAGGCACCATGGCCACAATCAATTCAGCCATTTCCAATTCTTTGCGGGTGGGGCCCCAAAAGAGGGCGATTCGCGCACGGCGGCAATAATGGCCTCCTCAATCAAAGGATGGGCGTGGCCCAAAATCATTGGCCCCCAGGAATTGATAAGCTCAATGTATTCATTGCCATCTTCGTCATAAATACAAGCCCCTTTTGCCGAACGAATAAAAACTGGATTGCCTCCCACGGCTTTGAAAGCCCGCACCGGGGAATTGACTCCGCCGGGAATGACTTTTTGCGCCTGGGCAAAAAGTGCTTGACTGGTAGTATGTTGCATTTTTTTCTTAGAGAAGGGTGCACAAAAATAGATAATATCTGTTTATCCCTGTCTTGAACTGGGTGTAATGCGACGGTAAGGTTAAAAAAGGCCGCCTTTTCATCCGGCAAAAATGGCGGGTTGGGGGCTTGGGCTTAGAAACTAATTTGTTGGTTTTGGGCTGTATTGGAGATAGATTGGCTGATGAAATTAATCATCTTGCGAATCTCCGCCCCCGAAGTGCCCACCCGGGCCAGGTGTTGAAAACCCATTTCTTTTTGGGCCTCTTCAAAGCCTTTGGCATCTCCCACGCCAAACAAAATAGAGGTAAAAGAAAAAGCATTTTGCTCTTTGCCCAGTATGTCCTGTAGCTTTTGCTTCACCTGATCGGCACTTACCTGAGAGCTATTGTCCAGGCCGTCAGTAATTACAAAAACCAGCGTTTTGGCCGTTACCCCGGAAGCTTCCAGATTTTGGCGATAGGCCACTGCCATATCCAGGGCCTGGTTGGCGGCCTGAAAAAGCGCGGTTCCTCCGCCGGAAGGCTGAAACTGCGCGGCAGGAATCTGGCGAATGGGCTGAAAGCCACTTTTTACCATTACTTTTTCATTAAATTCCAGTATCGAGACCATCAGTTGCTCGGCCACGTGCGACTTTTGCATGGTCTGGATAAAGTCGTTGAGGGCGTGGTTGAGGTCTTTGATGTAGGTCATCACCGAAGGCGATACATCTACGGCAAAAACGGCATTAATGGTTTCATCCACCTGAATATCTTCCGGGTTGAAATTATTAAAGTTCAGATTGAAATCAATGGCATCAAAATCATTCATAAGCCAGGCTTTTTATCAGTTGAGGGATAGGTTCTGAGAATTGACAAAGCGAATACCGCGTTGGCGGGCTTCCTGGTAAATAGGGTCGGCAAGGTGGCCCAGATTGGGCACATCCGACATGCAATCTTCAATAATGACCATTTTGCTGGCCAGGCCCGGGGCATAGTCCAGGGCTTGCTTAATGCTGGTGGCTACACAATGCGATTTGGCTTCCCCGGCCACAAAGACATTTTGAAAGCTCTCGAGGGTTTTGATGAGGCTTTGGTTGAGCTGGGTTTCGGGGCGGTCAGAAACAGGAATCTGCGCCATAAAAATCCCGAAATGCTCAGTGAGTGGGTAAGTGCCTTTGGCAACCGCCTGATAAAATTTGCCCTGGCGGGTCCAGGCGATGAGGGCTTCCATCAAATCGTCGTGCAGGGCATTGCCTTTGGAACCGATGAGGCAGTGCTCAGGCCAGATAAGATGCGGAAACTGTCCCTGGGCTTCTAGGTCGTTTAAGTACTGGCGGGCTTTTTCGGGATAAAAGCGGGGGGTCCAGCGGCCTTCGTTGAGGTCCTGAAGGGTGATTTGGGTAAAAGGGGCGGGAAACTTACCGTCTTTGTCTTGCCAGAATGAAGGGTGAGAAATATCGTTGACCGGATGTGAATCGAGGGTTACGCAGATATGATCCACTTTATCCAGGTTGTTTTTGATAATGGCGGCCAGGCGGCTCATATCTTTTTCGGCTCCTGGCACATACAAAGCCCCATTGGGATGGCAAAAATCATACTGCGCATCAATAATCAGAAAGGCATTTTGATTTCTCATACTTGGTGGTAATTTTTCTTGGTAAAAGTAAACATAAATTTGGGTTCGCTTGCTTGTTTGCACACCGACCCCTGATATAAGTACGAATCTCGGCAAAAAAATACTCTTTGAAGGCCATAAAAATCCTCTTCAAACCTGTGCCAATGCCTCGCGATAAGCCCGACGACTAAGATGGATAAACCAACTACCCGCACTCAGGCAAATCACGCCTACCAAAGCCAGCGAATAGCCCACCATGGCCTTGTCCTGAAAGACATATTCGGTGAAAATGGCCACCAGTGTAGGCCCTACGCCCATTCCCAGAAATATTGACAATGAATAAAAAAATGGCCGAAGCCAGCGAACGCAACTGTGGGGGGTTTACCTCTTGCACCACGGCCGTGGCCGTGCCCACACCAAAGCTAGAAAAAAACACCATCGGAATCAGGAGAAAAACCACATTGGCATCGCTTGCCAAGACGGGCAAAAACATTCCAAACAAAGCCGTCAGCAACATCCCGGCTATCATCACCGTTTGCCGACCATAATGTTTGCCTCGCTTTCGCAGAAAATCGGCCATTTGACCGCCGACTACAATGCCCGAAGTGGCAAAGATAATCACCACCAAGCCATATACATCGCCTACTTTTTGGATATCCCAACCCAAGACCCGCATCAAAAAAGCCGGGGTCCAATAACCCGAGGCATAGGTAGCCATGGTCTGGAAAGCAAAACCAAAATTGTGAAACACTACCATCCGCCACTCTTTGCGAAAATAGGCCCGCGCCTCGGCCAAAGGCAGCGGTGGTTTTGGCCCTCCACTCAAATAGCCCCCTCGCACCGGCTCGCGCACGGTCAGCATCAGCAACACAATCAGAAGACCCGGCAAACCCACCAGAAAAAAAACCAGTTGCCGAGGAAAAAATCGGGCCAAT
>JAAUUB010000177.1 GCA_012031215.1 Microscillaceae bacterium | reverse complement strand
AATCTTTCCCGAAGGGCTTCACGAACCCCAGGGGAAAGATCAATTGACCGAACTAAAAGTAATGCAGGTTAAAAAGATGCAACACTTTTTTACACGCCCCAAGATAGTCCTTTGGATGTGAGTAAGACTTATGCGGGTCTATTACTCAACCCACCACCACCCGCCCTAAGCGTTTATTCATCCATCAAAGAGGAGGTGAGAAGCAGGATGATACCAGTAAACCTTTTTCAAGTAGTTGACCAGGAAACTGGGGCAGATTATTGTCTATACGCAAATGACCAACACTACGAAATTGTCCATCGACTAAGTCAGAAATTGATTTTTTTGAGCCGTTCTGAGGAGGTCATTTTAGATATTTTTAAAAAGATAGGGCAATGGGAAAATGTTCGTCATCTGAGCAATCCTAAATCTCATCTATTAAAAGCGCATTTTGAACTTTCATTTGAACAAAAAACAAGCCGGGGAGTAGAAAAACTTTATCCAGAAAATGATTGCCTACAATTTTATATTGAAAAAGATGAGATTCAGAAGGATATTCTGATTGATTACGCCTTAGAATTAATCAATCACGCCAAGGAAAAAGTTTGTGTAGCCAGTCTTCTGATTAGTCCTTTATACGGAGTGTATAAATTACACGAAACGGTGATTCCTCCGGGCGAAAGGGCCTCTATTGCTTATGGAGGCCAGGCATGGGGCCAAATAGGTTTTTTATCCAATCAAAACGAGGATACAGAAGCACGTTTTCAATTTAAAATCCTTATAAGTACCCATGAAATTGAGCTTACGCCTTTTATTCAAAAAAATTTCAGCCTGAATCTTCCCTTTCAAAAAGAAGCTGAAACCCGTGCTACAAATCAAGCACGTTTTTTAGAAGCTTTTGGGGAACAAGTGCTTGCCTCAGATGATTGGTGTACTTTGGATTTATTTATCGATTTGAGCCGTAATCTCGCAAAAATAGGGGCTGAAAAGGTATCCGTAGCCGGGGGAAAAATAGAAATTGAAGCCCACCCTCAAATACAGGGGAATTTGAAAATAGGCGGCATAAACAGTAGCCGTGGGATTCAAGACGGGCTTGCATTGCTGGCCAGTGCCTTTGCCAGTCAGGAAATAACTCCCTTATCTTTTTCGCAGGCAGGTGCAAGAGATACCGAAAGAAGAGATTTATTGGAAATCAATCATCTGCAAGGGGAATTAAATACGGAGGCCCCACTCGTCATGCGCATCGATACGCAACTTGAGGAGAATGAATTGCTATTGGCACTCGCTTTTGATGGTGAAGATATTATTCCTATTGGCGAGGGCGTTCAAAGTGCTATGGGCAAGGCGCAGGTAGAAATCAATACCCTACCGGAAAATAAGGTCCAAAGTCGGAGTCTGGGCAGGTCTCTTCAATTTTGTCTGTATAAACTTGCCGCCAAGCCACTCAACATTAAATCTGATGTATTCTTTCGTTTAAGTTTACTTCAGTATGATGATGCGGGAAAGTTTCAGTATCAATCCAACACGGCATTGATACGTGAGAAGGTAGCCTCTGCTGAAAAGATATTACTAATTATTCATGGCATCTTAGGAAACACATCAGAAATGGCAGGATTTGCCCATCGCTTACTGAAAACAGGAAGCTATGATTTGGTTATAAGCTTTGATTATGAAAACCTCAACACCCCCATCCCTGATATTGCCTTTGAGCTGAAAAGTCGTTTGGTAGGCGATGAGATGGAAATAAAAGGCGAAAAACACCTTGGCATAGGAGTAGGTACAGATAAGAAGATTGATATCCTGGCCCATTCAATGGGGGGATTAGTCTCAAGATGGATGATAGAAAAAAGGGGGGGGCATCAGTTCGTCAATCGCTTGGTCATGTGTGGCACACCCAATGGAGGTTCTGTGTTTGGTAAGTTAGATGATTATCGCAAGTTTGCCTCTATTGGCCTGGCAATCGCTGTGAATGGCTTGCTGCCTTTTCAATCTTTGTTAAGTCTGGGGGCTTTGACCGCCGGGTTAAAAATAGCCAAAAGCCAGTTGAGTAGTGGTCAGTTGCTTACCCAAACCCTGGGGCAAATGAAGCCTGATTCTACTTTTATTCGTGATTTAAACACGGATGGGGTAGATAGCGGAATTGCCTATCATATTATTGCCGGAAACATTCATACTTATCAATCCGAAGAGGTGGGAAATTTCCGGCGGATTTATGAAAAAATGCTGAAAATCATTGGCGATTATGCTTATAAAAAAGAGCCCAATGATGTTGCAGTTTCTGTGGCTTCTATCAAGAAAGCCGGAAAAAACTCAAATGTAAAAGTATATGATTTGGGAGACCACCACCTGAATTATTTTACGGATAAAGCAAGTGTAGATTTGTTGATGGAGATTTTGCAGAAAAATGAGTAAATCATATTCAATATTTTTTTGAAAAGGCAACTTACACTTCCTTTATTTGACTATTCACAAGCAAGAAAATGAAAAAGAAATTCAATACCACCGGGACTTGTTATGCGCATTTGCACTATTTGATGGACAATAGTGCCAAATTAGCGCAGGTTTTGCAATTGATTGAAGAAGGTAGTTATTTTACCATCAATCGCCCGCGGCAGTATGGCAAGACCACGATGCTATTTCATATCACTGATAAACTCAAACAAAACTCGGATTATGTGCCTATTTTATTGAGTTTTGAGGATATAGATGAGCATTGGAGTGCCACTGATGCTGATTTGCCAGGATGTTTATGAGCAAATTGGAAAAAAATCTGAGCCAACAATTCCCAGCACTAAAAGATAAACTCCTCAATTTGGTAGAACATACCCAGTCTATTTTGAGTTTATCGGATGCTATCACCAAAACCGTAGTGATGACCAACAAGAAATTAGTGTTATTGGTGGATGAGGTAGATGCCAGTAGTAACTATCTTTCTTTTCTTAAGTTTTTATCAATGTTGCGCTCGAAGTTCTTGGATAGATTTTCACCCTTGCATTATACTTTTCACAGCGTAGTCTTGGCGGGTGTGCATGATGTCAAATCCCTGAAATTCAAAATACGCGACCAAGAGGCAGCCCAATACAACAGCCCTTGGAATATTGCGGTGCAGTTTGAAGTCGAGATGGAGTTTAACCCTGCGGAAATCGCCCCTATGTTGGTAGAATACAGCCAAGCCGAAAATGTGCAAATAGATGTGCCGGCTATCGCCGAAAAATTATTCTATTTCACCGCCGGGTATCCTTTTTTGGTGAGTAGATTATGCCAAATCATCGCGAAAAAATCTTTACCCAAAAAAAGTGAAAAGACTTGGACCGCTGAAGATGTGGAAAATGCAGTGCAAATTATCCTTTCGGAAGCCAATACCAATTTTGAAAGTCTGATAAAAAATCTGCAAAATAATCCCGATTTGTATGATTTGGTGTACGCGCTTTTGATGGAAGGGCAAACTATTTCCTATAATCCCTATAACGACACGATTCACAAAGGCGTTTTGTATGGCGTATTCAAACAAAATGGAATGGTTAAAATCCATAATCGTATCTATGAGCAGATGATTTATAAGTTTATGGCAACTAATCTGGAAGAAAAACAAATCATCACTAACAATGCTACAGAAAATCAATTCTTATTAGCCAATCAAAGCCTTGATTTTGAGCAGATATTGAGGCGATTTCAGGCATTTATCCAAGAACAATACAGCCAAAAAGACCAAGCATTTTTGGAGCGGGAATGGCGTTTGATTTTTCTGGCTTTCCTCAAACCCATCATCAATGGCAAGGGCTTTGATTTCAAAGAAGCGCAAATTTCGGAAGAAAGACGCTTGGATGTGGTCGTGGTCTATGGCACGAACAAATATATCGTGGAATTGAAACGCTGGTACGGACAGGAAGCCCATCAAAGAGGACTGCTCCAACTGCACGATTACTTGACCAAACAAAATGTGGATATCGGGTTTTTGGTGATTTTTGACCATCGCAGAGAGCAATCTTGGCGGGATGAATGGATTGAATTGGAAAATAAACGTATTTTCGCTATTTGGATTTGAATTTTACAATAAATTAAAATATATGCCCGTACCCGTCATTTTCCTTGCTTTTGCCAATGATAAGGATGCGTATCTTAGCAACCTAAAAAAAGAAGCGGATAGCATTTACAAGGCACTGCAAGCACTCCACGATAGTGGAAAAATAGAGATTTATAAAGAGGAGCAAACTACGCTTGCCAATATTTTTGATGCTTTTACGCGCTTTAGAGATAGAATCGTGCTATTTCATTATGCTGGACACGCCCAAAGCCAACAATTATTTTTGGAAGATACTGCTGCCAATGCCAATGGATTGGCGAAGCTCATCGGTGAGCAGAAAAACCTACAATTGGTCTTTTTGAATGGCTGTGCCACCCAGGGACAAGTCCAAGAATTACTCCAAAGAGGCGTAAAATCAGTCTTGGCAACAGCTGTTCCTATACAAGACAACAAAGCAACCGAATTTGCCACCCAATTTTACCAATCTTTGGCAAGTCAGGCAAGCCTCCAACAGGCTTTCAATGAAGCAGTTTTCCAGATTAGAAACCCAGCATAAATTGCAAGCAAATGAGGCAAAAATTCATCGCTTTTTGGGTGCTATTGAGCAAGCAGAAAATCAGACTTTGATGCCTTGGGGATTATTCACTGAAAATGAAGGGCTTACAAATTGGAAATTACATTTTCAAGAAAAATCCACGCTTTCGCCTACCGAAAAAGATGGCTTGGAAAAAGCCAAAATGATGTGGGTCAAAAAACTGAATTTCCTCAAAGAACGCGAACCGCTTATCATCGACCCCACCCAGCAATTTGCGATTTCAGTACAAATTGCCGAAATTGAGGAGAAAATTCGAGAGATTGAGGAGAAGTTAAAAAATTAAAAATATGAATAGAATTGAAAGAAATCCAGAAATTATGATGGGAAAACCTGTCATCAAAGGCACTCGCTTAACTGTGGAATATATTATTTCACTTTTGGGGCAAGATTTGAGTATGGAGGATATTTTGAAAGAGTACAAAGGTTTGGAGCGAGCAGATATTTTGGCTTGTTTGCAATATGCCGAAAATGTGATGCACGAAACTTTGCTATTTGATTTACCTAAAATCGCTTCCTGATGAAGTTTTTAGTAGATGAATGTACGGGTACTTCTGTGGCTGAATGGCTCAAATCTGAAGGCTATCAAGTATTTTCTGTGTTTGACGAATGGAGAGGAGCAACAGATGAAGATATTTTAGCAAAAGCATTTGCCGAAGATTACATCTTAATTACCTTAGATAAGGATTTTGGAGAAATGATTTTCAGGCAACAAAAGCCACATAAAGGGATTGTCTTTATTCGTTGTGAACCCAATACTTTCAAAAAAAGAATTGAACTTTTAAAAGTTCTTTTTGAAAATCATTTGGATAAATTGGAAGGGAATTTTGTAGTAATCACCAATGAAAACATCAGAATTATTCCGCAAAAGTAGATTTATGAACGAAATTGAAGCGAAAATTCGAGAGATTGAGGAAATTGAATGATTAAAAAATGATAATTAGACTTGTTGCAATAATATATCTATTTATGATTCAGTATTTTAGATTAAAATTCCATAAACCCGCACAGACCACAAGAACAGAATTATACAGCTCTTTATCGTGTATTCTGAGCCTATCCGATAGAATTCTATATCTTTTCAAGCCACCAATACTGTGCTCGACGAAAATTCTCTTTTGAGACATAATTTTATTTGCTTTCTTCTTTTCCTCGCTTAAATCCTGATTTATTGGTTTTTTATGTGGCATAACAACCTTTTTACAAGAATAATCTTTGGCGAAGCCTTGATATCCTAAATCAAGCTGAACCTCATAGTTTTTAAACCAATCCTTCTCAGGGGAAATTCTGCCTTCAAAATCCCATAATCGTGTGTGCTTCCCTCATAAGGCTTACCCAAAAAATGAATGTATTTATCACTATCTGCTATTATCATTGTTTTGACGGTATGGCATTTTTTTTTCCTGAATAAGATTCTTTTTGAGCATCCTTATCTTTGGGACGCTGAATGCGCTGCTCGGTTGTATCCAAAATAAGCTTTTTATGTTCCTTGAAATAGGCATTAAAGTCCTCTACACTCTCAAAGCCACACTTGGGCAGAAGACCTAATTTAGACAAGGCATCTTGAAGCACTTCTAGGCCAAGGCGCTGATTGCGTTTGGCATTTGAGCCATCCATACCACTCACAAAACCTAATAAATCGTAGGTGAGACCACTTTTTAGGCTAAAAAGTGTGAAAAATAATAGTGTATTATATTGGGTAATTGTGGGATGATTGGGGCTTTCAGCCGTACGCACCTCGATACTTTTGCCATAAATACTTTCATAGCTGGCCTTAAAAAAAACTAGTAAGGTCTCAAATTGCGCTCTGCTGAAGCCGGTTGCTGAACGCCACTTCCGCTCGCTATTTAAACGGTTAATATCTAGTTTCATCGCTTTTTTCCTCAAAAATAAAACTTTTTTATTGCAACAAGTCTAATCAATGTTGATCTGATATTGTTGATGTCCCTTGAAGTTATTCTGCATTTGCCCTCCCGACTATCGAGCCTAAGATTTGTCATCTTACAAACAATAAGATTAAAAATCAGAAGCACTCAAAACCTGCTTCCCATATTTTTAAAAATCTCAAGGCGTAGCCTTGTTTATGGGTTGCTCTTATAAACCTCACTTTCTTGGGTGCTGCGTCCCTTGCCCCCCGAAAGCGATGTAGGAAAGAGGCTATTTTTTTGCTCAAAGAATAAGCGAATAACATCCACTGACTAAAAAGAAGCTAAGCGAAACCCATAGCTGTTGTAGCGATTCGCGGGCGTGCCGAAGTAGCGAAAAGCAGAACGGCAACGCCTGGCAAAGAGGTACCAAGAGCCGCCGCGCAACACACGATCGCTACCCGTAGTAGCACCCTCAGGATTGGTCTGGGCACCGAGGGCATAAGCTCCATACCAATCGCTGCACCATTCCCACACATTGCCATGCATATCATACAAGCCCCAGGCATTGGGGGCAAAACTGCCTACCAGGGAGGTTTCTTGCCTGTTCTGTCCTTCGGGGTTGCCATCATAAGGATAGTTGCCATCATAGTTTGCTTGGTCAGTAATCAGGTTATTGCCTGTATGGAAGGGGGTGCTTGTTCCGGCGCGGCAGGCATATTCCCACTCGGCTTCGGTGGGCAGCCGGTATTGCTTGCCTGTCATAGCATTGAGCTTTTGCAGGAACCCTTGGATGTCATTCCAGCTTACTCGCTCCACCGGGCAGTTGTCGCAAGCATAGTTCGTACCTACTTCCTCCACAAGACAGTGATCGCAGCCTCCGAAGTAGCTCGGATTGCTGCCCATCACGGCTTGCCACTGGGCTTGGCTTACTTCATACTTCCCCATCTTGTAATCACGCAAAGTTACGTAATGTTGGGTTTCATCACTTTCTCTCTCAGGCTCAAAGCTTGGGCTACCCATCAGAAAGGTACCGCCACGTATCTGTACCATCTGCCCCTCGAAGGGGTCGTTAGAGGGTGGGTGGGTTTTGGCTTTTTCTTCTTTGTCTATCCCGTTTTGTATCTCTTGTTTCTGCGCATCGGTGGGTCCATCACTTGTAAGTGTGCTTTTGAACCTTAACAAGGTTTGATCATCATCTTTGATGTCGTAGGCTGATTCTGCCTTGTTTAGCAAGAATGTATAATCGCATTGTGCTTGTGCCTGCCCGCTGTAAAGCGTTATCAGTAG
This sequence comes from Microscillaceae bacterium, assembly GCA_012031215.1. Taxonomy (GTDB): domain Bacteria; phylum Bacteroidota; class Bacteroidia; order Cytophagales; family Microscillaceae; genus JAAUUB01. Next base: position 2,685 of record JAAUUB010000177.1, on the reverse strand, counting down.
TATTAGCAAGGCAATGATTCGTATTTTTTGATTCATCTTTAAAAGAAGTTTAATTTGTTAATGAAACGTAAAGTTAATTTCTTTTGCTGTTAGTCGGCATTTGCCCTCCCGACTACCGAGCTAAAGATTTGCAATTTACCCTCAAAACGCTGACAAAGTTTGGAACTTTGTCAGCGTTGCAAAGGGACGGGTCGCTTAGAGCGACCCCGTCCCTTACCCGTTTTCCCCAAGCTAATACGCATTTGACCTCCCGGCTACCGCGCCAAAGACTTGCAATCTGCTATACAACGCGGACAAAGCTCCAGGCATTGTCCGCCTTACAAGTCTTTTTCTTCTTCTTTATCCTTGTTTTCCTCCCAAGTTACTTGGGCATACATATCGGCTAGGCTTACCCAACAATCGCCTATTTGCAGGCGGTCTGAGCGCTCATTGAGCAAGTCTAAAATCCAATCGTTTTCGGGGGTGCGTTGGTAGCTGATGACTTCTATTTTGCGGCTGTCAATCATCACATATTGCGCCAAGCTGGGCAGCATTTGATAGCAACGTTTTTTTTCGTTCTGGTCATAAAAAGCCGTACTTTCCGAAAGCACTTCTATCACAATGTCGGGATTGAGCAATACATCGGCACTTTGAGCGGTTTTGCGTTCTATTTGGGCTTCCTCACAAACGAGCATCACATCAGGATAGACATATTTTTTACATTGCGCTAACTTCAAAAGCAGATCGCTGGGATAGATTTTGCATTTTCTGCCTTTCAGACAAATATACAACTCGCCTACTATATTGGATACAATGAGGTTATGCTCCTCAGTGGCACCAGCCATGCTCAGTATCTCGCCGTTGTGGTACTCATGCTTAGAGTCTTCCTGGGCTTCTTGCTCAAGGTATTGAATCTCAGCGATGGTTTTTACGAGGGTTTGCATAAAAATTAAATCTATGATTTAAGCAAATATACAAAATCGGGCATTTTTTTACTACCTGGTTAGTCAGGATTCCGCTAAGCGGCATTTGCCCCCCCGACTACCGCGCCTAAGATTTGCCATCTCCCCTCAACGCTGACAAAGTTCCAAACTTAGTTATGCCGGGACGTGGTCGCTCGGACTGGCCCTGTCCATTACCATATCGCCTGGAAAATAGACATTGTGCCGCAGCCCCTCAGGGTAAAGATGCTCAAAGCAGTAGGACCTCAGGAGGCAAAAAACTTCTCGAAGCGTACACAGCGGCTGGGTTGGTAAAATTGCGAAGGGCTAGGCCGCCATTTGTCTGGATGAAGATTGGGGAATGTATCGGTTTGAGATGGGATACTTGGTTCCATGTAGCAGGAACAATCCCTATCCAATCATTTCTGAAAAATCTAAGGTAGCGTATCTCCTACTCGATTTTAGGCTTTTCAGGCGCAAGCACAAAAATCCAATCCATAAAATTGTCCCCAAAAAAATTGGTGCTTTGCTAAAAAATACCTAATTTAAATCAAGCAAAAACTTACCAATGGAAGAGCAAGAATTAAATGTGGAAGAATCACTGATAGAACAGCTAGGCTTGCAAAGTGAATACAAACTCATAAAGCAAGTCGGCAGGAAGCGTGTCTATGCCCATACGGTTTATTATGAGCTAGAAGAACCCGACTATGATGAATTTGTAACCGAAGATGATACCCCTGTGGATAATATTTTTTCAGAAATTCAGCAAAGGCTTTTGATAGACCCTTTGCACGCCAACAAGTGGACAAATCGCGATTTTTGGGCATCCTCCAATGTGGGCATTTACTATGCTGTAAATGAATCTTGTGTGGTGCCCGATATGTTTTTGAGCTTTGATGTCAAGAAGCCTGCCACTTGGTTTGACAAAAAAGATAAGTGCTACTTTACTTGGTTGGTAGGCAAAGCCCCCGACTTGGTGGTAGAGGTGATTTCCAATAAGATTGGCAAAGAAGACCAAGAAAAAATGGAGATTTATGCCCGAATGGGTGTTTCTTATTACATCTTGGTTGACCCTTACTTACACATCTACAAAGAGCGCCTCAATGTCTATTATTTAGGAAAGGGACAGCAATATGAAAGACTGGAGGCCCCCAATGCCTTTATGGAAGAGGTAAACCTAGGCATTATGATATGGGAAGGCTTATTTGAGAAAGAGAAAGCCCCTTGGGCGCGTTGGTGTACGAGAGAGGGCAATGTGCTGCTGACGGGAGCAGAACGCTCAGAACAAGAAGCACAAAGAGCTGAGCAAGAGGCACAAAGGGCCGAGCAAGAGGCACAAAGGGCCGAGCAAGAAGCACAAAGAGCCGAGCAAGAAGCACAAAGAGCCGAGCAAGAGGCACAAAGAGCGGAAAAAGAAAAACTTCGTGCCGAAAAATTACTTGCCCAACTGCGCGAATTAGGACTCAGCCCGGAGGAATAGTATCCGGCTTGCCCCTACGGAAAGAAATAGCGGCTTCTTTGATGGATTCTTCATCCCCAGCCCAGCCAGGCCTTGAGGCGGGGCAGGTAGGTGCTTCCGGTGCTAATCTGCGAGCGGGGCTTATCGGTCATTTGTAAAACATAGCGTCCGTCGAAGAACTTGAGCATTTCGGCTACTTTTTCCCCATTTACAATGGCACTCCGGCTCACCCGCAGAAAAGGCTCCGGGAGTTTGGCTTCCAGCGTGGTGAGGGAGTCATCAAGCAGGTATTTTTCCCCTCCTGCG
>JAAUUB010000176.1 GCA_012031215.1 Microscillaceae bacterium | reverse complement strand
GGATTCCCGCCTGGCCCGGATTCAATCCGAACTTCAGCTTTCTGATGCCCAAACCGAGGCCCTCCGGGAGCTTTTTTGAAGAGATGGGGCAGACCCTGCGCCAGCACCGTCATCAATTTGTGGCCGATTCACTCCCGCAATGGGAAAAATGCGTACAATGCGTCAACTGCGTCAAAGCTTTGAAGACCGCATTCAGGCCCTTCTGACTTCAGAACAGCAAAGCCGTTTTCAAGAAATCAAACAGGGCCGAAAAACCGAGATGCGGGCCCATCTTCCGGCTCTTCGGGCCTTTCGTCAGGCCGGGCGCGAAAACCTCGCCCTCAAAGCCGATTTGAAAGCCTACCGCCAGGAACATATCCGCCCGGTGATGCAGGCACATCGTAATCATTTTGAAAGCCAGCTCACGGAGGCCGACCAAAGCACCCTGGCCGATATTAGGGCCCAAATGCAAAGTCTGCAGCCCCAAATGAAAGTGATGCGGGACATCCAGTTCCAAATGCGCCAAAGCCAAAGCCTGCCCACCGAGGCCCAAAAAGCTGAATGGCTTGCGCTGCACGAAGCTAAGCTGGCTCAAATGCATCGCCTACGCAAACTGGCCGAAAGCTACCGCCCAGCCCTGGAAGCAATATGGGAAGAAATGGCCTCCCAGCGCGAAAACTGGAACAATGAGCTTCAAGCCCTTATCCAGCAGCATCTGGGCCAGGATATTCCTGCACCTTTGCTGGCAAAGATGGGCCAACGAGGAATGCCTGGCCCGGCAAAGTTCTTGCTAATGGCCCCCCAGCCCGAAACGGAAAGCCTGGCCCCCTCACCGGCCCCTTTGGTCTATCCTAATCCGGCCGGTCAGCAACACACCCTGCGCTATGAAGTGCCGCAAGCCGGAAATGTACGGATTCAGCTCCTGGATGCCCGGGGGAAGGTCTTGCGGACACTGGTGAATGAGAAACGAGCCGTTGGCAGCTATAGCCAACAGGTTGATACCCATGACTTAGCACCCGGACGCTATTTTTATCAAATACAAACACCGGCGGGCAACGAAACCCAAAGACTCATCTTGGAATAAAAATTTGTGCACAATGCCCCCACCTGCTGTTCTTTCCAAAAAGGGCAGCACGTTTTTTTATCTATCCCGGAGCGGCCTGAGCCACTTTCAAGCTTGGGGAAAATGCTTTATTTTTGTAACTGGATTTCTTGAAAAAATAATTTCCCTAAAAAAGTCAAGCCTTTATGTACGCTACCACGGAAATCACCTCGCCCGAACTGACCTCAGATAATCCTATTCACCAACGCCTGCTGATGCCCTACCATCAGGTAGCCGGTCTGCTGAGTGGCCATTTGCTCGAGGTGGGGGTAGGCGTGGGTCGGGGGCTGGAAATCCTGAGCCAGCACTGTACACACTACACCGGGCTGGACAAAAACCAACCGCTCATCCGACAACTACAGCAAAGCCATCCCCAGCATCGCTTTCTGGCCCAAAATATTCCCCCCTTTGCCGGACTGGAAAGCAATGCCTTTGATTTTGTGGTTTCTTTTCAGGTGATTGAGCATATCCAAGAGGATGAAGCCTTTGTGAAAGAAATCCATCGGGTGCTGAAGCCGGGGGGCCAGGTGATTCTGACCACACCCAATCGCAAACGCTCGCTGAGCCGCAACCCTTGGCACGTGCGCGAATATTTTGCCGGGGAACTGATTGCCCTGCTACGAAAATATTTTCCGGTGGTAAAGCCTCAGGGCATCTCAGGTAGTGAAAAAGTAGAACATTACCTGGCGGCCAATCGGGCCTCCGTGCAAAAAATCATGCGCTGGGATGTTTTCAATTTGCAATATCGCTTACCACGTTGGGCTTTGCAGATTCCTTATGAGGTGCTCAACCGCCTGAACCGCAACCGGCTGCAGCAATCGGACGACCAACTGGTGCGGGAGATTGACCATACCGACTATACTCTGAGCGAGGACCTCGATAATTGCCTCGATTTTTACTTCATCGCCCAAAAGGCTTCCTAAACACCTCAGGCCCGGCGAGAGGTTTCTATCTCACAACCCCGGGCTTTCTCAGGCCACATAATCGGCCAGGTACGCAAAGCGGGGGCAGAGCTGCCCGTTTTGGGCAATCGTGGCGCGTTCCAGTATTTCGTTGTGCGGGCCCAGCAAGGCCGGAAAAACGTACTTGAGCAATTGTTCCCCAAAAGCCGTGGAGGCATCGCGGGGCAACTCACTGGGCAAATTGTCAATGGTCATCAGGGTAATGTGGTTTTCTCCCGAAAAGGAGGTTTTGTTTTTTCCTCCACCGGGTCATAATCATAAAAGGGCTCGGCAATGGTAGAAGTTTGCAGGTTGATGGGCACAGAGCCTTCTACATCGCAGGTAATGTCGGCAATCACACGGGGGCCAAAATCAGGCTGGGCCGCCTGGGTTTTGCTAAACAAGGGGGCCGCCCGGGGATGCCAGTAATGGGCCGTGATGAGTAAATCAATGTGGGGGTAGAAGGTATCGAAATGAGCAGTAAACCGCTCCGGGTGCTCATAAAACTGGCCTGTGTAATGCGAAAATCCGGGTTTTAGCTGATAATAATCTTCCGAGCGCAACACGGCATACACCGCCTCGTGATATTGATACCGCACCAGGTCCATTGGCCTAACGGTTGTCAATCCTGCTCTCAGCAGCAATTCTTCGGCCCCTTTGCCCGCCCGCCCAGAACCCGTGAGGGCCACCCGGATAGGCGGTAGCGAAACCTCCTGAAGAGCGGCATACAGTTCCTGAACATCAAAGCACTGGTGCGCTGGTTTGAGTTCAAATCGACCACTACGTTTTCCATAGGCCCGCAAGGCATTATAGGCCCCCACCAGGCCCGCATAACGGCCAAAAGCCACCACCCTTTGCCCGTGGCCGTCCACCAGGCATTCATAGTCAATCAGGCGGATATTTTTTTGGAGAATGGCCCGCAGCAAATCTCGGTTATAAGGCTGTTTTTTGATGGTGTGGGAAAAGAAAAGATAGGTTTTTTCGGGAATGAGGGCTTCCACCGGCACCTCCTTTACGCCTAAAAACACCTCAGCATCGGCAATGTCTTCGCGGACGGATACCCCGGCAGCTTCGTATTCCTGGTCAGGAATGGCCCGGTGGGGGCTGGGCTGCACCCAAATCTCCAGCGGGGGGAAGTGCGCCTTCAGGTGCTGGCATTGGGCGGGCACCAGGGCCACCCTTTGGTCGGGTGGGGTTTTGCCTTCGCGGATAAGGGCAATTTTCATCATCGTTTTTTGGGTTTTAGGTATGGGTTTTTCGGAATCAAAAATAGCCCAAAACGAACAGAAATCTCACTTTTTTCCCGGGCTGGCCCAGGGTAAACGGAAATCACATACTTTTTAAAAGAGGATGCCTAGTCCTGGCTCATAATTATAAAAGGTACAGTTTTAACATTCATCACTAAAAAGGGCTGGATTTCTTCTAAAAATTATTGCTGGCCCCAAGGCTGGAAATGATAATAGACGATTTGCCAAATGGGAAATTGCGGGGGCAAATTCTGCGATTGCGCCCCGGTGAGAACCAGCCACAGAATGGTATTCATAACAGAACGTAAACTGCGCTTGCGCTGGAGGCGTAAAATTTAGCCATCTTTGACCATTGGGAATCCCTCCGTTTTTTGAATTGGCTTTGCCCATTTTTTTAGTTTTGGTAGTTGTTGAGAATAGCCAAGTATTCCCAATTTTATCTTATTCCCTAAATTTTTAAACAAGCGGATGCAAACAAAAAAACTAATAACTTGGGCCAACAAATAATTAGAAATTCACAAACGACGAAAAATTCGCACACGACTTTAAAACAAGGCACTATTTAGTTGAACAAGCCAATCAATTGGAAAATGAAATTTAGCGGGCGATAAGAGAGGAGCACAGCTTGGAACCGCTTTATATCCTCATTATGTAAGAATATTTCCCTCGCTCGTCCGTCTGAGTGCAGAAGGTAAATCTGCCCCTAATGAAAAAGTGGCGAAGAGAATGCGGCGATTATCTGGCCCTTAGGAGAAAGCTGCCTCCGTAGGCCAAGCGTTCTTTCCAAAGAAATTGCCCGGATGCTGCCTGCAAGCACACAAAATTCAGCTCGTGGTTTCCCTCTAAAAACAAAAACAGCCTTCCGTCAAGCAATGCACTGCGGACTATCTGATGTAATGCTTTAAGGTTCGCTACCTTTGAAAGATTGATGCGGTACAATTCTTTGGCTTGTGCAACATCTATCTTGCTCAGCAGTAATTCGGCTTTTTCCGCGTTGAGACTGCTCTGGTGCGCGACAAATACGAGCGATTGATAATCTTGTTTGACAGGGAGATTTGCCGAAAAAGGCCGGATGATTTGTCCCTTCAGGAAGCCAAGCTTGCTGTTTTGCGTTTGGGCAATGCTTTGGTTTTCTGCAAAAGGACTTATGTTCAGTTCTACGGTTTGCCGCTCCTGTTGTAAGTACAGATATTGCCTAGGTTCGCCTTGCAGTTTGATACGTGTATGCAGCGAGGGGTTGCTTACGTGGTCTTTTGTTTTGATGAGCCTTTGAGAAAAAGCTTGCCCTTGCGGTGTCTTGTTTGTTTGGGCCAGGCTGAGCGAGGGGAGCAGGATGCGGTATTTTTGCCCCATTTCGGTAGTCCAGTAAAGGCTATTGTCTTGGCCAATCTCCCATTCTAAGCAAGGCAGCAATTCCGGGTATTTTTGGGTGAGGTGGGCTATCAGTTCTTCTTCGGAGCATAGCTGGCGGCTAGGGTCTTGGAGTGATAGCGGAAAGATTCTTGCACTTTTGCTGTTTTCTGAACGAAAGACAAAAAGCGTATCGCCTTGTGTAGGAAAGAGCCTTGTTACGCTGCTCCAATTACGTGTGGCAAAGTGGAAATACTTGCTTGCCAGCCTGGGCTTGGCCTCAGGAGAGAGCTGGTGAAGGTACTCGTGCCGGGTAGTTCTGTTTTTTTGCTTGCTGATATCGGAGTAATGCAGCAAAAAAGTTGGCTTGCCTTCTTGCGCTGAATAATATACTTCTTCAAGTTGATAAGCTTTCTTGATGAAGTTGTCCACCAGTGCCATTGCCAGGAATATCATACCACCTATCATCCCCAAGATGACCAGCGTGGCCAGGACAGTGTCTTTTGCCTTTGCCTTTTGTTTCATAAAATTTTAGGTGTTTAATATGTAATACAAAATACTTTAAAATAAGGAAATAAACAAGCTGAGCAAGGAAGAAATTTACCTAAATAAGATTCTTTGGGCCAAAGCTATGTGTTGTGCCCAATCCTATTTAGACAGCATTCGAAAACCAGGGGCTAGCCCCTTGTCTTTTTATTTTCAAAATAACAAGGAGACCTGCGTCCCCGGCCTTCTCTTAAACTTACCCATATTTTTTTTGAACCTAAGCCTTTTGCAAGTAGTTTTAAGGGTGTTTTATAATCCAAAGCCAAATCCAATTGTATGCAAGGCCACCGTTTTACCAAGTTTGTGCCCACTCAGAGCAATGAAGGGGCTAATTTTGACAAGCTTTTCAAGATTTTTCAACAATTGCTCACAATCACCTCCGGCGATGTCAACGAGGCCCTGCAATGGCTCAACAACCTCGACAAGCAGTACCAGCTCACCGACGACAACTACGGAATGGGCGATTTCATTGAAGACCTCAAGCGCAAAGGCTATATTGAAGAAAATGAGCAGGACGGCCGCCTCGTGATGACCGCCAAGACCGAAATCAGTATCCGGCGCAGTGCCCTGGAAGAAATCTTTGGCAAGCTCAAGCGGCACAAAGGGGGCAATCACCACACAAATTATGCGGGCATGGGGGAGGAGACCAGCACCGATATGCGCGATTACCAGTTTGGCGACCCTCTCGAGAACATCTCTCTGACCGAATCTATCCGCAATGCCCAAATCAATCACGGCATTGGTGATTTTATGCTCCTGGAAAACGACCTTGAAATCCGCGAAACTGAGTTCAAGGCTCAAACCAGCACCGTGCTCATGATTGACATCTCGCACTCGATGATTCTCTACGGCGAAGACCGCATCACTCCCGCCAAAAAGGTGGCCATGGCCCTGGCCGAGCTTATCACAACCCGCTACCCCAAAGATACGCTCGACATTCTCGTGTTTGGCAATGATGCCTGGCAAATCCAAATCAAAGACCTGCCTTATCTCCAGGTGGGGCCTTACCACACCAATACCATCGCCGGACTAGAACTGGCCATGGACCTCTTGCGCCGTCGCAAAAACCAAAATAAGCAGATTTTTATGATTACCGATGGCAAACCTACCTGTATGAAAGTCGGCATCAAATATTATAAAAACAGCTTCGGCCTGGACCGCAAAATCTTACGCAAAACCCTGACCCTGGCCGTGCAATGCCGGAAGCTTAAAATTCCCATTACTACTTTTATGATTGCCTCCGATTCGTATTTGCAGGAGTTTGTCCGGGAATTTACCGAAGCCAACCACGGCAAGGCCTATTACAGCAATTTGCGCGACCTGGGCAGCTTTATCTTTGAGGATTTTGAGCGCAACCGCCGCAAAAGAGTCTGAGCCAAAGCCAAAAAAGGAAAAGAATACAGATTTTCAGGAAATTTTTTCTTTTGCAAATCCGCCGGTCCAAAGGCGGATTTTTTTTGAAGGAGCAAGTACGATGACAAACACTTGGCGAAAGTCTGTTTTGAGAATGCTGGGGCGGCTGGCCTGGGGGCTGGCCCTGGGAATAGAAACGGCCTTTTGCCAAACATTGGTGAGTGGGCAGGTGCTGGATCTGGCCACCCAGCAGGGATTGGCCCATGCAACTATACGCGACCCCGACACCGGGCAGGGAACCACCTCCGATGCCCAGGGCCGGTTTTCACTCCTGGTACAGGCCCGGCTCGTGGTTTCGCATGTGGGCTATCAGACCCTGGAGGTACCCGCAGCCGCTGCTTTTTTGCGCATTGCCCTTGAGGCCGATGCCCGCTTCTTGCAGGAAGTGATGATTCAGGCCTTTCAATCAGAAAAAAATCTCTTACAAACCCCGGGAGCGGTCAGCCTCCTTACCCGCCTTGACCTAGAGCGCGACCAGGAACTAAGCCTGGCCCCGGCCCTCAACCGAGTACCGGGGGTGTATATGCACCAGGGCACACTCAATACCTCTCGCCTCACTATTCGGGGCATCGGCTCCCGGCAATTGTTTGGTACGGGAAAAATCCGGGCTTATTGGAATGACATTCCGCTTACTTCCGGCGAAGCCACCACGGACCTCGACGACCTGGACCTCAGTTTGTTGGGGCGCGTAGAGGTGCTCAAAGGCCCGGCTTCCAGCATTTATGGGGCCGGACTGGGAGGCACACTGCTACTCCAGTCTCAAAAAGCCGATTATGCCCAGACCCAAGTCCAAACCCAGAGCACCCTGGGCAGCTTTGGCCTCTGGCGGCAGGTGCTTTCTTTCAAATCTGGCCAAGACCGTCTGAATTTGCACCTCAACTATAACCACACCCAAAGCGAAGGCTGGCGCGAAAACAATGCCTTTGACCGCAATATGCTCACGCTCAGTGGCGAGGTCTATGATGGTGAGAAGCAATCCCTCCAATTTTTGGCCTCCTGGCTCAGTCTGAAGGCTTTTATTCCGAGTGCCATCAACCGGGAAAGCTACGAACAAAACCCCCGGGCCGCGGCTCCCAACTGGGCGGCCATTCAGGGCTTCGAAGACTATGACAAGCTTTGGCTGGGCCTGGCCTACCAAAGGCAATTGCATCCGCACTGGGAAGTCAAAAGCAGTGTTTTTACAAATTTTCGTGCCAATTATGAGCCGCGCCCTTTCAATATACTGCGCGAAAACAACCAGCGTATCGGACTGCGAAGCCGGGTGGTGTATGAAGGGCCACTGACGCAAAAAGGCTTTCAGGCTACCGCCGGGGGGGAATATTTTCGAGAATGGTATGCCTGGCAGACCTATGGCATTGACCAGGGACAACGCCAGGACTTGCGCAGCGACCAGGACGAGGTGCGCGATTACTTCAATCTTTTTGCCCAAGCCTTTTGGGACCTGGCTCCGGGCGCAAGGCTGGAAGCCGGGCTCAACTACCACCAAACCCAGTATCGGGTAGAAGATTTTTTTCAGGCTGATGGCCAGGACCAATCCGGAAAGTATCGCTTCGAAGGCATCTGGTCGCCCCGTCTGGCCCTCAACTACCAGTGGCGCCCAAATCTTTCGGCCTACACCAGCTTGAGCCACGGCTTTGCGCCCCCAACGGTGGAGGAAACCCTCAACCCCGCTGGCCAAATCAACCCAGACATTCGGCCCGAACAGGGCTGGTCCTGGGAGCTGGGGCAAAGGGGCAACTGGCAAAATGGGCGCGGCCAATTTGACCTGGTGCTTTACTGGATGTGGGTAAAAGACCTGCTGGTGGCGCGGCGCACCGCCGAAGACCAGTTTATCGGTCTCAATGCCGGCAAAACCTGGCACCGGGGCGTGGAGCTTTCTACCCAATACCGCCTCAGCCCGGAGAAGGCCGCCTTTCGGCTGGATGTGTTTGCCAATTATGCCTTCAATTTTTATACTTTTCAAGAATTTGTGGAGGCTGACCAGGATTTTTCGGGCAATCAGTTGACCGGAGTGCCCCGGCATGTGCTCAATGCGGGCCTGGATTTGGAAAGCCGAATGGGTTTGTATGGCCACCTTACTTTTCAATTTACCGACCGCATTCCCATTCGCGATGATAACAGCGTGTTTGCCGAAAGCTACGCCCTTTGGCATATCCGCCTGGGTTGGCGGGCAAAGCTGGGGGCACATCTGCGGGCCGATGTCCATGCGGGGGTGCAAAATATTTTTGACCAGGCCTACCTCGCGATGCTGGCCATCAATGCGGCCAGTTTTGGCACGGCAGCACCCCGATATTACTACCCGGGCCTGCCCCGTCATTACTTTGGAGGTCTTCGCCTCAGCTATGTTTTTTGACAAAGCTGCCTGCCACTTCTTTCCACCCAAACGGGGAGGCAGAAAGTCTTTACCTTAAAGGACAACTAAAAATGCCCAAATGATTTGCATTTACGCAGATTAATGGCCTTCTTGTGAGCGAAAAATAATTGTTGTATGAAAATAACGCATTTCTTCCTCATAATGGGGGTGTTGCACCTCGCCGGGCCGGGCCGGGCCCAAGAACTTCCTCCCCGGCCCGAGCCCGCCCGCTTTGTCAATGATTTTGCTAATTTGCTCTCGACTACTGAGCAGGAAACCCTTGAGACCAAACTGCGCAATTACCAGGACAGCACCTCTACCCAAATAGCCATTGTAATCATACCATCACTCAATGGGCAAAATATTGAGTCCTACAGCTTTTATTTGGCCCAGAACTGGGGCATCGGGCAGATGGGCAAAGACAATGGGCTTTTGATTTTGATGGCCGTGCAAGACCGAAAAGTGCGCATTGAAGTAGGCTATGGGCTTGAAGACCGCCTGCCTGACCTGGCCGCCAAGCACATCATTGACTCAATTCTGATTCCTAATTTCCGGGCCCAAAATTATTTTCAGGGTTTTGATGAGGCCACTACCCGTATTTTTGATTATCTATCCGGGGCTTATACCGTTGATGAGACCTTTTCTAAGGACAGTAACATTTTCAGAATTTTTATGATTATCCCTGGGGGGCTACTTATCATTATTATCCTATCTTATTTACTCTCAGGACATGGCGCCTCAGGAAAAAGAAAAAAGCCATCCTAATTCAAAATTTTTTCTTTTTTGTAAAGATTACCACTATTGTGGTGCTGTTTGTATTCATTATAACCGCATGCTATTTTATCCTTACACAAGGCCTAAGCAACAATCCCTTGGGCCCATTCATTTTACCGTTGTTAAATCTTGCCATAATTATCCTGGTTTTTCTGATGGTCTCCAGTCTCTCAGGAGGTGGCGGAACATATTCCAACAGCAATAGGAGTTGGGGAGGCGAAGGCAACAGTGGAGGTAGTTACGGTGGCAGTAGTTATAGTGGTGGTGGTGATTCTGGTGGTGGCGGCGGTGATTTTGGTGGTGGCGGAGCCAGTGGCGATTGGTAGCAGGCGCCCCTATTTTTTCCCTCAAAAGGGCAATCCGCCCTCCTGTGCCCGCAGTCTCTATGCTGGGGCTGTTCGGGGCTGGGCATAGCCAATAGGGGCAAAAGTCTATCTAATTGCCCCTTTCTGCGGAAAAACCGAATAAAGGACTTGATTTTTTAGAGAACTATTCCTTTAATGTTGCGGAAATAACATTCTGAACCAATGAAAGCATTCTCCTTCCTCTTTTTGCTGGGTATTTTAATTACTACTACACCGGGCCGGGCCCAAGAACTTCCTCCCCGGCCCCGAGCCCGCCCGCTTTGTCAATGATTTTGCTAATTTGCTCTCGACTACTGAGCAGGAACCCTTGAGACCAAACTGCGCAATTACCAGGACAGCACCTCTACCCAAATAGCCATTGTAATCAT
>JAAUUB010000013.1 GCA_012031215.1 Microscillaceae bacterium | reverse complement strand
ATGTAAGGGTCGCCTTTGAGGAGCTTCTCAAAGAGGGAAAAGCCCTAGAGGGGTCGGACTTTTCATGCAGCGGTCGGTTTTCGGCCGGCTCGTGAGTATCCAGATTCATTTGCCTTTCAGGGTTGCGATTTTATTCAGTTTGGCCACAATTTTTTGAATTGCTGACCCCGGTCTTCATAGTTCTTAAATAAATCAAAGCTGGCGCAAGCTGGCGAGAGCAAAACAATATCGCCAGCCCGGGCCAGCTCAAAGGCCTGCTCAACGGCATCGCGCATATTGTCGGCCTGATAAATGATATGAATATCGTCTTTAAAAGTATTGAAAATCTTCTGATTGTCCCGGCCCAGGCATACCAGGTATTTGACCTTTTGCTTGACCAGGTCGAAAATTTTTTCATAATCATTGCCTTTATCTACTCCCCCGGCAATCCAGACTACTCGCTCTTCAAAGCTATCGAGGGCAAAATAGACCGAATCTACATTGGTGGCCTTTGAGTCATTGATAAACTTTACCCCGGCGATTTCGGCTACCTCTTCCAGGCGATGCTCCACGCCTTTAAAATTGTGAAAATAAGTCCGTAATACATCCACCGTAGCCCCTACCTGCAATCCGGCCAGCACTGCAGCCATCGTATTGACCAGGTTATGGCGGCCTTTGAGCGGAATTTCCTCGGCGGGGATTTGCGCCTGAAACTTATTTTTTTTCAACAGAAAATGAAGGGCCTTGTCGCGAAGAAAGGCCCCATTCTCGAGGGTTTCCTGAATGGAAATAGGCCAAAGCTGCCCGGCAGGTTGAGTTTGCGCATTTCGCGGGCAATGGCCGGGTTATCTTTGAAATAGATAAAATGTTGATCAGCTTTCAGGTTTTGGGCAATGCGAAACTTGGCCTCCACGTAGCGCTGAAAATTATTGCCGTAGCGGTCCAGGTGGTCGGGGGTAATATTGAGCAAGATGGCAATATCAGGACTGAAGTGAAAGCAGTGCTCGAGCTGAAAACTACTCACTTCCAGCACCCAGTAATCGGGTTGCACTTCCAACACCTTACGGGCAAAACTATCACCGATGTTGCCAGCCAGGCCTACCTTAAAGCCCGCCGATTGCAAAAGATGGTAGGTAAGCAAAGTGGTGGTGGTTTTGCCATTGCTGCCTGTGATGGCAATAATCTTGGCCTGGGTATGGCGGGCGGCAAACTCAATCTCAGAAATGATGGGAATATTTCGCTCCCGAAGGGTTTCTAAAATGGATACTTCATTGGGAATTCCGGGGCTTTTCACAATTTCATCGGCCTCCAATACCCGCACTTCGGTATGCTGCCCCATTTCGTATTCTATCTCGTACTGCTTGAGCTCTGCTTCAAATGCCGGAGCGATTTCGCCCGCATCTGATACAAACACCTGGTAGCCCCGGGCCTGGGCCAATCGTGCCGCTCCCACGCCACTTTCGCCGGCCCCCAGCACCACAATTTTCTTTATATTTTCTTCCATCTGTTTTCTGACCTTCGTCTTTTTTGATTGCCCTATTCGGAATAATGAAGTAAAAATAGCAAATCATTTGCAGGTAGCCCAAGAATCAAGTTTTTTTTGGTGAGAAGCCGCTAGGTTCCCGGATTTTAGGATTTTTATGGAGGTTTTCCTCCCTTTGGTCCTTATCGCTGAGCTACCCTTTCCGGCCCATTTTCTTCCCCATCCTTTTCCCGGGCCGAATCACTTTTGCGGCGAATGTCATCCCACCTTCATTTTTTACAATTTTCACTTTGCAAATTGAAATGTATCGCTTTTCTTGGGTAATTTACCCACAAGATTTATGCTTATCACCTTTTATTCTCATTACCATGGATTTTTGCGTACCCCCGAAGAACGATTTGCTCATTTGCCCGATTACCTTTTGCACCGCATTATCTGGAACTGGACGGCGGCTTGAGGATACATTATGTAGCCGAAGGCCCTGCCGATGCTTCTGAAACACTGCTGCTGCTCCACGGTGAGCCAACCTGGTCCTATCTCTACCGGAAGATGATTCCGATTTTGGCACAGGCAGGCCATCGGGTCATTGCCCCGGATTTGATTGGTTTTGGAAAATCGGACAAGCTCCGTAGCCGTAAGGATTATTCTTACCAAAGCCATGTGGACTGGATGGCCGCTTTTATCACCCAACTCGAGCTGCAAAACCTGACATTGGTTTGTCAGGACTGGGGCGGGCTAATTGGCTTGCGCTTGGCCGCCGAGCACACCGCGCGGTTTAAACGTATCACAGCCTCCAATACTTTTTTGCCAACTGGCCAGGGCAGCCCTTCCGAAGCCTTTATAAAATGGCGGGAGTTTTCACAAACTGTCCCCGAAATGCCCATTGGCAAGATTGTGAGTGGGGGTTGTGTGAATAAACTCAGCCCTGAAATCATGGCGGCCTATGATGCGCCTTTTCCAGATGAGACCTACAAAGAAGCAGCCCGCATTTTTCCGGCCCTGGTGCCCATTTCCGAAGACGACCCTGCGGTGCCGGCCAACCTCCAGGCCTGGGAGATTTGAAAGGCTGGCAGAAGCCTTTTCTGACCGCCTTCAGTGATTCCGACCCCATCACGCGGGGCGGCGATGCCTTTTTTCAAAAAGTAGTGCCGGGCACACAGGGGCAGGCCCACACCACAATAGCCGGAGCCGGGCATTTTGTGCAGGAAGACAAAGGAGAAGCTTGGGCTCAAATTATTCTCGATTTTTTAGAAAAATCCTAAATTCCAGGAAGCGGGGCAAAGGCTGGAATGGGCTGGTTTTTCAGGTTTTTTTCTTTATTTTGTGGTCTAAGCCCGAAATTTATTCAACAAAAAAGCGAACCCCATGCCCCCATCCTCTGCCTCGGCTGCCCCCTTTGCAATCCTTAAAACCTGGCTTCTGGATTTGCCCTTGTCGGCTTTGGGCCAGGAGTGGCTCCACAAAGCTGCGCAGCTTTTGAGGATTTTGAGCCAAAGCGTTTCTTTATGACCTATTCAGGGGCGGCAAGGGTTTTTGGGCATGAGCACTGGCTACAAGAGCCGAAGCCAAAAGAAGAAGTACTTGGGCTTTTTCCCGGATTACGCCTTGATTTATGGACCCAAACCCAACTCGCCCGGGCCTATGTTTTATTGAGTGTGCCGCCAGATATAGCCCCTCGGGTATTGAAACAATTACAAGAAACCGCCGATAATCAGGAATTGCTTGCTTTGTATGCCGCCTTTCCGCTCCTGCCCAGCGGGCCCGCCCTGTTGCCTTTAGCTACAGAAGCTGTTCGTTCCAATATGCGCAATGTCTTTGAAGCCATTGCTTTGCATAATCCTTATCCGGCTCAGTATTTTGACGAAGCAGCCTGGAACCAACTTTACCTCAAAGCCGCCTTTATCAATTGCCCGCTTACCAAGATCTATGGCCTGGCCGAACGCGCCAATGCTTCCCTGAGCCGCATCCTCTCTGACTTTGCCCACGAGCGCTGGGCTGCCGGCCGCAATCTGGCTCCGGATGCTTGGCAGGTCGTTTTTTCATTTGTAGAGGAAAGCCTCCTGCCGGATTTAGAGCATCTCTTTATTGATGCCGACATACGCCAGCAACAAGCCGCCACCCTGGTTTGCTACCAAAACCCCTATGCCGATGCCCGTCTGCTTTTAGAGCATTTTCCGATGTGGACAGAGGAAGCTCAAGAAGGCGAACTCACCTGGCCGAGCCTGGCCCAGTCCTGGTACGAAGATTATTAAGGCTTTGGCCTGCCACTTATTTTTCCTGAATTCAACACCTAAACTTAGCAATCGCCATGCAATTCCCTCAAATGCCCTTTATTGATGCCCATGCCCACATGGTTTCGCGCACCACCGACGACTACGAGGCCATGCGGGCGGCCGGCATTGTAGCCCTCATAGAACCCGCTTTTTGGCTGGGTCAGCCCCGCACGGAGGCCGGCTCCTTCAAAGACTATTTCAGCAGTCTGGTAGGCTGGGAACGCTTCCGGGCCAGCCAGTTTGGCATCAAACACTATTGCTGCATTGGGCTTAATTCCAAAGAGGCCAACAACGAAGCCCTGGCCGAACAAGTTATGGAACTTCTGCCCCTCTACCTGATGAAAGAGGGCGTAGTAGCGGTGGGCGAAATAGGCTACGATGACCAAACTGCCGCCGAAGACAAGTATTTCCGGCTCCAAATTGCCCTGGCTCTCGAGACCCAACTACCCATTATGATTCATACCCCTCACCGCGACAAAAAAGCGGGCACTACCCGCAGTATGGATGTCCTGGAAGAAATGGGCATGTCGCCCGATAGAGTAGTCATTGACCACAACAATGAAGAAACCGTGCGCGAAGTGCTGGACCGGGGCTATTGGGCCGCCTTTACCATCTACCCGCATACCAAAATGGGCAATGAGCGCATGGTGGACATTATACGACAATATGGGGCCGACCGCATCATCGTGGACAGTGCCTGCGACTGGGGGGTGAGCGACCCCCTGGCCGTGCCCAAAACCGCCGCCCTCATGCTCGAGCGGGGTATTGAAGAGGCCCAGGTGCGCCAGGTTTGCTACCAAAATGCCCTGCAAGCCTACGGCCAAAGTGGGCAAATGAAAGAAAGCGACTGGAGCGAAAATAAGGGGATAGACCAAAGCCAGCGCTTTTCCGGAACTCAGTACTGAGAGGGGGCAAGACCCTAAAATTATTGCTTAATGATAGATAGATAACTTATCAACGCTTGCGAACCGCACCTTGCACTGCGGCAAACTTTTGGACTGCTTTTAAAAAGGGCAGGCGGTTTCTAAAGGGCCACCACGTTTTTACTTTTTGCCAGAAAGGGCGAGGCCGGTGAACTCTCTGCTGATGGAGCAGGTTTTGCAAATCTATCCCAACCGGGCAGGCACTGCTACAGGCCCCACAAAGGGGGCTGGTATCAATAAGGCTGGGCTTTGCAACACGCGCTTTGGCCAGAAAAGGATTAAGGATAGCGCCAATCGGCCCCGGATAAAGCCCCTGGTCGCTCGCCGCCGTGAGGGGCACCAAAGGACAGGCCCGGCTACAAGCCCCACAGCCAATGCATTGCAGGGCCTCGTGCAAGTAGGGATGCCGCCAAAGCTGGCTTCGGCCATTGTCTAGCAGAATCAGGTGCAAGGGGGAGGTCGGAGCTGGCCCAGCCAAAAGCAATTGGGCAAAATGAGGCTTGGCTTCCCGATGGATATGTTTGATACTCGCCATCAGTTCTACGTCTTCAAGCCGGGCCAGGACTTGCTCCAGCCCCATCACCACCACCAAAGGCTGGCTTTGAGAAAGCAAGGCGGTGTGTGTGCCATCCGCATCAATCATGACCAGGACACCCGTGTCGGCCACCATAAAATCCGCACTTGTTACCCGTAATACCGAAGGGATAGCGGCCCCTGTATGGGGGGGAGGGTCCTCAAGGGTTTCTTCAGGAAGCGGAGGCGCAAGCTGAGCAAGCCAGGCCGGCAACAGGGCTTGGCCCTTAGGCTGGCCTGTTGGCGACAAAGCCAGGCTTCCTTCCCATTCTGGCAGATTTATTTCCAGCAAAATCAGGGCTTGACTATAAGCCAGCGTATCGAGACCATAGCGCCGGATAAGCTGACGCAGGTGGGCTTGTGCCGCTTCGGCATTGCTGGCCCATAAGAGGTCCCCGCCCTGTTTTTTAAAGTTTGTTTCAAAGGTCTCGAGTTGTTGAGCCAGGTTTTGAAGTGTTTCGGCCCGCAGATAAGCCGCCCGGCTCTGTGCCAGTTCCCAGTCCTGAAACTGGTTGAGGGCCAGGTTTTGCTGCTGAATATGCGGTTGCCAGCTTGCCTGTAGGTGTTGGCGCAAGCGAAAGGAAGTACTCCATTCCTGGCTCTTTTGAGAAAAATGATTTTCGGATACCGACATCGCTCTGGCAATTGAAACCAGGTTTTTCTAACCTGCTGACTTGCAAGCTAATGGCTTTTCTCTAAAAAAACAACTTTCGCAATGAGGGGGAAGGCTTTCCGCTGATTTGCTTCTGAAAGCCCCATTAGGGGCGAAAGGCCACCCATACCGCCAGGGCTACCAGGCCAAAGCTCAGCACATAACGCCAGTGCAAAGCCTCACGCAGATAAAAATGAGCAAAAATGACAAACACCACCAGCGTGATGACTTCCTGTAAAATCTTGAGCTGATAGGCCGAAAAACGCCCATGCCCCCAACGATTGGCCGGAACCATTAGGCTGTATTCAAAAAAAGCCAATAGCCAACTGGCCAAGATGGCCTGCCACAAAGGCAAAGCCTTGAACTTAAGATGGCCATACCAGGCAAAGGTCATAATGACATTGGACAGGGTAAGCAATAAAATGGTGTGCATACGTGCCAGATTTATGATGAGGCGCAAAATTAAGGCTCGTCTGCTTTTATAAGGGGGCCTTTGAAAAAATTGTAAATCATTTCAAAAAAACCGCTTATTTTTGAACGGCATTTGGGCGCAAAGCCTGGATTTTTTTCAGAATGGGCTTGTTTTCTAAGTCAACCTTTTTTTCAGCTTTTGGAATGAGCTTTTGCTTATTTTTTACCAAAAGCACGAGAAACCGGAAGATGGCTTGCAAAATGGCTCATAAAATAGCATCGGAAGGATTTTTTTCATTATACCAATATCTTTATCCCTAAATTATGGCCATTCAGCGATTTAAAGCCCTTGAGTATGCCCAAAACCGGCCTACGGTTGCGGTAAACTTCCCTTCTGATAAAGTATCAGAATATTATGGTATCAATACCTTTAATGACCGCGTGATGCGGGCCACCCTCAGTGCCGAGGTCTATAAGCAAGTTAGCCAGGCCATTCGCCAGGGAATGACCATTTCGGCTGATGCGGCCGATGCGGTTGCTGCCGCAATGAAGTCCTGGGCCATTGGCAAAGGGGTAACGCATTACACCCACTGGTTTCAGCCATTGACTGGGGCCACCGCTGAAAAACACGACGCTTTTTTTGATGTGGACAGCAAAGGCGATGTCATCGAAAAATTTAAGGGCAGTGCCTTGGTACAACAAGAGCCGGATGCCTCTTCTTTTCCAAGCGGCGGTTTGCGTACCACTTTCGAGGCAAGGGGTTATACCGCCTGGGACCCTTCTTCGCCAGCTTTCATTATGGAAAATGGCAACAGCAAAACCCTTTGCATTCCCACCATCTTTGTGTCCTACACGGGGGAAGCCCTCGATTACAAAACCCCCCTTTTGCGGGCTTTGCATATCCTGGACAAGGCCGCCACGCAGGTTTGCCAGATGTTTGACCGGGAGGTCAAGCAAGTGATTGCCACCCTGGGCCCAGAGCAGGAATATTTCCTGGTGGACAAAGCCCTTTATTATGCCCGCCCAGATTTGGTACTGGCCGGACGCACGGTCTTTGGCCACGAACCCGCCAAAGGCCAGCAACTGGAAGACCACTACTTTGGCTCTATCCCCGCCCGGGTGCGGGCCTTTATGGCCGATTTTGAGCAAGAGTGTGTCAAGCTCAGCATTCCGGTACGCACCCGCCACAATGAAGTAGCCCCCAGCCAGTTCGAATGTGCGCCCACTTTTGAAGAAGTGAACCTGGCGGTTGACCATAACCTCCTGCTCATGGATGTGATGCGCAAGGTAGCCAGTAAGCATCATTTTGAGGTGCTCTTTCATGAAAAGCCCTTTGCAGGCATTAATGGCAGTGGCAAACACAACAACTGGTCGATGGGTACGGATACGGGTGTGAACTTGCTGGGCCCCAGCACCAAGCCCAAAGAAAACCTGCAATTCCTTACTTTCTTTATCAATACCATCAAGGCCGTACATACCTATTCGGCCCTGCTTCGGGCCAGTATCGCCTCGGCGGGTAATGACTACCGCCTGGGGGCCAATGAAGCCCCGCCCGCCATTGTGTCGGTCTTTATTGGCTCGCAATTGATGGAAGTGCTCAAAGAATTGGAAGAAAATGCCTCCATCAAGGTAGAAAAAGGCGAAAACCTCTACATCAAACTGGGGATTGACAAAGTGCCGCCGGTACTACTGGACAATACCGACCGCAACCGTACCTCTCCTTTTGCTTTCACAGGCAATAAGTTTGAGTTTAGGGCCGCTGGGTCTTCGCTCAATTGTGCCTCGCCTATGACCATTCTCAATACCATTGTGGCCGAGCAGCTTTTCAAGTTCAAGGAAGAGGTCGATAAAGAATCAGAATCCGAGTCAAAAAAAGAAGTGGCCATTGTCAATGTCCTGCGTCGCTATGTTAAAGAAGCGAAAAACGTCCTTTTTGAAGGCGATAACTACTCCGAGGACTGGGTCAAAGAAGCCGAACGGCGAGGACTGCCCAATGTAAAATCTACCCCCCTGGCCCTGGATGCCCTGATTTCGGAAGAAGCCCTCGAACTCTTCGAGCGACTGGGCGTACTAAACCATTCGGAAATGCACGGTCGCCATGAGATTTTGCTGGAACATTTTATCAAAAACTACAGATTGAATCCCGAATGATTGGTGATTTGGCCCTCAATCATATCATCCCCACGGCAGTAAAATACCAAAATGAACTGATTCTTAATGTAAAGGGATTACGCGATTTGGGGCTTGAGTGTGAAAGTATAGGCACTATGACCGAGGCCATCAAAACCGTTTCGCATCATATCAGCCAAATCCAAAGCCTGGCCGAAGAGATGCGCCTGGTACGCCGCGATGCCAACAAAATAGAAGATACGCGCGAACGTGCCCTTGTATATGATGAAAAAGTAAAACCCTACTTTGAGCAAATCCGCGAGCACGTCGACAAACTCGAGCTCATTGTGGATGACGAAGACTGGCCGCTGGTCAAATACCGCGAACTGTTGATGGTGCGCTAAGCCTTTGGTTTTATTCCAGAAACGAAGCCGGATTGTAAGAAATCCGGCTTTTTTATTGAGATATAAGCCTTTTTTTATCCAAATTTTATATGGCGATAAAGAATCAGCCCAAAAATTTTTTAAAAATTATCTTTCTAAAAGTCAATTTCTCAAAAAAATTTTGGGAAAAAAATATCCTTCCTTCGCTCTTAAAGTCATTTTCTTTAAAAAGCCTCTATTTTTGAACAGGTAAGCTAAAAATGAAGGCTTACTTATGAAAAAACAACAACAATTATCCTAATCAGCCCTCAAATTGAAGGCCTTCAGAAAAATTAAATAAAGTATGCACAGAAAAATATTACTTAGCCTTGCTTTTGGATTGGTGGCTCCGGCATTGCTGGCCCAGGAAACCGCCCCCAGCCTTAGTGCTGGCGATACCGCCTGGATGCTGATGGCCACCGCTTTGGTGATGCTGATGACCCCGGCAGGGCTGGCCTTGTTTTATGGGGGTCTTTCCAATAGCAAATCGGCGCTCAATACCGTAGGAATGAGCTATATCTCCTTTTGTGTAGCTTCGGTAGCCTGGGTCTTGGTGGGCTATTCTCTGGCCTTTGGGACCGGCAATGCCTGGATTGGGGCCTGGGATACCTGGATGCTTGAAAATATCAAAATCAATGATTTACAAGGCACTATTCCTACTCTCTTGTTTGTGGTTTTTCAAGGCACTTTTGCCGCCATTGCCGTGGCCATTGTGAGCGGGGCCGTCGTAGAGCGGGTCAAGTTTTCATTTTGGGCGGTTTTTTCCTTTTTGTGGGTGCTGCTGGTGTATAGCCCTATCACCCACTGGGTTTGGGGGGGTGGTATTCTGAGCGGCAGTGGCGAGCTGGATTTTGCAGGCGGCACAGTAATACATATCAATGCGGGCGTGGCCGGGCTGGTCTTGGCTATTTTGCTGGGCAAGCGCAAAAATTTTGGCAATGGCGGCGAAAAACCGCTTTCGCTCAAGCTTACGGTGCTAGGCTCGGCCTTGCTCTGGTTTGGCTGGTTTGGCTTCAATGCGGGCAGTGCGCTGGGAGCCAATGCCACGGCTGCCAATGCCATGCTGGTAACCAATGTGGCGGCCAGTGTAGGGGGTTTGGCCTGGATTCTGATAGAATGGGCCTATCGTAAAAAACCTTCTTTGCTGGGTGTTTCCTCCGGGGTCGTATCTGGCCTGGTAGGCATTACCCCGGCCTGTGGCTTTGTAAGCGTAAGCGGGGCCCTGGCCATAGGTTTTGTATCCGGGTTGGTGGGTTATTTTGGGGCTGTCAAGCTCAAAAGCCTGCTCAAATACGATGACACGCTCGATGCCTTTGGCATTCACGGGCTGGTAGGCATTTGGGGCTCCCTGGCCACCGGCATTTTTGCCAATCCGGCCATCAACCCCAATGCGGTGGGCCTGCTCTATGGTAATCCTTCTCAGGTAGCCGTGCAGCTCATCGCCGTTCTGGTTACGCTGGCCTACTCCGCCCTCGCCACCTTAGTGGTTTATTTTATTTCTGCTCTCATCACGCGCGGGGCCAGGGTCGAAGAGTCGCTAGAGCGGGCGGGCCTGGACGAAGCTTATCATGGCGAAAGAGGTTTCAATATCCATACAAGTTAATTTAGTTTAGTTTTTAATTTTAGGTATAATTGCAAAAAGACCGGGTTGCTTTGCGTCCGGTTTTTTTATTTGGTACGGCGAGCAATCGGCCCGGCCATCAAAAACTAAAAGGGTCTTTTTCTTCGGGTGCAGGAGGCAGGGCCACAAAAATGCCTTCTCCCTGGGCTTGCAAGGGATATACTTTCAAAGGACGAATGTTTTTGCCCGTACATTCCTCGCCCGTGTGCAAATCAAACCGATACTGATGCCAGTAGCACTCCACCTGAGCGGGCGCGCAAAGTTTTCCCTGGCTCAGGCGAACCAACTTGTGGGGGCAGGCATCTTCAAATGCAAAAAAACCTTCTTCCGTCCGGGCCAGGGCCAAACGCAGCCCTCCCACCCAGCGCGAAACCAGGCTGCCTGTGGGTACTTGTGTCTCTGCCTCGGCCCAGGAATCAAAGACCTTATGCCAGACTTGTGCTTCCATCATTGCGCATTTAGAGACCGGGTTTATCGGGAGAGCCCCCGCCCTATTTTCAATATTTTATTTAAAAAACATCCAATCTATGCCAAACACAAAAGTCCGGGCCAGCCCCGGATAAAAGGGGGTGGTCAAATAGCCTGCTTCGGGCAATTGATTGGCATGGGCCAGCTTAAGAAATACCCGGAAATTTTGAATTTTTACGTTCATGAAAATATCCACAATCGGGTAGCCTTCCACAAAGAGCCGGTCTTGCAAATAGAATTGCTTTGTAACGGGCATATACGCATCGGCAAAATAGCCCGATTTGTAGTGCACATCCAGGCCAATCTGGGTATGCAAAAACTTTTTGAGCAAGCAATCCTGGCAATAAACCTGCGCATTGACCAAAATATCGGGCATCCGTAAAAAGTCGTCTCCCGTGTTGGCCGTAAACAAAGCCAGGCTTTCCCAGTGCCATCGCCCCAGTACCACTTCTATCCGCGCCCCTACCTGCAAAATTTGGATAAAATCGCTGGTTTGCCGGGGGACGGCCAGGCTGTCAAAATAAATATAATTATTCACGACGGCATATCGCCCCTGCGGGGCAAAATACAGGCTTTGGCGGCGATTGCGCCAGTGTATTTGCCCTGATACTTCATTGACCAGAGTATTGCTAAAGGCATTGTTCCATTCAAAATGATTACTCAGATAGACCTGCTGGAAGAGGGATGGTGTGTAGAGGGTGCTGAGAAAACGGGCCTCCACCAGGCGGTTGCGAAACACGGCCTGCAAACGATAATCGCGCCCCAAACGCAGCACGGCCTCGGTTTCCAGCCGCGAAGAATCACTAAACTGATAAAAAAGTGTGCCGCCCACGAAATTTTCAAACCCGGAGGCCAGTCTTTTTTCAATCCGGCGGGCGGAGGCCGTGCTAGAATCGGAATTGAGTCGGCGCAAAAGCTGCCCTTCGTAGCCCGTATCCCATTGATACACACGGCTCTGGAAATAAAGCCGATAATTGAACTTGGTCAGTTTGCCTTTGATACCAAATTTGTTTTCGTAGAGCCGAAAAATCGTGCTTTCATTGCTAAGACTGCCATTGAAGTTAAAAACAGCTACCGCCTCTTCTTCTCCATCCAGGAGCAGACTGGGCTGGGCGGGGGGGTAAAAGTCGGCATAATTACGAATCCGAGAAGCTTTAAATTCGTCCAGTTGCCGGCGGATGTCCAGCGTTTGGTAGATTGTAAAGGCCGGATTGAGGGCATATTGCTGGTAAAGATGGTGATAGGTGCGCGATTGGCGACTGCGGGCGGTGCGGTCAAGCTGGGCATCTGCCTCCCGATTGCTATAAAAACCCTCATTGGGCAGGGCCGGATTAGGTTCTACTCCTCCTGTTTCACTATCGTCGTGGTTCAGGGCCGAGAGATGATACAAGATACGATATTTTCCGTTTTCGGAGCTATAGCCCGTAAAAGCCACAAATCGAAGGGCATCCACGAGGCGGTCGTCGGGCTGGCTGGTGCCAAAGACCCGGTTGGTATTTTGGCGGACATAATGAAAGCCAATGTTCCAGCGGGGGTTGATATTGCGGGCAAACAGAAAATGAATTTCCGTGTCGCTATTGGCTCCCTGCACATAATAGGCCTGTGTAAAAGGCGATTTGGTATCAAAATAGCGAATATTTTCGGGGAAAAAAGTAAAAAAATCGTAGCCGTCCAGCCCCAGTCGTGTGCCCAGGGTAGGGCTTGGGTCAAAAAACAAAGGCCGCATAATAGAAGCAAAGGTTCCGAGGTTCTGGCTCAGGTTTTCCTGCTTTTGGGTGTCAAAATAGCGATGGAAATTATGCAGGGAGGTATCTACCCCATAGGGGCCTGCCTTCCCTTCCAATACATCCAGTTCCTGGTAATAGGCGGTGGTTTTGGGGCCATAGACCTGCTGGGTGGAATCGTCCAGGATTTGCGCGGTCAGCGGAAAGCTACCAAGCCCCCCCAGCAAACCGCAAAAGCAAAGAATACGCTTCATGAGATTGTTTTGCACCATTTGCAAAGTAAGAGGGCAAGGGCCAAAGCGACAAAAGTTTTAAGGAAAATTAACGGAAAAGAAGTGAATCGCCCTTAAATTAGATTCATAGCCTAGCCAGAAATACCCAAACAGCAAAATCTTCCTTGCCATTTCCCAAAGGAAAAAATCTTTCCCCTCATTTTTCTAATACTGCCACGAAAGGCAATTTATGCACAAAATAATAGCCCCCCCGTACGATGTCCCTTAAACTTGCATAAGCCCTCTGGGAAAAATATCAAATCGCCTTGCTTTATTATCTTAGGAGCAATTTTGAACAAATGTTCAAAAATCAGGTGTACCAGGCAAGAAGCCACAAGAGGACACTAGCCAGGCACGATTAGTTGCCCTACTCAGGGCAGATAAATGCGCCAATGATAGCATATCTTTGTGAAAAAAGCGTAGTCGCCGTGGCTTTTTTGCCCACGTTTTATCATTTCTTTGCTGAATTATGACCGAACAACTCATCACCCTCCTTGTAGATAAAGGCCTCCTGGCACTTTTGCTGGCCATTGTGGGGTATTGGATACACAAGAGCCTGGAAAAACTCAAATTTGAAAACACAAAACACCTCGAGATTGAAAAGCAAAATCTTTTATTGAATCATAAAATTCTGGAAAGTGCCCGGGAAAAAGGCCTGGAGAGGGTAGAAAAACAACTGGCCGAATTTTATTACCCCATCTATTTTCGGCTTCAAAAAGACAATGCCATCTGGAGACTTTCGCCACAACTGAATCAGGAAAATCAGCCCCTACCCAGAGAAGCCAATGCCATCATAGAGCAGGAATACATCTTAAAAAACCACCGGGAAATGGTGGAAATCATTGAAACCAAGGTACACCTCATTGAAATAGACCCCGAACTGCAAACTCAACTCAACCGCTATCTCAAACACATGGTTATTTATGATACCCTCCGGCGCATAGAATCCTTGCAAACCTACAACCCGGTTGATTTTCAGGCACCTTTCCCGGCTGATTTTTATGCTACGATTGAAGACCGCATTAAAAAATTGCAGGAAAAGCACGAGCGGCTACTCAACCAACTCATCAGCCTGCCCGCCTAGCGCTTCCTTACGAAGATAAAATCTCCGCCCTTATGAGCCTCTAGGTTGAGCTCCCCAAACTGAGGCAAAACACTATCACGCTCCAATTCGCGAATAATCGGATTTTTGATGGCTATATATTAAATTAGTGCTAAATCGTTGTTTTTTAAAATTTAATTTGCAAGTGTGATTTTGTTTCAAACAATTCTGTAATCTTTCAGCAAATACGCTCATTGGAATAATGAAAAGGTGGCATTGCTCTACTTTCTTCATAAGACTTCGTGGACAATGCACGTGTCCGATTTAGTCAATAATCTTGTGTTTAGTATTTTTAGTTTATTGACCTTTGCCAAAGAAATCCCGCTAAACAGCAATATTCTCCAGTTTTTTAGTATATTCGCCAATCAATCTATTGGAAAGAAAGGTGTTATGAAAACAATCTATCAAAACCTGCTGCTGGGACTGGGCTTGTGGCTAAGTCCGGGCAATGCCCCGGCGCAATCCCTGCCCACCTGGATGGAAGGCCAGTGGATAGGGGTGGTGTATGCCCCCGCCATCCAGACTGAAAGCGAAATGACACTGGTGGCCCAGCCCGAAGGTCGCCATTACCGGGTGGCTTTTCCCATCCGGGGCTGCCAGGGCGATTGGGTACTCGTAACGGCGGATGCCCAAAGGGCCGTCTTTCGGGAGTTTATCTTTGCGGGCCAGTCGCTCTGTGCGGACGAGGGGCGCATTGTCATTACCCTGATTGACCGCGAGCATCTTTCTTATTCCTATTTTTCGGCCAGCGATTACCAGCTTCAGGCCTATGCCACCCTGCGCAAAGCCGAAGGGCTGAGTGCCCAGGAACTCACCCCCCTGCGCCGCGAAAACCTCAACTGCGAACATCTGTTTCTGGACCTGGACAAAGGCACGCTCAATGGCATGCAACTCACGGCCCCCAACCCGATGATTAAGGATGTTTTTCCTTGCTTCACCGACGATTCGCCCGACAATGCCGAAATGAACTGTGGTGGGGGGGTGTTTTTTGCCAGCCACGGCTTTAATTTCTACACCGGGCGCGATTATATCGAGGTGCGGACAGGTTTCAAAGGTCAGCTCTCGCAGGCCGTGCTGGGTCAGAAGGCCCGCACGGTGCAAAAGCTTTTGGGCCTGCCCGCTCGTACCGAAGTAGCCCGAATAGGTGGTGCTCCGCCCCGCTTGCATTATTTTTATGCCCGTGCGTATGGTTGTTTGAGCCTGGTTTTGGTCAAAAACAAGGTTGTGCGGGTAGCCGTCCACGCCAGCCCCCTGGCCGAAACCGTCTTGTGTGAGTAGTGAACCAAGAAGCGCGATGACCTACATCTCAAAAGATACCCTCTGGAAAGGCATTATCGAGGATTTGTTTGATGATTTTCTATATTATTTCTTCCCGGAATGGACGGCCCAGACCGTTGATTTCAGCAAAGCTTTTCAGTTTTTGGATAAGGAACTGGACGAAATCTACCCCAAGCCCGAAGGTAACCAAAAACGCTATGCCGACAAACTGGTGCGGGTTTTTACCAAACAGGACAACGAACAATGGATTTTGATTCATATCGAGGTGCAAGGCTATCAAGACCCTGATTTTGCCGAGCGCATGTTCATCTACTTTACCCGTATCCGCGAACGCTTTGGGCAAGACCTCCTGACCCTGGCGCTCCTGAGCGACGAAAACCCGGATTTTCATCCCCGGGCCTACTACTATCAGTACCAAAGCACCCGGATTGAATATCATTTTGCCACTTTTAAGCTTTTAGAAAAGAGCGAAGCGGAACTCGAGAAGCCCGAAAATCCTTTTTCGGTTGTGATGCAAACGGCTCGCCAGGCCCTCATAAAAGGAAACCAGCGCGATGAGCGGCAGTTGATTTGGAAGAGGGACTTAGTCCGAAATTTGCGGGAGGCACATTACAGCGATGACAAGATTCGTAAGCTTTTGAATTTCATCCGGTATTACGTCCGGTTTAAGAAAGCAAAAAGCCTTCAAGTGCTGGACGAGACGATACAAACCACTTTTCAACAAAGAAAAAATATGGGAATTGAAGAAGCCATTTTACAGGAAGTAGAAGAAAGAGGCTTGCAACAAGGCTTGCAACAGGGTTTGCAACAGGGTTTGCAACAAGGTGTGCAGCAAGGCTTGCAACAAGGTTTGCAACAAGGTGTGCAGCAAGGTTTGCAACAAGGTGTGCAGCAAGGAGCCTTACAAACCAAAATTGCCGGGATTCGCAAAGCACTTGCTCAGGGCAAGCTCAGCCTGGAAGAAATAGCCGAGCTTTTTGAAGTAAGCCTGGATTTTGTGAAAGCGGTACAAGAGGGCAAGCACCCTCAGAAATGAAAAAATATGGGAATTGAAGAAGCCATTTTACAGGAAGTAGAAGAAAGAAGCTTGCAACAAGGCTTACAGCAAGGCTTGCAAGAAGGCTTACAGCAAGGCTTGCAACAAGGTTTGCAACAAGGTGTGCAACAAGGTGTGCAGCAAGGAGCCTTACAAACCAAAATTGCCGGGATTCGCAAAGCACTTGCTCAGGGCAAGCTCAACCGTGAAGAAATAGCCGAGCTTTTTGAAGTAAGCCTGGATTTTGTGAATGAGGTACAAGAGGGCAAGCACCCTCAGAAATGAAAAAATATGGGAATAGAAGAAGCCATTTTACAGGAAGTAAAAGAAAGAGGCTTGCAGCAAGGCTTACAACAAGGCTTGCAGCAAGGTACATTACAAACCAAAATTGCCGGGATTCGCAAAGCAATTGCTCAGGGCAAGCTCAACCGGGAAGAAATAGCCGAGCTTTTTGAAGTAAACCTGGATTTTGTGAAAGAGGTGCAGCAAGACCAGTTTGCTTTATATAAAATCCTTCCCTTTGTTTCTTCATAGCCGCTCATTGCCTGTTGATTTCCAGCAGCAGGCCCACCACTTTATCGGCCGGGCACTGGGCTTCAAATCGCATCTGATTGTTTTCAAACTTTACTGCGGAGGCATTCGCCAGGGTATTTCCCAATACTTTTTGTATTCTTTGGGCAAAGTTTCCACTGCTTTGCCGAAGCGCTTTTTGTAGTTGGGCAAAATCGAGGGCTTTCTGGGCATAGAGTACCAGCAGATAGTCGCGACCTGGCTCTTGGTCCAGGCGGATATAATGAGATTCGTCGGGCAGAACAATCTCGCTCTGGGTATAATTGAGCGCCGGGCTTATGCCGGGTTGGTGGGGAAACAAGGCAAATATCTCATTGGTGAGGTCAGAACCGAGGATATAGACATAGGCCGGAGCCTTAGTGCCAAAATGCACCCGGAATTCTGTGCCAGCCGCCTGCGCCTGGAGCAGTTCATAATATCCCAGGCCGGCAGTATTTTCTTTCAAGCGCACGGGCAGAGACTGCTGATTGCGCAAGACTACCGAAAAACGGCCTTGCCAGCCATTTATCTGAGGAGGGGCGGGCAAAATCATCTCAAAAGCGTATTTGGCAAAATCGGCAAAGTCCTGGTATTTTATCCAGCAAAATCCTCCCTGACCCCAACTGGTTCCCCAACTGTTCATAATTTCAAAAGCCCCATGGCCCTCAAACTTATCATCATCATAGCCAATGATGCAAAGGGCATGGCCCCCTTCTCCACCTGAGAGACGTTCTTCGGAGAGCGGTTCCCAGAGCGGGCCAGCTTTGTAAAGGGTGGGCACGAGTTTGATGCCAAACACCACCGGATGCCCTGGGCCAGGGCTTTGCGCACAGCCTGGGTCTTAAAATTGGCCCCATCACTTACGTTGAAAAGTCGGTGAAAATCTTCAATCCGGTAAGCCTGGGCACTGTCGTGCAAGGCCTCCGGGATGGAGACACTGCCCGGGCAAAGCGGGCGAAAATCCTGGTGCCGGGGCACCCCCCGGGCTTTCATAATGCTCAGGGCATCCTGGAAATGGGTGCCGTATTCACAGGAAATATCGCTGGCTATCTGGATGAGCTTGTAGATAAATGCCCCCGAAAACGCTTTTTGCGCAATCATAGCCGGGTCAGTCCATTGTTTTCGCTGGGCTTCCATAATGGTGCGGGCGGCATAAGCCGTTGCCCAGCCTACGCAGGTGGCATACACCCCCTGATTGCCGGGGGTAGGGCAATAGGCCTTAAGCGATACCTGTCGGGGCAGTTCAGTATAATCACGGCTGATGAGCGAGGCTTTGAGCGGAATTTCGGCATAGCCTTCGTCATCGAGGCGCAAGCCGCTGCCAAAGTCCTGGCCCCACAAACCCGCTGGTGCAAAGCCCAATAAAATAAAACCCAGAAAGCGCAAAGTAGGGAGGGAAAAAGCTTTCATCATAAGCGTAGAACGGAGTTGTTTACAAGTTTGCATATTTTTACGAGAATCTCCAAATTTGGCCGGGCTAGTTTTAAAACCTGCGCGGCAAACAAACGAGTGGATGTGCACAAAGGCAAGGGCGTTTGGGGGCTGATTGCACACCTGCAAGAAAACGTGGTTTTTGCCCGTTAGGATGCAGCGGTTTGTCGCACGAAAGACCGAAGCTTCTTATTGCCCCTTTTTTTTGCAGAAACGAGGCCAAAGCCTTACCTTTAAGCAGTGTTATAACTTCCGCCGTAAAGCCTTTGCCGGCTTTCCAAAATTCAAACCTTGAAAACGATGAAAAAACGTGAATTTCTCAAAGCAAATGCCTTGTTGGCTGGCTCTTTGGTGCTCAATCCTTTTTCGGTATGGGCGGAAAACCGCCGGGCTCGGCAGGCCAATGAATTTACCCTGCCGCCCCTCGACTATGATTTTGAGGCCCTGGAGCCGGTCATTGATACCCTCACGATGCAAATACACCACGGCAAGCACCATGCGGGCTATGTCAATAATTTGAATAAGGCCCTGACAGGCACAAATCTTGGCGGGCAAAGCCTAGAAGAAATCCTGGCCCAAATCAGTGCCCAGGACACTGCCCTGCGAAACAATGCGGGAGGGCACTACAACCATAGTCTTTTTTGGAAAATTATCGGCCCCAAGCACGACCGTCCTGTGCCTAAGCCTTTGCACAAGGCCATTGAGGCGCAATTTGGTAGTCTGGAAAAACTCATTGAGGAAATGAAAACTGCCGGAATGAAAGTATTTGGCAGTGGTTGGGTATGGCTGGCCCTGGGTCGCGACCAAAAGCTTTTTGTAAGTAGTACACCCAACCAAGACAATCCTCTGATGCGTAATCTTGCCAGCCCGGTGGGTATCCCCATACTGGGCATTGATGTCTGGGAGCATGCTTACTATCTCAAATACCAAAACCGGAGAGCCGATTACCTCAATGCCCTCTGGCCTCTCATTCAGTGGGAGGAGGTAAACCGTCGGTACAAAGCTGCCCTGGCCTAATCGGCCAAGGCAGGCTTGATAAATGCATTGGCCCGCAAGGTTTTTTTTGGGACTACAACAACCTTTTGCTTATGCAGCCAGTTCAGCAAAGAAATTCAAGACTAAGTTCTTGGGTTTTGTCAGATGTGTACTAATTTTGAATCAAAACTATTAAGAAAAAAAAAGAATCATGAGCCTTACCCTCTTATCGGGCGTTGCGGCATTCACCATCATCATTGCCTTATTGGTGGTTCTGTTGCTTTTTGCCCAATCCAAATTGGTGCAGAGCGGCCCGGTCAAAATCATTATCAATGGGGACGAAGCCAATCCCCGGGTGGTGCCAGCGGGTTCTACCTTGCTCACTACCCTCGCCCAGGAAAGCATGTTTTTGCCTTCGGCTTGTGGCGGTGGGGGAACCTGTGCGATGTGTAAATGCATCATTGAATCTGGCGCGGGCGATGTGCTGCCTACCGAAGTGGGCCACCTCAGCCGCCAAGAGCGCAAAGACAATGTGCGACTGGCCTGCCAGGTCAAAGTGAAGCAAGACCTGCACATCCGCATTCCCGAAGAAATTTTTGGGATAAAAAAATGGGATTGCGAAGTGGTATCCAACTACAACGTGGCTACGTTCATCAAAGAGTTTGTCGTACAACTCCCTCCCGGAGAAACCCTCCACTTCGAATCAGGGGGCTACATTCAAATTGATGTACCCAAAATAGAAGTAGATTTTAAAGATTTTGACATTGCTCCCCATCCTGACGACCCCGGCGGCCCGGAAAAATTCCGCGAAGACTGGGATAAGTTTGATATGTGGAAATTGAAAATGAAAAATGATGAGCCACAGTTTCGGGCCTATTCTATGGCCAATCACCCGGCCGAAGGCAACATTATTATGCTCAATATCCGTATTGCTACCCCACCCTGGGATCGGGCCAATAACCGCTGGATGGCCGTCAATCCGGGCGTTTGTTCTTCCTATGTCTTTTCCTGCAAACCCGGCGACAAAGTAACCATCTCTGGCCCTTATGGTGAGTTTCACATCAACCCTACCCAGCGCGAGATGATTTACATTGGAGGAGGAGCGGGTATGGCTCCCTTGCGTTCGCACATCTTCCACTTGTTTCACACCGAAAAATCCAACCGCAAAGTTTCTTATTGGTATGGAGGTCGCTCCCGTCGCGAATTGTTCTACACGGAGCATTTTCGGGCTATTGAAAACGAGTTTCCAAACTTCCGCTATTATATTGCCCTCTCCGACGAGAAAATGGCCAAAGAGGTGGATAGCTGGAAAGTGAAGACCGACTTAAATGACGAAGAAGGGGAAGGCTTTATCGGGTTTATCCACCAGGTTTTGATGGAAAATTACCTCAGCAAACACCCCGAGCCAGAAGATATAGAATATTATCTCTGTGGTCCGCCTATGATGAATGCGGCGGTTTTGAAGATGCTCGATGAAATGGGCGTACCCAACGAAAACATTCGCTTTGACGATTTCGGAGGTTGATGCTTTATTCCACAGGATTTTAGACTTTCTCAATACCATTCCGCTTGGGGATGGTATTTTTTTGAGCCATTTTCAACAGAAAGGGCTTTTATTTTCTTACCAGGTAGCGCAAAGAAAGTATGAATTTAGCTGATTTTTTTTTGCCAGTGGAGGCAAGTGTATTCAGCCACCCGCTTGAAACTAGCCAATGGGGGCAGTACATACAAATCTTCCGCAATCGTTTTCCCGCCTGGAAGCGAAAACACCTCGCCCTGCTGGGCCTGCCCAATGCCTCCTCCGGGCAATACCCCGCCGACACTGTGCGTCAGCAATTGTATCAATTTCAAAAAGGCAAAGGGGCTTATCTGATTGTAGATTTGGGCAATCTCAAGGCCCAGGCCAGCGAAGAAGCAACCCAGGAAGTGCTTCGGCAAGTATGCGAAGCCTTGTGGCAACATCAGGTCGTTCCGCTCATAGTGGGGGGTAACCACGCCCACGATTATGCCCAGTTTATGGCCTTTGCCTGCCAGCCCGAAAAGATGAACCTTGTTTGTGTGGATGCCCGCATAGATGTAAGCTCATCCGAACTCTTACCCCCCTCGGAAAGGCATTTGCGTCAAATCCTGACCCAAAAACCTAGCCATCTCTTTAATTTTCACCACCTTGGCCACCAGCCACATCTCAACCACCCCTCCGCCCGGGAGATGCTCGGGGCTTTTTATTATGAAGCCTATAGCGCTGGCCAAATCCGGCAAGATATTGCCGAAATGGAACCCATTCTGCGGCAGGCCCACATGCTCAGTATTGATTTGCGAGCCGTCCGCATGCAGGATGCCCCCGCCCACCCCCAGGCTTCTTTGCTGGGCCTGAGTGCTGAAGAAATCTGCCAGTTGTGCTGGTTTGCGGGGCAAAATGAAGAAATGGCCTCTTTGGGCATCTATGAATTGCACCCCGAATGGGATGAGCGCCACAAAACGGCTTCGCTCGTAGCCCTGATGCTATGGTACTTCACGGAAGGCTATTACCAAAGAGTAAGAGTCAAAGATTTTCACTCGCAGGCATTTATGAAATATGTGGTTTCTGACCTGGACCATCCCAGCCAGATGGTTTTCTATAAACACCGGACTACCCAAAAGTGGTGGATGGAAGTTCCCTATCCTCCACGTGAGGGTAACACTCCGGCCGAAGCCATGATTGTGCCCTGTAGCTATCGCGACTACCAGGCTGCCGGCCAGGGTGAAGTGCCCGACCGCTGGATAAATACCTACGCCAAACTTCCCTGAGCCAAGAAACAATTGCGCAAAACCAACCCTGTGAGAAAGTGTGCGTATATTTAGTTTAAAAATTCTTTGTATGCAAGCAAGACATTTGAACTTCGCTCTTTTGCTCGGGCTCACTTTTTTTCTGACGGCCAGCACCTTCAACAAAGGCCCTCTTCAGCTCCGCATCAAAGCTTGCCAGTCGGACCAAGGAAAAGTAATGCTGGCCCTCTACAGCTCCGCCGCCTCCTATATGAAAATAGAAAAAGCCGTGCGCAAAGAAATGCTTATCATCAAAAATGGCGTGGCTCGCCTGAATATCCAAGACCTACCCTATGGTGAGTATGCCGCCGTGTGTTTTCATGATGAAAATGAAAACCAAAAGCTGGATAAAACCCTGATGGGGATTCCCAAAGAAGGCTATGGATTTTCAAACAATGCCAAAGGTAGTTTTGGTCCACCCAGCTTTGAGAAAGCCCGCTTTTCGCACCAATCGGGCCAGGTGCAAGCAGATATTCAGATGGTCTATTGGTGAGCCGGGCAAAAGATTAGGCAATCTGGGCAATTTTCCCAATATTTGCGCCAGAAAAAGATTCAAATATGTCGCATCCATACCGGGCCTGGGTATTGGCCCTGGGTTTATTTTTGTGCCAATGCACCATCAATGAAGTAGGCCCCCCGGGCCAGGATGGTGGTTTTGACCGACAGCTACGCCTGCCCCTGGGCACGGCCCTCATCACCACGCCCAGCCAGGATACTGTTTTTGCCGATGGGCAGTTTGACCTTATCCGCTTCGACAAGCGCAATTACTTAGAAGTAGATTCGATCGTATTTGTTTCCCGGATGCGGGCTCAGGTGGATGAAGATACCTGCCGGGTATTGCTTTACAACCACACCGACAATACTTTTATCAACAATGTGGTGCTGGAGCGCGATACCACTACTTTTGAGTGGGTGAGTTCGGGCAATATTTTTTCGGCCCTGCCCAACCGAGAGATAGACCTGAATGTGGTATTGGTGAGCAAAAAAAATGGGGCCATCGTAGAAGGCGGACAATCGTACTTGTTTTTGTATCGCGAAAGCAACTGAGAAAATACTGGCCAGGGGAGAGGCAATTCCCCTATCAGTTTGCGGACGATGTCTTGGTGTGGGCGGGGGCGTTTACACCCAAATAGAGCCAGTCATTCAGCAGGTTTTACTTTGATTTGGAAAGCTAAAGAGTTGAATTAGCGCAAAAATCAATCAATACTTCTCGGGTTCCTCCTATTTGGGGTGCTTAGATATTTATACCTCAAGTGGGCAGACATTTTTAAATTTTTTTGTTGTCAATTTTGAAAGATTTCAAAACTTCACCCGTGCCTGCACCTTTAGCTCGGAGCGGGTATTGCCTTCAATGAGGTCGCCACTGCTACTGATGGTGTCCTGGTTGCGGTAATCAAAGCGGGCATAGCGCAGCCAGAGGTCCAGTTTGCGGGTAAGCTGATAGCGCAACAGTACATAGCTCCGCAAGCCCTGCCCATTGTAGGCCGGAATGGAAAAGGCCCAAAGTACATCGCGCTCATAGACATACTGGCGATTGTCAAAATCTTCGGTGTCGAAAAGGGCAAAACGTACATCCAGTTTGAGCCGACCCAGGTCCAGGCCCAGGTCTTGCACCAAGGCCAGTCCTGAAGTACGCCTTCCCGCAAAATCAAAAGTGCTGAACTGCACCCGCGACTGAAGCCGGAAAAACCGCTTGGCCCGATAATCAAGGTTAAATAGAAAATTGCGGCGGTCGCCCCGTGAAACAGGGCGAAAAACCGTTTCGCTTTCCTCGGTATTCAGGTTGCGGTCTTTGGCTTCGTGGCGATATTGAAAATATACGTTGGTAGCCCGCGAAAAAAAGTAGGTGATGCGCCCCAGCCATTCATATCCTTCGGAGGGGGCATCTACCCGAAAGCGCAGCCAGGGAAAACGAAAGCGGTCGTAATAGGCCGCAATTTTGAGCTTGCGCACAATGGGCGTAATTTTAATCCCCCAATACATGCCCTGTTCATTGATGTTGCGTGTACCCTCGCCCAGGGCCGAACCAAAGAATGTGTGAAAGTCGCGGTCGTAATGCCGGATAAGATAGGCAAACTCTACATTGGGAGCCAGACTGGCAACCAGGCCGCCCACAGCCCCCAGGCCGCCACTTTTGGAGCGGGCCGCTTCCCCAAAAAAAGAAAAGTTTTGCCAGTGATAGTTAAAGTGCAGGCCGAGGTTGTAATTGGTTTGCCCCCGAAACTCAAACAAATCCACGATGCTGTCTTTGCGGCTTTGCACGTTGCGCTGAAAAGGCAAGTTATAATGGGTATAAACCCCCGTAAGCCCAGCCTGAAAGGCTTTGTTTTTATTTTGAAAGAGCAGGTGGCCGCCCAAAGTCTGCTCCACAAAACGGCCCTTGCCCCCAATTTCGCTTTCCGTTCGATGAAAGCCAGTCGTGCGCAGGGTCTCAATAAAGGCTTCAAACTCGGCCTCGGTGCTGTCGGTGGGGGCACTCAGCGTGCCGTCGCGCCGGACGCGGGAGTAAAAACCCGTGATTTGCAGGGGTCCAAGTGCGTAAGAGGCCGCAGCTCCCCGGAAAAAGCCCGTCTCGAGCGAAGAGGTGTAAGGCCGTATGCCGAGTTGGTTGCGGCGCACGGTGAGCACCGTTTCGGCCCCCTTGCCTACCCCAAAGCCCCCCGGACAAAACCAGCCCCTGGCCCGCCTGAATCTGGTAATCGCCCAAAGCAATTTTTTTAAAGCGGCCTTTATTCTCAAAATAGGCGTGAAAAGAGATGAAATCGGCCAGATAGCGGCGGGTTTCGGCATCCCAGATGAGTTGTTCGCCATTGTCTTTCTCCAGAGTGAAGCCCAGGCTAAAATCGCGGGGATGGCTCACCCGAAACCGGGCATAAATACGTCCGGGCGAACCCAGATAGGTGGTAGAAGGGGTGGCCTGGTCGGTAAAGCCCCGCTGGGTTTCCAGCACCCGGTCGTAGCGGAGCAGGAGGTAGTTATTGTCTTCTTCAAGGATGCGTTTCCAGAGGGGCAATGATTTGCGGCCAGTATCACGAATTTGGGCAAAGGGCAAAAGCTTGTAAATTGTCCCCAGGTCAAAATCAGGGATTGTTTGGAGTTCGTAGATGCTTACCAAATCGCCAAACTGCTCGCGGTGGGCCAGCAGGGCATTGATTTGGCGTTCAGAAAGTACGTAGAGGGACTGCAATTCTTCCCGCGTAGCCTGGTTGAGATGGAGGGGTTGACGATAATATTGAAACAAAGCCTCGTAAATCTCTTCGTAGTCCAGGTCTTCATCCTGCACCGGGAAAAGCTCCAGAATAAACTCATCCAAATCTACCTCGCGGCGGGGATACTCCTGGGCGGGCAAGCTCCAGGCCAGGTATATGAACCCCAGCCCCAGCCAAAGACCTATTTTATTCATCTGCATTTTTCTTTGGGCGTTTTTGTGATTGGCCCCAGCGATAGCCCAGCGAAAACTGGAAAGTAATCCCCAGATTGGTTTGGGTGCTGATGGCCCCGTCAAAAAGCCAGCGTTTGTGGCGCAGGCCCAGCCCCCCGTGCACGTCAAAGGGGGCCGTGCGAATGCCTGTGCGCACCCAAAAAGGCTTGGCAATTCGGTATTCAAGCCCTACCCGCACACTGGCCGGAAAGTCAAGGTCTTTTTCTAGTTCGGCTCCCAGGAGCAGGTTGTCCGAAAACTGGTAGCCTACTCCGGCCCGCATCACCACCGGCAGGGCTTCATTCTCGGTGCTTTCGGCCCGCAACTGGCCCTGGTTAAAATTGTAAATATGGGCGGCAAACACAAAGCGGGGCGTGATATTGACCAGCCCCCCCAGCTCAAAGGCAAAGCTGCCCCGGCTGTCCAGGTCTTGTTGAGCCACCTGTACGTAGTTGATTTTCAAACCCAGGCTCACCATATCAAGCTGATGGGCATAGCCCAGGCCAATTTTCAACTCATTGTATAGTCCATCCCCAAAACGGGAGAGGCTCAGGCCCGCCGCCCCCGGCCAGGCAAACGGCAAAACCCCGCCCAGGGCAAAAGTCTGGAAGGCCGAAAAGTCAAAACGATTTTCGTAAGTACCCAGGATTGAGGCTTGCTCCACTGCCGTCAGGCCCGCCAAGTTACTCCATACGGCCCCCTCATCGGCCAGGATGACCGATACCCGCCCCATGCCAACGGCACGGGGATTCAGGAGGGCATTGTCGGTTTGGGCCAAAAGGCCAGGCGGGGCCAACAACATCCCCCAAAGCCAAAATAGCAGGTAGCGCATAGTTCCGATATTTTGCCGAATAAGGCTTAAACTTTGGAAAAATGCCAATTTTTTAGATTAATAAAATGTAAATTTCTTTTTAGCCCTCACTTTTTGCAGGCTTGTACGTTTGAGAAAGGGACATAGACTTCGAAAAATTCTGACTAATTTTGAACGAATCAAACACAAAACTTTATGAATGACCTTTTAAAAACGATTTTGATAGTAGCCGCCATTTTGCTGGGCTTTGGCGTGGTGGGCAAGCTGATGGGAATGTTGTGGTTTGTAATCAAATGGGCCTTGATTGGTGCCGGTGTGTATGTAGGCTATAAAGTGATTATGGCCAGCAACAAAAAGCAAATTAAAGAATAAGAGGTTTGGGGGCTTTTCCGGAATAATTTTCCTTAAGAGTGGAAAACAGCCCCCTAAGTACTTGATTTTCACAAATGGTCAATCTCGGCAATAGGCACAATGGCTGGGTCGCACCAGATGTCTTCGGGAGAGATGAAGCCCAGATGATTGTAAGGAATTTCAATGCCAGCGGCCAAAAAGCACTCATATACCAATTCGGAGCACATATAGGCCTTGTCGCGGGCTATTTTTCCTTCTCCTGTGGCAATACGGCGCATAATTCGCTGAATCTCTTCACGGTCGTAAGGGCGGGTGATTTGCTCTAAACCAAAGTTGAGTAACGTGGAAATTTTATCGGTGTGGAGCATTTGATGACGCGCCACTACCAGTCGGGCATAATACATTTCTTCTACTTCCTCCCGCTCAATGTTTTTGATATAAATGGAAAGCGGAATCAGACGTACGCCCATATTTTCTACACTCTCAAGAAGCATAAGCCGGTTATCGGCACTGGCCACTTTGAGCAAAATGCCCACGTGGCTCCATTGGGAGCGGGTTGCCCAGCGAATGAGCTGGGAGATTTCGTCCTCACCCGAATACATCAAAATATCTCCATCTTGTACCCAATTGCCCAATTCTTGATAAGGAACTAAGGGCATCTCGGGCAAATTAATGGTACGCTCCATACCTTTTGCCTTGATTATCCAGCAAAGCTACCAAAAAAACTAATCCAGACTGTGGCGATATTGCTCAAGGACTTGTATTACCTCCCGACACATTTTATCAACCTTCTCTATCGAGGCCTGTATAGCAACCATCGGGAGCGGGCTTTCTTTGAGCAAGACCTGTCCCTGTCTAAGGAGTTCCACCAGCGTATCGAGCTGTAGGGTGATGAGAGAAGGGTGGGCACGGTGAATTTCTGTTTGAAGGCGTTCGGGGGCAGGATTTTTGAGAAATTCGGCATAATTGCGCCGCAGGTTTTCCAGCAGTTGGATGTAAAGTTGCAAAAGCTCACGCCGGTATGCCAGGTCTTCGCCTGTCAGTTCTATGATATTTTGAAGGTAGATTTGGTGGTTCATGGCTACATCAGGATCAAGGTTTATAGAAGATGGTATAGGGCTTGATGGTTTGGTAAAAGGTTGGAAGGTCAAAGCTTGGGCATACTTTTGCAGGCAATTGTAAAACTCTTTGGGATTAAACGGCTTGGAAAGAAAATCGTTCATTCCGGCGGCCTGAATTCTTTCCTTCACTTCGGCCAGGGTGGAGGCCGTAAGGGCCACAATGGGGATGGTATGGGCCGAATCAAGCGGCAATTGACGAATGGCCTCCGCGGTTTCGTAGCCATTCAGGAGCGGGAGCTGTAGGTCCATCAGGATTAAATCAAAGCCCTGAGGCTGTTTTTTAAAAAGCTCAAGGGCTTCGTAGCCGTTTTCAGCAAATTGCACCTTCACTTCCCATTTTTTCAAAAATTTTTCGGCCAAAAAGCGATTCACCAAAATGTCCTCTACCAATAAAACCCGGAGGCCCTGTAAGCTTTGAAAAGGCTGGCTATCCTGAGTATCCTGCCCCGGTTTTTTCCTGCCTAGCGGCTGCCGAAGGCAATAAAAACTCAATCCAAAACCGGAAAACAGAGCCTTTTCCGGGTTGACTTTCTACTTCAATCTTGCTTTCGTGTAGTTCAATAATTTTTTTGGTGATGGCCAGCCCCAGGCCCGTGCCGCCGAATTTGCGGGTCGTATCAGGGTCGGCTTGGGTAAAGCTTTCAAAAATATAATCTAGTTTATCGGCCTCGATGCCAATGCCAGTATCCGTAACCAAAAAAACTAACCGGGCCTTTTCCAAGAGGATGCTATCCACTTGCACTTCCAAGATAACCTTGCCGTCGGAGGTAAATTTAAGGGCATTGCTTATCAAATTATTGAGGACCTGGCTCAGACGGACGGGGTCTCCTATCACAAGCCGGGGCAATTGTTTGTCCAAAAGAAGGATGAACTGAATGTTTTTTTCCTTGCTACGGGGCAAAAAAGATTTATGCAAAGACTGAAGCAAAGCCGGCAGGTCAAAGACTATGCGCTCCAACTGCAAGGCCCCCGCTTCAATCTTGTTAAAATCTAAGATATCATTGATAAGCGCGCGCAGATTTTCGGCAGAGAACAAAAGGGTTTGTAAATTTTCTTTTTGCTCGTCTTTGGGTTGCTCTTGGAGGAGCAGGTGCGTAAGCCCAATTACGGCATTGAGCGAGGTGCGCATTTCGTGGCTCATCGTGGAAAGAAAGCGCGACTTGGCCAGGTCGGCTTCTTCGGCCACTTGCTTGGCTTTTTGAAGCTCGGCTTGTGCCCGCTTGGTTTGGGTGATGTTGCGCACAAAAGCCGAAGCCCCCACTACCTGGCCCTGCTCAAAAATAGGATTAATCAGCTTTTGCATGTAATGGATTTCCCCATTCAGTGTGACTTCATACTCAAATTGTACCCGCTCACCCGCAAAGGCACTTTCGTAATGGGCCTTTAACAGGTCGAGTTCCACAAAAGCTTTTTCAAATTCAAGGGCATCATCGCCAGGCATTAGGACAATGCCCGTGTTTTTCTCGATGGTTCGGGCAAAGATTTTATTAAAATCCACCAGCCGGTAGTGGCGGTCAATGAGCCAAATACCGTCCATGCTATTGTCCAGAATGGCCCTCAGATTGGCTTCCTGTTTTTCTATCTTCAATTGGGCTTCTTTGATAGGGCTTATATCGCGGCTAGAGCCAACCAGACGATACATGGTTCCTTCTTCGTCGCGCAGGCCGACGGCTTTGGCGTGCAGCCAAAGCCAATGCCCTTCTTTGTGCTGCATCCGAAATTCGGCCTGAAAATGTGCCCTGGTGCCGTTCAGGTATTCACGGGTTGTTTGCTCCAGCGTAGGCAAGTCCTCTGGCTGTACCAGGCGGTAGAAAAGATTCTGGTGATATGCTAACTCGCCCTCGGCATAGCCCAGCAAGCTGTGCATAGAAGGAGAGAAATAAATAGCCCCAGATTTCACATCCCAATCCCACATCCCTTCATGACTACCTGCCGTGGCCAGTTCATAGCGTTGCTTATGCAGGCGAAGCGCATCTTCCATTTTTTGGCGATGGCTAATGTCACGGATAAAAATGGCCAGGCTCTCTACTTTGTCTTCCAGAAAAAGAGGATGCACTTTTATCTCGAGATAGTGGTGGTCTTTTCCTGACCTGACCAAGTCAACTACTTTTAACTCCTGGCCTTTTAAAGCTTTTCGAAAGCGGTTTTCCCATTTCTGCGAAGCAGTCGGGAGCATCTCCAAAGGCCATAATTTTTCAAAAAGGAGGGCCTCCCGGCCAAAAACCCAAGGGCTTAACTGCTTCGCCAGCACATTGCAATAAAGCAACTGCCATTTGGGGCACTGCAAGACCCAAAGCGCCTGGTCATAAGCATCCATAATTCCTTGCATTTGGGCTTCCTTGCGAAATGAGGAAGCTATTTGCCCGCTCCACAAAAACGATGAACGTGGATAATTTGGCAAGCTGATTTTATTTCCCTGGGCTTTAAATACCTGCACACTTCCTTTTTTGGTGATAATGGAAACTTCTCCCTGCCAATGGCTTCCCTGGTTGGGCAATTGGCTATATTCCTGGGAGAGTGCTCGGCGAAGCTTTTTCTCGATTAATGAAAATAAATGTTTCCCTTTTATCTCGGCTGCTGAATAGCCTGTTAGTTGGCTAAAAGCCTGATTGACCCAAAAAATGCGCAGGTTTT
Source organism: Microscillaceae bacterium (assembly GCA_012031215.1). Classification (GTDB taxonomy): domain Bacteria; phylum Bacteroidota; class Bacteroidia; order Cytophagales; family Microscillaceae; genus JAAUUB01. The sequence continues at coordinate 8,608 of JAAUUB010000013.1, read as the reverse complement.
GGTAAGTGAGCAAGGCCGGTGTAGCAATGCTTTGGGCCAGGATAGGCAAAGCTTGGGCCTGGGCTTCCTCTTCCATTTTGGGCTGGGGCTGGGTATTCTCCACTTTTGCCAAAACAGCTTCTAATTGATTTGCAACATTATAAATAGGCCAAAAATCTACCTGAAAATAAAAGTCTTTATATTGCCCAGCTATCTCAAAGGCTTCTCCTTGCAAGGCCCGGTCAAGATATCTCTTTTCGGCGGCAAAGAGTGGACGGCTAAACAATGGACTTAAATCCATTCCCGCTTTGAGCCGGAGGCCAAAGACTTTTTGGATAAAAATTTTCCCGAAGGAATTGACCACCTGCAAGCGATATTTTGGGTCGATGATAAATACCTGATATCCTAGTTGCTCGATTATCTCCCCCAGATATGCCTTGTGAGATACAGTGGCGGTGCTTTGCAAAGAATCCTTTCTCGGGGATGCCGATGTTTCTGAGGTGCTTATTTTTGATTGCCTTTTGGCGGAGGGCTTTGCAAAAAAAAACCGAAATAAAGCAATCTGTAATAACCCAAAATGCAGGCTCAGCCCCACGGGCAAAAGATGAGAAAGCCCCATAGGTGAAGCCAGCAAAGGACTAAGGGCCAAACCCCGCAAGCTTAAAAAAAAGCCTAAAAGCCCAAAAGCACACACACACAAGACATATTGCCGGTACCCGTTCCGGGCATAATACACCACCAAAGCCAAATAATAATAGAAATAGAAGGAAATGAACAAAAGGCCGAGCAAGAGGGTATAAAATGGCCATCCAATGCTGAGGCCTAAGAAGACCAGATTGATGCCTTGGCCCAGCCTTAAGCCAATTGAGTAGCGGTGAATCCCCGAAAGTGCCTCCGTCAACTGCGTGATAAAAAAAAGCATCACAAAATTGAAAAGATGAAAAAAGCTGACTTTGGGTATCCAATAGGCCGGCAAAAAAGGAGATAGCAAACAATCCAGATTTCCCTCAAAAGCCAGCAAAACCAGCAAGCCCGACAAGAGATACAGGCCCATCCAGCGAAAAACTGGATAAGCAAAAAAAAGCACATTGAGCAGGAGAAGGGCCAGCAAAAAACCCACATACAGCCCAAAAATGAGCGCGGACGACTGCTGATGCCTGATAAACTGGGCTTGCTCCCACAGACACACCTCTGACAATAAAAAAGTAGGCGACTTTATCCAGAATAAGGCCACCGTTTCTGATTGGGCAGGCAGGGAAATCGAGAAGGCATTCTGGGCAAAAAGCCAAGTGCGATGAGGTATCAATGGTTCTTGGCGGCGCAATTGCCCCTCAAGAGTAGTGAAAAGACGCACTTCGCGCAAACCTGTATCCTGGATTATGGCAATCCTTTGCAAGGACTTTGGGCTTAGATTGGCAAACCTGACTACCAGCCAATAACCACTGGCATTGGGCCAAAGCATAAAATCATTTCTCGACAATTTTCGCCCTTGCCCTTGCTGATATTGTTGATAAATTTGGCGAGCCTGGTGTGCACCTCCTGTGAATATGTGCGTTTGTGCATGTAAAGACTGCGCACCAGAGATTGGCTTGGATACTAGTATAGATTGGGCCGCCCCAATTTGGGGGATAAGTGCAAAAAGAATGATTGGCCAATACCCTCTCATACAAGCAAGTGTGAAATCATTCCTGGTGTAAGCATATTTTTACTTAATCGGAAAAAAAATGCAACCCACCCTTCATAATTGCAAATTTATCGAATATCAATGAATATATTGCCAGACTTACCCAGCCGTAATTGCTTGCAAATTGATTTTTACTTGAAAAAGATTTTGCGCCTTCCTGCTAGTTATATCAGCCTGCGGGCAAAATCTTTCTGTGTAGGCTTCATTTGCTTGTGGATGCCTCATCTCGTTTTTTCGCAAGCCCTGCCACAGGCCGTCCCTTTTGCTATTTCTCCCCAAAATAATGCGTACTTATTTTCTTCCGATAGCCTTTCCCCGTCTTCCAAACGTATCAAAACCCTGGCCCTGGGAGGCACCGCTTTTTATGGACTTACCCTCAGTGGGCTTTATTTTCTTTGGTACAAAGAGGGACTTTCCCCACAGTTTCGCTTTTTTAATGATAATGCCCAATGGAAACAGATGGACAAAGTGGGGCATTTCTACTCGGCCTATCATTTTAGCCGGGCCAGTGCCGAGGCTTTTCGCTGGGCGGGCCTTTCTCACAAAAAGGCCATGTTTTGGGGAGCAATGGCCGGGGTGATGCTCCTGGCCCCTATTGAGATTCTGGATGGCTTTTCGCCGGAATACGGAGCCTCCTGGGGCGATTTCGTGGCCAACACCAGCGGCTCCGCCTTTTTGTGGGGCCAAGCCTTGCTTTGGAATGAAACGCGCCTTAAGCCTAAGTTTTCTTTTCGCCGCACGGCCTATGCCCCCCAGCGGCCCAATGTACTGGGCAATGGCTGGCAGGAAGAATGGCTCAAAGACTATAATGGACAGACCTACTGGCTTTCGGTAGATGTGGATAAGTTTTTGCCCGAAAGTCGGTTTCCAAAATGGCTCAACCTGGCCCTGGGCTATGGGGCCGGGAGCATGCTCTACGCCCGCGACGATGAAAATGAAAGCCTGGGCGGACTTCGAGCTTATCGGCAATACTACCTGGCTCCCGACTGGGACTTGACCGCCCTGCAGCCCCGACGTAAACTTTACAAAGTGCTGCTGTTTTTGCTCGAGACGGTTCGCTTGCCTGGCCCCGCCTTGGAGTTTAGCCGGCCCAAAGGCTGGCAGTGGCATTGGCTTTATTTCTGAAATAGCAATGATTAAGATGCCCTTCTCTGGGTGATGCAAATCGGAGGGCTTTTATGGCCCAAACTTTAATGGCCGAAGGTGGTTTTGCAAGGTCTATAAGGATAATAATAGTATCTATGCGCAATAGGGGCATACTGTAAGCCGATGTCAAAAGAGTGCTTACCCGATTTCGCTCCCATCAAAAGCACACCCAGGAATATTTTGGTTTAGCCGCTACGCATAGAGAGATTATCTTTGATGAGGTGCATATATTGAAGCTGGAAGACGGATGGATAGTCGAGAACATCGGCAGCGCTACAAATTTAGAGTTTGAGATGCTGATGGCACCGGTTCTAAGTCCCCTGATACTAAAATAAACCACCTCATCCCTTTCTTTAAAGTTCGCAAAATTTTTCATCAGGAATCAGGCCATTCAGTAAGTCATTAAAGGGATTATCTCATCCCTTTATTTTTTTTAGGATTCTTGTTGACGGCATAAAAACCTTCCTTCTCCCGGCCCGTGCGGCTTATTCCCCAAAAAATTTGTACTTTTCGCAAAAAGAAAGCAACTTAGACCGGGTTTTCCACAAAAATCTTTTCTTCTATGCATTATAAATTGTTTGGTAAAAGCGGCCTGCGGGTCAGCGAATTGTGCCTCGGTGCCATGACCTTTGGGCTGGAATGGGGCACAGGGGCCGATAAATCGGAAAGTAAAAGGCTTTTTGATGCCTTTGCCCAGGCAGGGGGCAATTTTATTGACACGGCCAACCGCTATACCGAAGGCAGCAGCGAAAGGTTTTTGGCCGATTTTGTGGCTACCCAGCGCGACTATTTCGTGCTGGCCACAAAATATACACTGTATGACCGCCCCGACGACCCCAACGCCTCGGGAAACCACCGCAAAAACCTGATGCGCTCCGTAGAGGGAAGCCTGCGCCGCCTGAACACCGACTATATTGACCTGCTTTGGGTACACGCCTGGGATTTTACGACTTCCCCCGAAGAGGTAATGCGCGGCCTCGATGACCTCGTGCGTGCCGGAAAAGTACACTACATTGGCATATCGGATACCCCGGCCTGGATAGTGGCCCAGGCCAATACCCTGGCCGAACTGCGCGGCTGGACCGCCTTTGTGGGTTTGCAGATTGAATACAGCCTTATTCAGCGTAGCCCTGAGCGCGATTTACTGCCTATGGCCCGCCATTTTGGGCTGAGCATTACTCCCTGGTCGCCCCTGGGGGCGGGCATCCTGACCGGAAAATACAATGAAGGCATGATTGCGGGCGGAAGATTGTCGGAAAAAAGCGTAAAGTTCAACGAACGCAATTTGCAAATAGCCCGTCAGGTAAGTACCCTGGCCCAGGAAATGGGGGTAAGCCCAGCCCAGGTTGCTTTGCAATGGCTGCGCCAGCAAGGTCCGGATATTATTCCCATCATAGGGGCCCGAAACCTGGCCCAACTCGAGGATGCCCTGGGCTGCTTATCGGTATCGCTCAACGAAGCACAACTCCAAGACCTGGAAACCATTAGCCAGATTGACCTGGGCTTTCCCCACGATTTTCTGCGTTCGGAAGGCGTTCGCCGCGTGAGTTTTGGCAATTTTTATGATAAAATTGAACATCGTTTGAAAGGCTAATCTGATTTTCATAGAATGTTATTGGCGGTTGACATAGGCAATTCAAACATTGTGCTGGGCCTGGCAAAAAACCAGAACTGGGAAGCCATTTGGCGCATTACTACTTCCGTACAGCGCGATGCTGGTGCTTATGCCCGCGAAATCAATATGTTTTTTCTGGAGAGTAATCAAAAAGCAGAAAATATTCAAAGGTAGTGCTTAGCAGTGTGGTCCCCGGCCTGACCGATACTCTGGCGCAGGTTTTACACGAGCTTTTTGGCCTGCCCGTGCTTCGGGTAGGGCCCGATATTTATTCCCGCCTGCCGATGGCCATAGAGCGCCCCCACGAAATCGGCTCCGACCTGGTGGCCAATGCTGTAGCCGCCTACGATAAGTTTAATGATTATAGCATTGTCGTAGATTTTGGTACGGCCCTTACCTTCACGACGGTCTCCGACAGCGGGCAAATACTGGGCGTAGCCATTGCCCCCGGTCTCAAAACGGCGATGTATGCCTTGTTCAAAAATACGGCACAGCTTCCTGAGGTTCCCTTAGAATTGCCTCCCTCGGCCATTGGCAAAAACACCACCCAGGCCCTGCAGGCGGGGGTACTGCTGGGCTATGTGGGCCTGGTAGAATCGCTGCTGGCCCGCATTCAAGAAGAACTGGCCCAGCCCTGCAAAGTAGTGGCTACGGGGGGCTTGTCGGCCATTCTAGGGCCAGTAGCCCATTTATTTGATGAGATTGACCCTCACCTCACCCTCAATGGCCTTCGCCTCATTGCCGAACGCTATGGCTAATGCTTCCCTTTAAACCGGGTCCACATCTATCACGATTTGGATTTTTTTGTAGGCCCGCGAGGTAATCAGTTCCTCCGCTTTTTCCTGGATAAATAGCTTCACGGCCTTCAAATCGACCTTTTCCCGCTCTACTTTGAGCAGCAAGTGGTAGTGATACAGGTTGCGCACCCGATGAATGAGGGCGGGTTCTGGGCCCAGTACCCGGGCTTTGCCCAATTTTTTCGGTGAGGGCCCGGGCCAGGGTTTGGGCGGCCTGCCGTGGCCTTTGGGCATCTTCTTCGTGTTTGGTGATGAGCCGGATAAGCCGGGTAAAGGGCGGATAAAAAAAGTACGCCCGGTCTTCTATCTCGTGCCAGTACATTCCCTCATAATCGTGGGCCAGAATTTTCTTGAGAATTTCCTGCTGCGGGTCGCTGGTCTGGATGAGTACCGTGCCCGCTTTGTCTTTGCGGCCCGCCCGCCCGCTGACCTGCATCATGATTTGAAAGGCCCGCTCATTGGCCCTAAAGTCGGGAAAATTGAGCAAGCGGTCGGCATCAAAAATGCCCACCAGGCTCACATGGTCAAAATCCAGCCCTTTGCTTATCATTTGTGTGCCGACAAGAATGTCAATCTGGCGGTTTTCAAAATCCTGTAAAATACGCTGGTAGCTATTCTTGGTTCGGGTTGTGTCTAAGTCCATACGCTGGATACGGGCTTCGGGAAAATAAATCTTTAAGTCATCTTCAATCTTTTCGGTTCCCAGCCCTACGGTCTCGATGCGGGTAGCTCCACAACTGCCACACTGGCGGGGCGGGGCAATATGATGGCCGCAATAATGGCAACGCAGTTCATTGCTGTACATGTGGTAGGTCAGACTTACATCACAATTCTGGCACTTGGGCACCCAATTGCACTCCCGGCAGGTCATGTAAGGAGAATAACCCCGGCGGTTTTGAAACAGAATGACCTGCTCCTGTTGCTCCAGGCGGGTTTGTATTTCGCGCAATAACTGACTGGAAAAATAGCCTTTCACGGTTTTGGCCTTGCGCTCGGCTTTGAGGTCAATCAGTTGAATTTGAGGGAGTTGGGCATTTCCATAGCGTTCTTTCAGCGGCACCAGCCCATAGCGGCCCTGCTGGGCGTGGTGGTAAGTTTCGGTAGAAGGGGTCGCCGAGCCGAGCAATACTTTGGCGTGTTGCATCTGGGCAATGAGCAGGGCCATATCGCGGGCGTGGTAGCGGGGTGCGGGCTCGTGTTGTTTATAAGAGGCTTCGTGTTCTTCATCCACGATGATGAGGCCCAGATTATCAAAGGGCAGAAAAATGGCCGAGCGAACCCCTACCACAAAATTGAACCGGCCAGAAACGATGCCCTGCCAGGTCTCTACCCGCTCATTGTCCGAAAATTTAGAATGATAGACCCCCATCTGGCTGCCAAATACCCGCCGCAAACGAGATACAATCTGGGTTGTAAGGGCGATTTCGGGCAGAAGAAACAAAACCTGGGAGCCACTGTGGAGCACCTTACGAATGAGGTGAATGTAGATTTCGGTTTTGCCACTTCCAGTGATGCCATGCAAAAGCACTACCTCTTTTTCCTGAAAAAAATGCAGGATGGCTTCGGAGGCCTGGCTTTGGGCCGCCGAAAGCAGGGGAACATGGTCTTCTTCGGGGGGTAGGTATTCCTCGAAACGGGATACAATGACCTCAAACTCCTCAAAAACCTCATTTTTAAGCAGGGTTTTCAGGGCCGAATCCGAAACCGACTCCGTTTTGAGCAATACGGATTTTTCCAGCCCGGCTTCGTTGCGGGTCCAGTCGCGAAAAACTGGTACGTGGCGCAGATAAAGCAGCAGGACATCCAGTTGCTTGGGTTGTTTTTCAAGCTTTTGGGAAAGCTTCTCGAGTTCGCCTTTGGTCAGATGAGCGGAGCTGAGGCGGATTTTCTTTAGGGTTTTGGGCTGATAGCGTTCTTTGAGTTCTTCAAAAAGGATAATCAGTTCTTTCTTGGCCAGGCTTTGAATCACCTGGTAAATCTGGGGCGTTTGGCTGGCCTCGGCGGCTTCGGTATAGGTGAGGGATTCTTTTTCGGACAAGGCCGAAAGCAGACGCAGTTCGCGGTCATTGATTTCTTTATTTTCCCAATCTGCCCCGGGCCGCAATTGAATCCGGGATTCACTGCTGATTTTAAGCCCGGCGGGGAGTGCCACATTCATCACTTCGCCCACATAACACATATAATACTCTGCCATCCATTGAAAGAGCCGAAGCTGAAACCGGGTAAGAAGCGGGTACTCGTCGAGCAGTTCTAAGAGCTCTTTGGTGGCATATTTTTCCGGGGCTTTTTGATGAATCCGCACGATAATGCCCGTCAGTACTTTGCGCTTGCCAAAAGGGGCAATCACGCGGGCCCCCTCACGGGCCAAAGGAGCCACCTGGGCTGGCAAACGATAGGTGAAAAGGGAAGCAAGAGGCACAGGCAACATCACATCGGCAAAAAAATCGTCCGAAGCTTCGATAGGGGCAAGAAAAGTATTTTCTGGTGATTCTGGGTTTTGCATAAAGGCCAAAAATTCAGACAATGGCAGTCAAAAAGCAGAAAGATGCGCCTTGTTTTGGAAGATAAACCCAAAGCAAGTGTCCATTACTTTTTCAAATTTACAAAAATTAGGTGGGAATGTATGGCTTTTATGATACCTTGAAAATGAAAAGAAAACCTTACTAATTGGAGTATCCTACTGGTGCAAGGGCTTTACAAAAAAGCCATTAAAAAGAGAAGAATCGGAAGGTTATTTTCTGGGAAAGCACTTGGGTAAATAAAAAACACCTTGCTTCGCAAAATGCAAGGTGTTTTGACAAGGATGGAGACCGCTATCAGGCCTCTGTGGGGAGGAGGGCTTCTACCAATACATTGATTTGGTTGCGCAAAATTTCTACTACCCCGCCTTCAATCATAAAAGTCTTAAGACCTTCGGTCGTATTCAGGATTAAAGGGCCTTCGCCTAGCATACTTATCATAGCGGCGTGGTCTTTCAATACTTCAAACTGGCCACTCATCCCAGGAAACTTAGCTTGGCTCACCTCCCCTTCAAATACTTTCCGGTCGGGCGTAATGACTTTGATATGCATATTTTTCTTATTAATTAAAGTACTGGGCGGCTTTTCCTTGAGATAAGCCATCCAAGCACTGAATTAAGACAGATTAGCGGCCTTCGGCTTCTTTGATAAGGCGTTCGCCTTTTTCAATGGCTTCCTCAATAGTGCCTACCAGGTTGAAGGCGGCTTCAGGGTAGCGCAAAAGCGAATCATCCTCGAGCAACATACGGAAGCCCTTGATGGTGTCGCTGATATCCACCAGGACTCCTTTGAGGCCCGTGAACTGCTCGGCCACAAAGAAAGGCTGAGACAAGAAGCGCTGAATCCGGCGGGCACGGTCCACCGTTTT